>NZ_AXVU01000026.1:0-100445 GCF_000482585.1 Streptomyces sp. CNQ329 | reverse complement strand
CGTTTCGGGGCGAACAACGGCGCCCACGACGCGGCACCCACCGACGTCCGCCTCGGTCACGGACGGGCGCCCACCCGGCCCTCACCGGCACCGGGCCGACCCCACGCACCAACGGCCACCCCGGCGCGTACCCCCGGGCACCGGTCCGCTCAGCTAACTGCCGTTCCGCTCGGCGCGTACCCCCGCACCCGCTTCACCCACCACGCCGGCCGGCCGTCGGCGCCGGTGACCCGGGCCCACTGTCAGAGCGGGCGCATACCCTTGGGCGGGCGTGCGGGGGACGTGGTCCCCGGCGGTGCCCCGGCCTCCCGGCGGGGCGGCCCGGCTCCTCCGGCCGTCACGGCCAGTCGGCCGCCCCGGCCCTGCGGCGCCCCGACCTCCGCGGCCTCCTCGATTTCGCGGTGCCCCGGCCTTCCGGCCTTCCGGCCTCCCGGCCAACCTTGGCCCGACACCCTTCGGCCCGTACTTGGGCCCGACATACTTCGGCCTGGCGGCTTTTCGGCCTGGCGGCCTTCTCGGCCTGGCGGCCTCCCTACCCCTCCGGCCCTCACGGTCCCGGCCCCGGCGGGCCCCGGCGGGCCGTGGCGGCTTCGCCGTCGACCCGCCTCCTGCACCCCACCCCCCCCCCACCCCGGTCCCGCGTACCCGGGTCACTCCGCCCTCGACCGGCGAACCGCACGCCGCCGTTGCTACCCGCCCGCCGTCGCCTTCACTTCCTTCGTGAACGGGCCCCACTTCCCGTCCAAGAGCTTCGCCCGCACCTTCACCGCGTATGTCCCCTTCCCCTTCTCCAACGGCAGGCTGATCCGTCCCGTGTCCTTCGGTGCCGACTCACCCAGCACCAGCTTCGATCCGAACTTCCCGTCCACGTACACCTCGTACTCGGTGATGTCCCCGCCCGCCTTCGGGGCGTTCCACACCAGGTCGAGGTTCCACACGCCGGCGTCCTTGCGGGCCGTCGCCTGGAGGTCGGTCGGGACCTCCGCGCCTGCCTTGCCGTCCGGTTCCGACTGCGTCGTGACGGTGGCGGACGGACTGGCCGGGCCGGAGTTGTCGGCGGCGTCGCGGGCCTTGACCGTGAAGGTGTAGCGGGTGTCGGGGCGGAGGGTGGTGACCGCCGCGGTGGTTTCCGTGCCGCCGACGCTGTGGATCTTGGTTCCCTCCTGGTAGATGTCGTAGGACGTGACCTCCTTGTCGTCCTTCGCCTTCGTCCAGGTCAGGGTCGCCGAACGGGGGCCGTCCGCGCGGGCCCGGAGACTCGCCGGCCGCGTCGGGGGCTTGCTGTCGTCGGCGTCCGCCGAAGGGGTCGTGACGGGGGCGGCCCGGCCGGGGGCGGAGAGTTTTCCGCCGGCGTCCCGGGCGCGTACGGAGAAGGTGTACGAGGACGACGGCTTGAGGCCGGTGACGTCGATCATGTGCTTCGCCGCCGGTACGTTCTGGATCTTCTTGCCGTTGCGATACACCTCGTACCGCCGTACGTTCTCCGCCTCCGCCGCCTTGTTCCACATGACGTGCACCGACGTGGACGTGCTCGTATAGACGGTGACGCCGGTCGGCACGGTGGGCGTGTCCGGCGGTTCGGCGGCGGCGCCGCTGTCCGAGCTGCAGGAGGTCGCGGTCAGGGCCAGGAGGCAGGCGGCGGTGGTGCTCAGCGCGGCGAGCGTGGGGGTGGGCCTCACAGGGACGCCTCTCATCGTGCGAAGCAAAGGTCCAGACCTTTTTCGCACACCACCGCGTACATTTCAAGACGTCGGCGGCGCCCCGCAGTTCAGCCCTTCCGGCCACCCCCGCCACCGTCTCTGCCGCCGTCTCTGCCGCCGCCTCGGCCGCCTCCCTCACCGCCGCCCATGCGCAGCAGTGCCGTGAGATGCGCCGCCGCCGTGGACAGGTGGCGGCGGGCCTCGCGGAGCTGGTCCGGCGAGACGCCGTTGTCGCGGGCGGCGTCGCGGACGTCGTCACGGAACCGGTCGAGCAGGCGCTCCAGTTCACGGGCCAGCTCGGCGGGGGTGGCGTCCTGCGGGGTGTCCTCCTCGGCCCACTCCGGGGTGTCGGCGGGGTCCGGCTTGACGTACGGCGGCCAGGGCGTCCTGACGCCGTCCATGCCCGTGGTTCCCGGGCCCGTGTGCAACCCGCCGGAGGGCGGGGTGGGGGCAGCCGCGTCCGCGATCCTGTCGGACGGAGAGGCGGCCTCCGGACCCGTGCCGGAGGCCCCGCCCGCGCCGGGCCCCGGACCCGCCCCCGGCCCCGGCCCCGGTCCCGCGCCCGCGTCCGTCCCCGGACCCGTCCCCCCGTCCGTACCGCGGCCTCCGAAGCCGCCCAGGTTCCCCAGCTCCCGCGTCAGCTCCGCCAGGCCGTCCATCAGGCCGCCCTGCCAGTCGCCGGTACGCACCCGCGTCTGCACCTGCTCCTGCACCTGCCGCGCGATCCGCTCCGCCTCGCTGCGCACCCGCTCCTGCGTCTCACGCGCGTGCCTGCGCGCCTGCTCCGCGTCCTGCCGGGCCCGCCGCGTCTCGTCCTTCGCGCGCCTGGCCTGCTCCTTGAACTCCTGCTTCGCCCGCTTGTACTCCTCCTTCGCCTGCCGCCACGACTCCTTCTCCCCGGCGTTCGCGCCGCGCGCGCCGCCCGGCGTGCGCGCCTCCTTGGCGGCCTGGCGCATCTCGCGGCGCAGGTCGCTGGCCGTGCCGCTGACGTCCGCCTGGATCTCGGCCGCCAGTTCGGCGACGGACTCGCGGATCTCCAGCTCCAGCTCCGCGAGTTCCGTCTGGCGGGCGGCCAGTTCGGCGCGGCCGGCGTCGGTGATCGCGTAGACCTTCCGGCCGCCCTCGGAGGTGTGCGTGACCAGGCCCTCGGTCTCCAGTTTGGCGAGCCGGGGGTAGACGGTGCCGGCGGAGGGTGCGTACAGGCCCTGGAAGCGTTCTTCGAGGAGGCGGATCACCTCGTAGCCGTGGCGGGGGGCCTCGTCGAGCAGCTTCAGCAGGTAGAGCCGGAGCCGGCCGTGGGCGAAGACGGGGGCCATGTCAGAACACCTTCTTGTCGGCCGGGCCGGTCGCGCCGCCCGGCGGTACGTCCTCCGGCGCGTCCCCCGGTACGTCCCCCGGCGTGCCGCCCGGCGCGTCGTCCCGTTCCTCGTCAGCCCCCGGCGGGCGGCGGAGCAGGGCGAGGGCGCCGGAGACGGTGGTCGCCTGCAGCGCCCCCTTGCCCGTCCCCAGGCGGCCCTCGACGGACTTCGCGCCCCAGTGGCCGCTGACGTCCAGTGCCGCGAAGGCGTTGGAGACCGCGCCGCTCGTCGTGGTCGCGTGCACCTCGACGTCAGGCTCCTCGGGCAGCCGTATGGCGATCTCGCCGGAGACCGTGTGGACGCGGACGTCCGCGGCGCGGGCGGCGGGGGAGAGGTCGATGACCATGTCGCCGCTGACGGTGTCGGCCTGGACGTTGCCGCCGGCGCCGTCGATGAGGGTGAGGGGGCCGGAGACGGAGTTGTAGCGCAGGTCGCCCTCGAGGGCCTGGGCCTCCAGTTCCCCCGACACCGTGTCGGCGCGGACCGGGCCGGAGAGGCCGACCAGGGTGGCTCCCCCGCTGACCCCGCGTACGTCCGTACGGCCCGTGATGCCGGAGACGACCGCGTCGGCGCCGACGACGCCCACCTCGACGCGGGCGGCGGCGGGTACGGCGAGGGAGACGACCACGCGGCGGCGCCAGCCCTTGCGGTCGAGCCACTTCAGGAAGCCGCGCCAGGGCAGGTCCTCGTACGCGACCGTCAGCTCGCCGTTCTCCAGGGAGACGCGCAGCGGCGGGCCCTCGATCTCGCTGACTTCCAGCCGCGCCGCGCCCGGCCGGCCGGTGTCATCGGGGGTTCCGACGACGTGCACGGCTCCGTTGACGATCCGCACCTTCAGGGCCGTGACCGGCTCTTCGAAAGCGAGGGTCTGGGGATCGGCCACAAGCTGCACCGGCATCCACGGCCTCCTGACTCGGGCTCTGGCGAGCGCTCACGCCCCAACGCAACATATCGCGTATCTGATGAGACACGATATATCGCGGTGTGCGGAAGTCAAGCGCGAGCCCCGCGCCGCCGGCCGGCCGCGCCGGCTACTCCTCGTCCTCGTCGTCGAGGCGGGCGAGCCATGTGGCCAGCCGCTCGACCGGAACCTCGAACTCCGGGTTCAGGTCGACGAACGTGCGCAACTGCTCGGAAAGCCACTCGAAGGTGACCTCCTCCTCGCCGCGCCGCTTCTCCAGCTCCTCGATCCCGCGGTCGGTGAAGTACATGGTGGGTGCTCCGGAAGGGGGAAGTGACCGGTTCAGTATCGCTCACCACGGGGGACGACCGGCGCGCAGCCGCGGGTACCGTCGCGGGGCGGTGGTCCGGCGGACTAATCTCGGTGTATTGGCCACCCAGCGTAGTCGGGGGAATCGGATGAGCGGCAACCTTCCGCAGCGCGTGACTCTGCCGGACGGCACCGAGGTGTGGGTCCGGGCGACGCCGCTGGACGAGCGGGTCGCGGCGGGGTCGCGGGCGACGGTGCCGGCGCCCGGGGGTGCCCGCCGGAGCGCCGGGTGGGACGTCGAACCCGACGCCGGCCTCGCGGACCTCGACGCGGACGCCGAAGACGTCGCCGCCGCTGACGTGGGCGCAGACGACGCGGACCTCGAACCCGTCGCCGACTGGGGCCGGATGACCGCCCGGCTCGCCGGCTTCGCGCCCCTCGTCGGCGGAGTGGCCGCCTCCGTACGTGCGGCGACCGCCGCCGCCGCGCCGCACGAGGTGAGTGTGACGTTCGGCGTGGAGATCTCCGCGGGAACCGGAAAGGCGATCGCGCTGCTGGCCGACGCGAGCACCACGGCGCAACTGTCGGTCACGCTGACCTGGCAGCCCGGCGCCCGGCCGGCCGAGCCCGGCGGAACGGCGGCCCCGGCCGCCTCGACGGCCGCGCCCGATACGGCTGCATCTGGTGCATCCGGCCCGTCTTCCGCGACGTCTGCACCGGTATGAGGGTTCCCATCGAGAGCAGCGAATCCGCGGACTACGCGCGTCACCAGCTCTGCACACTCGCCGCCGCGGCGACCGTCGACATCCGGGCGGCGCCCGGGTCGGGGGACGGGTCGCTGTGGGGCAGCGGGTTCCTCGTCGCGCCGGAGTGGGTCCTGACCTGCGCGCACGTCTTCGTCCATCCCGACGGCTGGCGGCGCGGTACGGCGCCGGGCGAGCTGATCGGCGTGGTCGTGGGCGGGCGTACGGTGCCGGGGCGGGTGGAGTACAGCATGCCGTCGCCGGACAGCACGGCCGCGCGGATGGGCCGCGACCCGGAGGTACGCGACGAGACATTCGCGGAAGCGGTGATGCAGGTAGGGCCGGATCTCGCCCTGGTACGGCTGTTGCCGGCGCGGGCCGACGGGGCGGGCGGGGGCGAGGGCCCCCGGGGCGACGCGCGGTACGGGCTCCCGCACGGGGGGCTCATCGGCGCTCAGGGGGGTGGTCCGCCCGGGCAGCCCGGCCAGCAGGGGCCCGCCCGGCCGCCGGCGGGCAGCGAACCCGTCTGGCTCGGCGACCGCTACGAGGACTTCCTCGACCAGGCCGTCCTCCTCAGCGCCCACGGGCGCGCCGGCGCCGGGAGCGGCGACGGGCCCGACGCGGCCCTGCTGAGCGCCGAGTTCGCCGGGCGCAACGGGCAGCAGATCCTGCTCGGCACCCCCACCCCGATCCGGAAGGGCGCCTCCGGCGGCCCGGTGCTGCACCTCGGCCGCGGCGAGGTCGTCGGGGTGGTCAAGGCCCGCTACCGCAGCGGCACCGGCGGCGGCACCGCCGTGTCCCTCGACGAGCTGCACGCCCTCTCGCCGGAACACCTGCTGCCCGGTGCGGAGGGCCTGGGCCCCGAGCCGTACCGCGAGCTGATGCGGCTGCACGACGCCTGGCACTGGCACCGCCACCACGGCATGGACGACGAACGCACCTCCTGGACCGACCTGCAGCGCGCGCTGGGCCCGCCGCGGTTCGGGGCCTGGGGCGCGCTGGACCGGCTCAGCGCGCTGTGGCGGCTCGCCGACCTGCCCGCGCCGCGCGACCCGGAGGTCGTCGAACGGCTGGTGCACCACGTGCTCGACATCCAGGGCCGCCCGCTGGGCACCCGGCGGCTGCGCGACTGGCGCGACGGCCACGGGCTGCTGCACCGGCAGGCCGCACCGGAGCGCGCGCTGCGCGACATGCTGCTGTACCTCAAGCTCGTGGCCCGTGAGGCCGCCGCCGACCCCGGCGCGAGCGCCGACGCCGGGGTGCGTACCGCCGTCGAATCCCTCGAAGCCTGGGTCGCGGAGCGCGCGGGGGAGCTGACGCCGCGCCAGCGGCGGGAGATCCACGCGGTACGGCGGGCGCCGGTGAGCGTCCTCGTCACGTTCGACAAGCTGCCGTTCCTCGACCCCGCCGCACCCACGGTGCCCCGCTACAACTGGACCGTGCGGCGCGGCTACGGCAAGGGGGAGTGGGAGCACGTCGCACTCGACCAGTCGTACGCCGGCGGGTCGTTCGAGGAGGCGGAGGAGCAGGTGCTCCAGGCGCTGGCGCCGCAGTTGCTCGGGGCCGATGCCGAGGCGCAGACGCGGGTGCGGCTGGAGGTGGCGCTGCCGGAGGAGCGGCAGGCCCAGCCCACGTACCGCTGGGAGCTGCCCGTGTCCGGCCGGTCGACCGCCGGACGTCCGCCCGCGGGCACGGTGCGGCCGGTGGTGCACCGGGACGCGGCGCGCGCCGGGCCGGAACCGGAGCCGCTCTGGCGCGACCGGTGGCGGCGGATGAGCCGGGCGCCGCGGCAGCGGCTGGTACGGGCCGAGCCGCCGGACTGGGGCCGCGGGGCCGGCGACGGCGCGGTGCCGGTGTTCTGCCACGCCCTGGGCGGCGCCGGCGTGCGGGCGGCGGTCGTGGGGCAGTTGCTCGACGAGGGCACGGCGGTGGCGCTGTGGCGCGCGGGTGGCCACGAGGGCGAGGAGTGCGACGAGGCGTGCGAGGCGTACCACGAGGAGCTGGCGGCGCTGCTGGCCGACGGTACGGGAACGGTCGTGCGGGACCTGCCCGAGCGGCTGCACGAGGTGCGCAGGGAGGCGCTGGAATCCGGCCGGGGGTGCGCGGCGGACGTGATCCTCTTCTACGACGACGCGGACGACGCGATCGGCGCCGGGGGCTGACCTGCCGGGCGGGGCGTGTGTGTGACGCGCGTTGAGCCACGGCCGCGTGGGTACGCCGGGAGGCGCGCAGGGGCTGTGCGCGGGTGACGTCATCGGGTCCTGGCGCGTGTGTGGCGCGCGTTGAGCGAGTGGCGCGTGGGTTCATCGGGACGCGTGGGACGTGCGCGGGTGATGCCGTCGGGGGCGGTGGCGCGGCGGCGCTCGCGCCCGGGGCGGTGGCGTGGAATGTGCGCCGGCGGATGCGGTCGTACGCCCCGCGACGGGGGGCGTGAAGGGCGTACGGGTGGTGGTGAATGGGTGAGTTGGCCGGTGAACGGGTGAACGGCGCGCGGGCGTCCACGTGCGCCGGGGGCGAACCTCGCGCACCCCATGCCCAGTTGGACGAAACCGGCCCGCCACCACGCGGATTGGCCGATTCGGCACCCGGCGTCTGTGCGCCCGGCTAGCCTCTTATCCCCGTGAGGGTTGCCCTCGTCCGTCGCCGGGCAGACAGTGGGGCAAGCCCGCTGCCCGGTCGGCGACAAGGGGTTACGACGTGAGCGAGTGGCTCATCTACCGAGGCACCGGCGCCCCCCACGACGGTATGGAGAGATTGCCGGCACCGCCTCCCTGGCGAGAATTCGACGGCGGTCCACCGGTGCCTCCGCCGGCCGCGCTGGAACCCTCGTCCGAGCGCAGACTCGGCCAGCGACGACGCGAGGCCAGCCACCACAGGCCCAGCACCCGCGAGTGCGAGATGGTCAACGCCGCGCTCTATCTGCGCCGCCCGCTGCTCGTCACCGGGCAGGCCGGCAGCGGCAAGAGCACGCTCGCGCACTCGGTGGCGTACGAGCTGGGCCTCGGCCGGGTCCTGACCTGGCCGATCGTCAGCCGCAGCACGCTGCGCGACGGCCTGTACGCCTACGACGCCATCGGCCGCCTCCAGGACGCCCAGCTCGAACGGGCCGCCCGGCGGCCCGACACCGCGGACGAGGCCGCCTCCGCGGAGCCCGGCGGCGGCATCGGGCGCTACGTGCGCCTCGGGCCGCTCGGCACCGCGCTGCTGCCCTCCGCGCGCCCGCGCGTGCTGCTCGTCGACGAGCTGGACAAGAGCGACATCGACCTGCCCAACGATCTCCTCCACGTGCTGGAGGAGGGCGAGTTCACGATCCCCGAGCTGGAGCGGATCGCCGACCGGGCGCCGGTGGTCGAGGTGCTCAGCGACGACGGTACGAAAGTGCCCGTGCGCGGCGGCCGGGTGCGCTGCGGGGCCTTCCCGTTCATCGTGCTCACCAGCAACGGGGAGCGCGAGTTCCCGGCGCCGCTGCGCCGCCGCTGTATCGAACTGCAACTGCCGGTGCCGGACCGGGCGCGGCTGACCGGGATGGTGCGGGCGCACTTCCCCGACGGCGACGACGAGCGGTTCGCGGAGCTGATCGACCGCTTCCTGGCCGCCGGACCCGGCGACGTACGGGCCGTGGACCAACTGCTCAACGCCATCGAGCTGACCCGGCAGGCCGACTGGGATCAGGCGGACGGCTCCGCCCGGCGCGTGACCGAGGAGCTGATGCGGCCCATCAACAGGCCGCGGTGAGCGCGATGGCGGGGCGCGGGCTCGGGTGCGAGGACGGGCAGGAGAAGGCCGAGGAACTGGTCGGCCGGCTCCTGGCCGCCGGACTGCCCCCGGACGCCCGCGGCCTCGCCGACGTCCTGTGGCTTGCCGACGAGCTCGCGCGCAGCGCGGGGCCGGCGCCCGGGACGGATCCGCGCGCCGACGGGGCGGGGGTGGCGACCCATAGGGAATCAGCCACTTTTCCCGATGCCGCCGTCGCTTCCGAAGGCCGTGGCACCCGGCGCGCCGAGGGCCCCGACGACGCCTCCGGCACGACCGGCGCGGGGGCTCACACCGTGCCCGAGCGGCGCGTGGGACTCGCCGCGGGCCCGGGATTTCTCCCGGGCACCCGGGTGCCCGACGCCGTGGACGGCCCCGGGTACCGGCAGCTCGGCCGCGTCGGCGTGCCGGAGCCGCCCGCGCTGCCCGCCCTGGTGTCGCTGCAGCGCGCGCTGCGCCCCCTGCGGCGCTACCAGCCGCGCGTCGCGGCCGTGGCGCCCGGCGAGCTGGACGAGGACGAGACCGCCGAGCTGAGCGCGCGGGCCGACCTCGTCATCCCCGTGCTGCGTACGCCCCGCCGGCGCGCCACCCTCCAACTGCTCATGGACGCCTCGCCCGCCATGGAGGTGTGGAGCCGGCTGCTGGAGGACCTGCGGACGGTCGCCGAGCGCTCCGGCGCCTTCCGCGATGTCACCGTGCACCGCCTGTACCCGCTGCCGGACGGCGGTGTCGGCTGTACCGGCGAGCAGGGCCGGCCGTCGATGCTGGGGGATGCCGGCCAGTTGCACGACCCCGGCGGGCGGCGGCTGACGCTCGTGCTCAGCGACTGCGCGGGCCCGATGTGGGCCGACGGCCGGATGCAGCGGATGCTGCACGGCTGGCTGGGCACCGCCCCCGTGGCCGTCGTCCAGCCGCTGCCGCACCGGCGGTGGCGCGAGATGCCCTTCGCCGCGCTGCCCGGCCTGCTCGTCCGGCACCCCGGCCCGTACCCGACGCTGGACTTCCGCGCCGGCACCCGCGGCGACGTCCCCCCGGCCGGCGCCCGACCGCTGCCCGTGCTCGCCCCCGAGCCGGCCGCCGTCGGCACCTGGGCCCGGCTGCTGGCCGCCGGCGAGGGCCTGTCGTTGCCCGGCGCCGCGGGCTGGGTGTGCCGCGACCACGCCGCCGCCCCGGCCGCGGCGGCCCGCACCGCCGACGAACGCCCCGACCCGGCGGCCACGCTCGCCGCGTTCGACGCGACGGCCTCGCCGGCGGCCCGGCTGCTGGCCATCCACCTGGCCGCCGTGCCCCTGGTGCTGCCGGTCATCCGGCTGGTCCAGCGCGCGCTGTTCCCGGACACCGGGCCCGCGGAGACCGCCGAGATCCTGCTCAGCGAGCTGGTCGTGGCGCGTGAACCGGCGCGCGGAGGGGCGCGTCAGCCGGCGCCCGAACCCGTCGGCGACGACCCGTGGTTCGACTTCCGCCCGGGCGTGCGCGAGCTGCTGCTGCGCCGGCTCAGCCACGGCGAGGCGGCGCTCGTGCTCAAGCACTGCTCGCTGTACATCGAGCGGACCTTCGGTCAGGGCGCGCGCAACTTTCCCGCCGTCGCGGTCGCGTATCTCTCCGGCGAGGACCGTGAGCCCGAACTCGGCGAGGGCAAGGTCCCCGACCAGTTCGCGCGCGTCTCCGAGCAGGTGCTGCGCGCCTTCCAGCCCGCCTTCCGCGGACCGGCGGAGGCGGGCGGCGCGGAGCTGCTGCGCCAGTACGAGGACAGCCGCAGCGTCCGCGACCTGCTGGACGCCGTGCGGGCCCTGCGCCGCGCGGTCGTCGAGGAGCGGGACACCGCGCAGCAGGGGCTGCTGGCGCGGGCGCTCCTGCTGCACTGGCAGCGGCTGCGTGAGCCGGACGCGCTGGCGGAGGCCGAGCAGTGGGCGCGTAGCGCGCTGGCCGCGGACGGCTCCGAAGCAGCCGCGGGCGGCGGCGCGCCGGCGGCGGCCGGGGCGCCGCCGCTGCGTGACCGGCTCACGTACGCCGAGGTGATGTGGGAGGTGGCCCGCGAGCGCGCGGCCGACGGCGAGCACGAGATGGCCGTCGCGGCGCTCCGCGCCTCCGCCGTGCAACTGCGCGACAGCCGCGCCCTGGTCACCACGCACGCCGCCCGGCAGGAGCGCGGCGGGCTGCTCGCCGAGGTGCTGCGCCGGCTGCACTCGCTGACCGGCGACGGCGCGGCGCTGCACGAGGCCGAGGAGACGATAGACGAGCTGCTGGCGGGCTGGCCGGACGAGGAGCTGGTGCCCGCGCGGCTGTTCCTCGCCCGCGGCCGGGTCACCCTGGGCCGCGCCCAGGCGGAGCGCACGGTGGACGAGACCCGGGCGTACGGGCTGCGCGCGGCGGCCGACCTGCGTACCGGCGTCGACCTGCTGCGCATGGAGGGCGGCCCCGAACTGCGCCGGCAGGAGTGCGAGGCCCTGCTCGACCTGGCGGACGCCAACACCACCGCGGCCGGCGACGCGGGCGCGGGCCGCGCACTGGCCGCGCTCGACCGGGCCGGGCGGCTGGCCGCCGCCCTGGACGACTACCGGCTGCAGGCGCAGAGCCTGCGCCGCAAGGCCCAGGTGCGCATCGCGGAGTTCGCCCGCGGCGGGGGCCGCGAGCTGCTGGCCGAGGCCGACGGCTGGCTGGAGGACGCACTGGCGCTGCTGCCGCCGGGCGCGGCCCTGTACGGGGAGGTGCTGACCGAGCACGGCGAGCTGCTGATGCGCCGCGCCCAGCTCGCCCCGGACGACGCGGGCCTGCGCGGGCGTGCGGTGCCGGTGCTGCGCGAGGTGCTGGCGGAGACGCCGCAGCGCCATCCGGACCTGCCGCGGCGGCAGTTGCTCTTCGGCCGGGCCCTGCGCATGCGGTACGAGTCGTCCGGCACCCGCACCGACCTGTACGAGGCCGAGTGGGTGCTGGAAGGGGCCGCGCGCGAGGACGACGCCCCCGCGCGCGTGCGCGCCCAGGCGTGGCTGGAGCTGGGGGACGTCCAGCTCCTGCTCGACATCCGGACCGAGTTCCGGCAGCGGCAGGAGCGGGCGGCGGACTGCTACCGGCGCGCGGCGCTCCTGGCCGAGGAGGCCGGCGACAGCGCGGATGCCGCCAGCGCCCACCACAGGCGGGGGCAGATGCTGGAGCCGACCGCGGGGCGCGCGGCGGCGCTCAGGGCGTACCGGGACGCCTGGGAGCAGTGGAGCCGGGCGGAGCAGACGGAGAGCGCGGGAGCGGTGCTGACCCGCGAGCAGATCCGTACCCTCGAAGCGGGCGACTGAGCCGGGACCGTTTTGCTGCACGACTGTTCGGGGAAGGACTCTCACACCCTTCCGGAGGAGTACAGAGTGGAGAACCCCCTGTCGGCGGCGCCGGACGGGAGACCGTCAGCCGTTCCCTCGACCGCGTGCCTTCCCGACTTCAGCGACGTGGACGTGCACGCGGTCGCGGCCCGCGGCGACCACCCGGTGCTCGCCGGGGTCGTCGCCCATCTGCTGCGCAACTGGCCGTCCGAGGAAGAGGCGGGCGCGTACTTCACGAACGACGCTGCCGCCGACTAGCGTCGTATGCACTGCCGCACCCGCTGAGCCGACCGGGCGGTCCCCGGCGACCGCCCGGGCCGAATCACCGCCGCCCCCACCCTGCCGACGCCAAAGTCGCCGTCGATGAACAGAGGGGACCGGATCGCGGCAGATTGCGCACAGAAATGGTCAGGTGGACTTCCACGGGGTTTCGTCCGCGTGACATGTGCGCCATGCATCCAAAGGCGGCGGTCCGTCACCGTCCAGATTCGGGGGACCGGGGAGCGGCATGGGCTACGGAAGCACGGGCGCGGAAGAGGAGGCTCCGTGGCCGGGGCGGCTGCTGGACGTCGGCAGGCTCCGCGCCTCGGGGGTACGAGGCGTACCGTTTCGGCAGTTCATTCTCAAGATGCACAGCCGCTGCAACCTGGCCTGTACGTACTGCTACGTGTACCACGGTGCCGACAGCGGCTGGCGCCGCCGCCCGGCGCGCATGCCGGAGGCCACCACCCGACGTGCCGCCGAGCGCATCGCCGAGCACGTGCGCGCCCACGGGCTGCGCCGGGTCCGCGTCGAACTGCACGGCGGCGAGCCGCTGCTCGCCGGCGCGGCCTCGCTGGTCCGGCAGACCGCGCAGGTACGCGCCACCCTGCCGGCCGACTGCACCCTCGTCGCCGGCGTGCAGACCAACGGCACGCTGCTCACCGAGTCCGCACTGGAGACGCTCGCCGCCGGCGGCATCCGCGTGGGCCTCAGCGCGGACGGCGGCACCCCCGAGCTGAACAGCCGCCGCGTCGACCACGCCGGACGGCCCTCCTGGCCCGCGCTGTCCCGTGCGGCGCGGCTGCTGCAGCGGCACCCCGAGAGCTACGGCGGCATCCTCTGCACGGTGGACGTGACGGCCTCGCCGGGCGCCGTGCTGGACTCGCTGTGCTCCCTCCGGCCGCCCGTGCTGGACTTCCTGCTGCCGCACGCCAACTGGTCCGCCCCGCCCCCCGCCCCGGTGCCCGGCGGCGGCCCCACACCGTACGGCGACTGGCTCTGCGAGGTCTTCGACCTGTGGTGGGACCTGCCCCGGCCGTCGCCGCGGGTGCGGCTGTTCACCGAGATCCTCGGGCTGCTGCTGGGCCGGCCGAGCGGCACGGAAGCCGTGGGCCTGTCGCCGGTCACGGCGCTGGTGGTGGAGACCGACGGGGCCATCGAGCAGGTCGACTCGCTCAAATCCGTCTACGAGGGGGCCTCGGGCACCGGCCTGGACGTCTTCGGCAACTCCTTCGACGAGGCGCTGAACCACCCCGGCGTCGCCGCCCGGCAACTGGGCCTGCACGCGCTGGCCGAGCAGTGCAGGCGCTGCCCGGTGGTCCGGGTGTGCGGCGGCGGCAACTACGCGCACCGCTACCGCGCCGGCGAGGGGTTCCGCAACCCGTCCGTGTACTGCACGGATCTGGAACAGCTCATCCGGCATGTCGCCCACCGGCTGGACGCCGCCGTGACGCACGAACGAAGAGTGCCCGCGGCACCGCCGTGCGTGAGCTGACGGGCAGCCAGATGGGATACTGTGCGAGAGATACAGGCTGCCGGGACTGTGGAGGGAGACGGTCGCATGGCCGAGCCCATCAGCATCAGTTACGCGGGGTTCAACCGCCCGTGGGCGGCCTGGATCGCCCATCAGCTCGAACTGCTCGGACACCCCACGGCGATGCTCCGCTGGAACCCGGCGCGGGAAAGGCCGCTGGTCGACGAGCTGACGGGGTTATTGGCGGCGCCCGACCGTATCCTGCTCGTCCTCGACGACTGGTACTTCGGTCTGGGCCCGCGCAGTGAGGACGAGTGGAACGACGCGCTGCACACGGTCATTCCGCAGCACGCGCACCGGTTCGCCGCCGCCACCGTGGCGACCGCGATGCCGACCGCGGCGGCCGCCCTGGCCCCCGTCGACCTGCGTGACCTGGGGACCGGCGAGGCCCGGCGCCGTATCCTCACCCGGCTGGGCATCGACCCGGACGCCCCCGTCCGCCCGGACCGCGAGCCCGAGCGCGCGCCACGCTTTCCCAACGACCCGCCGGTCGTCTTCAACACGCCCCGCCGCAACTACCGCTTCACGGGCCGCGACGCCATCCTGGAGCGCCTGCACGGCGCCCTGGCCAGCGGCTCCGCCGGCAGCGGAGCCGCCGGTCAGGGCACCCGGATCGCGCTTTCGGGGATCTCCGGCGTCGGCAAGAGCCAGATCGCCATCGAGTACACCCACCGGTTCGGCAGCGACTACGACGTCGTCTGGTTCGTCAACGCCAGCTACCGCATGACCGCCCGCGAGCAGCTCGCCGACCTCTCCGTACGGCTCAACCTCCCGGTCGGCAACAACATCGGCGACCGGGTCCGCCGGGTCCGCGACGCCCTGCGCACCGGCCGCCCGTACCGCCGCTGGCTGCTGGTCTTCGACAGCGCCGACGAGATGGAGCTGCTCGACGACATCATCCCCGAGGGCGACGGGCACGTGCTCATCACCACCCGCACGCGTGACTGGGCCGTCAGCGGCGGCGCCGAGGAGATCGAGGTCCCGCACTTCACCCGGGCGGAGAGCACGGCCTTCGCGCTCCGCCGCGCTCCGCGGCTGACCGAGGCCGAGGCGGACGGGCTCGCCGAGGCGGTGCAGGACCTGCCGCTGGTGCTGAGCCAGACCGCGGCGTGGCTCGACTCCAGCACGATGGCGCCCGCGGACTACATCGAGCTGCTGCGCGAGAAGGAGCCCGGCAAGTTCGGCATCAGCATCGGCTCCGACTATCCGATGGGCTTCCTGACGAGCTGGTCGATAACGCTGAACGGGATGCGGGAGAAGACCCCGGCGGCAGCCGCGATGCTCAACCTGTTCGCGTTCTTCTCCCCGGACAGCATTCCGGTGTCCCGCATCGTCGAGCGCAGCGACGAGCTGCCGCCGCACCTGGCGGAGCTGGCGAACGACCCCATCAGCTGGCACTCCGCGTTGCGCCGGCTGTCGGAGTCCACCGCAGTCACGATCGACTACCTGTCGGAGCAGTCGCCGGAGACCGAGGTGGAAAAGGTTCAGATGCACCGTTTGTACCACCGGTTCCTGCAGAGCGACCTCCCCGAGGACGAGCGCGAAGTACTCTCCGCCACGGCATGCCGCATCCTCGCCGCGGCGGACCCCCGCCGCCCCCTGGACACCCGGGAGTGGGGACGGTACGCCGAGCTGCTGCCGCACCTGGAGCCGGCCGGCGCGATGGAGAGCTCCGACCCGGCCGTGCAGGAGCTGGTGCTGCACTGCATCGACTACCTGATCACGCGCGGTGAGTACCGCACCGCGCTGCGGATGTCCGAGCTGGCCCTGTCCCACTGGACAGTGCGGATGGAGCCCACCCACCGGCCCATGATCACGTTGGTGCACCGGCATGCCGAGGCCCTGCGCAACCTGGGCCGTTTCCGCGAGTCCGAGGCCGCGGGGCGCCAACTGGTCGACGTCCTCGTCCCCGTCCGCGACCCGGAGGACCCGGACCTGCTGCGCGCCCGGAACGGACTGGGCGGCGCACTGATGGGCCTCGGCGAGTTCGAGGCGGCCCGGGACCTCTTCGACGACGTCCGCGCCAAGTACGCCGGCCTCCTCGGCCCCGAGCACCCGCGCACCATGTCGCCGCTCGGCAACTACGCCCTCACCCTGGGCCTGCTGGGACGGTACCGCGAGGCGCTGGATCTCCACCGCCGCCTGCTGAGCCTTCGCGAGAAGCGGCTGGGCGCCAAGCACTACCACACGATGGTGTCCGGCATTCACTACGCCTGGATGCTCCGCCTCCTCGGCCGGTACGAGGAGGCGTACTCCGGGCAGAGCCTCAACGCCGAGCTGCACCGGCAGGTCAGGGGGAGGCACAACCCGCAGACGCTGCGCGCCGAGCACAATCTCGCGCTCTGCCTGCGCAGGCTGGGCAGGCTCAATGAGGCCGACACCCTCATGGAGTCGGTCGTCGAGCGATTCACCCAGGTCCAGGGCCCCCGGCACCCCGAGACCCTGATGGTCGAGGCGGACTACGCCACCTTCCTGCGCGAGCACCGCGACCTGCAGCGCGCGCGGGAGCTGGCCGAGTCGGTCAACCGGCGGTACGAGGCGATGCTCGGCGAGCAGCACCCGTACACCGCCGGCACCCTCGGTAACGTCGGGCTCGCCCTGTGGCCCACCGGCGACTGGCAGGAGGCGTCCGAGATCGCGGAGCTGGCGCTCACCCGCATGACGGCCGCCGTCGGGCCCGCACACCCGTGGACCCTGGGGTGCGCGCTGAACGCCGCCGCCGCCCGCAACCGGCTGGACGCGCCGGACCACGCCGAGGAGCTGAGCCGGCAGACGCTGGACACGGTCAGAGAGGTCCTCGGCACTCAGCACCCCATGGCACTGTCGGCGATGATGGCCCTCGCGGACGACCTGCGGTCGCAGCGCCGCTCGCAGGAGGCGAAGAAGGTCGAGCGGGAGGCGATGCAGGTCCTCAGCGACACGCTGGGTGCCGACCACCCGCACACCATCGCGTCGCGCCGGCGGGAGCGCCCGTACTGGGACTTCGAGCCGCAGCCGACGTAAGCGCGACCGCGGGGGTGCGCCCCCGCACCGGGGAAGGGCCCCGCACGCAGCGCGTGCGGGGCCCTTCCCCGGTGCCGTTGCGGGGTACGGGCCCGGCCCGTACCCCGCGGGGACTCAGAGGTCGAAGACCTCGGCCGTCAACTGGGCATGCTCCGCCTGGTGGCGCTTGGCCGAGCCGACCGCCGGGGAGGACGACGAAGGACGCGAGACCCGCCGCAGCCGGTCGGCGTTCGGCACCGGCCCGGAGCCGATGATCAGGTCCAGGTGGTCGACCAGGTTGAGCGCGATGAACGGCCACGCGCCCTGGTTGGCCGGCTCCTCCTGGGCCCAGACGAACTTCTCGGCACCGCTGTAGCGGGCCAGCTCCCCCTGGATCTCCGCGCCGGGCAGCGGGTACAGCCGCTCCAGCCGGACGATCGCCGTGTCCGTGGCGCCGCGCTTCTGACGCTCGGCGTCGAGGTCGTAGTAGACCTTGCCGGAGCAGAAGACGACCTTGCGGACCGCCGCCGGGTCGACGGAGTCGTCGCCGATGACCGGCCGGAAGCCGCCCGAGGTGAACTCGGCCGTCCGCGACGCCGCCGCCTTCATCCGCAGCATGGACTTCGGGGTGAAGACCACCAGCGGCTTGTGGTGCGGGTTGTGGACCTGCCAGCGCAGCAGGTGGAAGTAGTTCGACGGCAGGGTGGGCATCGCGACGGTCATGTTGTTCTGCGCGGAGAGCTGCAGGAACCGCTCGATACGGGCCGAGGAGTGGTCCGGGCCCTGGCCCTCGTAGCCGTGCGGCAGCAGCAGCACGACGCCGGAGGACTGGCCCCACTTCTGCTCGGCGGAGGAGATGAACTCGTCGACGACGGTCTGCGCGCCGTTGACGAAGTCGCCGAACTGCGCCTCCCACAGCACCAGGGAGTCCGGCCGGGCCAGCGAGTAGCCGTACTCGAAGCCCATCGCCGCGTACTCGCTCAGCAGCGAGTCGTAGACGTTGAAGCGGGCCTGGTCCGGGGCGAGGTAGTTCAGCGTGGTGTAGTCCTCGCCGGTCTTCTGGTCGACGAGCACCGCGTGCCGCTGGCCGAACGTGCCGCGGCGGGAGTCCTGGCCGGCGAGCCGGACCGGGGTGCCCTCCATCAGCAGCGAGCCGAACGCGAGCGTCTCGCCCATGCCCCAGTCGATCGTGTCGTCCTCGACCATCGACACCCGGCGCTGCAACTGCGGCAGCAGCCGCGGGTGCACGGAGACCTGGTCGGGGAGGCTGACCTGGGAGTCGGCGATCCGCTTGACGACCTCTTCGGAGACGGCCGTCTCCACGGCCACCGGGAAGCCGGGCAGCGCGTGCGCCGGCACCTCGGCCGGGGCGGGCGCCTCGGTGGCGTCCCGTACCTCGGTGAAGACCTTCTCCAACTGGCCCTGGAAGTCCTGGAGGGCCTGCTCGGCCTCTTCCATGGTGATGTCGCCGCGGCCGATCAGCGACTCGGTGTAGAGCTTGCGCACCGAGCGCTTCTTGTCGATCAGCTCGACCATCTGCGGGTTGGTGAACTGCGGGTTGTCGCCCTCGTTGTGCCCGCGGCGGCGATAGCAGATGAGGTCGATGACCACGTCCTTGTTGAACGCCTGGCGGTACTCGAAGGCCAGCCGCGCGACGCGCACGACGGCCTCGGGGTCGTCGCCGTTGACGTGGAAGATCGGCGCCTCGATCATGCGGGCCACGTCCGTGGCGTACATCGAGGAACGCGCGGACTCCGGCGGGGCGGTGAAGCCGACCTGGTTGTTGATGACGACGTGCACGGTGCCGCCGCAGCGGTAGCCGCGCAACTGCGACATGTTGAGCGTCTCGGCGACCACGCCCTGGCCGGCGAACGCGGCGTCCCCGTGCAGCGCCAGCGGCAGCACGGTGAAGTCGGTGCCGCCCTTGCCGATGATGTCCTGCTTGGCGCGGACCACCCCCTCCAGGACCGGGTCGACGGCCTCCAGATGGGAGGGGTTGGCGGTGAGCGAGACCTTGATCTGCTCGCCGTCCAGGCCGGTGAACGTGCCCTCCGTGCCCAGGTGGTACTTCACGTCGCCGGAGCCGTGCATCGACTTCGGGTCGAGGTTGCCCTCGAACTCGCGGAAGATCTGCGCGTACGACTTGCCGACGATGTTGGCCAGCACGTTGAGCCGGCCGCGGTGCGCCATGCCGATGACGACCTCGTCGAGGCGGGACTCGGCGGCGGCGTCGATGACCGCGTCCAGCAGCGGGATGACGGACTCGCCGCCCTCCAGCGAGAAGCGCTTCTGGCCGACGTACTTCGTCTGCAGGAAGGTCTCGAACGCCTCCGCGGCGTTCAGCCGGCGCAGGATGCGCAGTTGCTCCTCGCGCTCCGGGGTGTCGTGCGGGCGCTCCACGCGCTCCTGGATCCACTTGCGTTCCTTCGGATCCTGGATGTGCATGTACTCGATGCCGGTGGTGCGGCAGTACGAGTCGCGCAGTACGCCGAGGATGTCGCGCAGCTTCATCATCGACTTGCCGGCGAAGCCGCCGACGGCGAACTCCCGCTCCAGGTCCCAGAGCGTCAGGCCGTGCTCGGTGACGTCGAGGTCGGGGTGCTTGCGCTGCTTGTACTCCAGCGGGTCGGTGTCGGCCATCACGTGGCCGCGGACCCGGTAGGAGTGGATCAGGTCGAAGACCCGGGCGGCCTTGGTGACGTCGTCGTCGTGGCTGGCATCGATGTCGCGGAGCCAGCGCACGGGCTCGTACGGAATGCGCAGGGACTTGAAGACCTCGTCGAAGAAGTCGTTCTCGCCCAGCAGCAACTGGTGCATGATCCGCAGGAACTCGCCGGAGGCGGCGCCCTGGATGACGCGGTGGTCGTAGGTCGAGGTGAGCGTCATGACCTTGGAGACGCCCAGCTTGTTCAGGGTGTCCTGGGAGGTGCCCTGGAACTCGGCGGGGTAGTCCATCGCGCCGACGCCGAGGATCATGGACTGGCCGGGCATCAACCGCGGCACGGAGTGGACGGTGCCGATGCCGCCGGGGTTGGTGAGCGAGCAGGTCACCCCGGTGAAGTCGTCCATGGTGAGCTTGTTGGCCCGGGCGCGGCGGACGATGTCCTCGTACGCCTGCCAGAACTCGAAGAAGTTGAGCGTCTCGGCCTTCCGGATGGCCGCGACGACGAGCTGGCGGTCGCCGTTGGGCTTGACCAGGTCGATGGCCAGGCCGAGGTTGACGTGCTCGGGCTTGACCAGGGTGGGCTTGCCGTCCTTCTCCGCGAAGGAGTGGTTCATCGACGGCATCAGCTTCATCGCCTGGACCATCGCGTACCCGATGAGGTGCGTGAAGGAGACCTTCCCGCCGCGGGCGCGCTTCAGGTGGTTGTTGATGACGATGCGGTTGTCGAAGAGGAGCTTCACCGGGACCGCCCGGACGGAGGTGGCCGTCGGCAGCTCCAGCGAGGCGTTCATGTTCTTGGCGACGGCGGCCGCGGGGCCGCGGAGGGTGACCAGCTCGGGGCCCTCGGGCGCGGCGGCCGGGGCCGCGGCGGCGGGCTTCGCGGCCGGCTCGGCCGCGGGCCGTGCCGCCGGCCGGGCGGGCGCCACCGTGGGCCTGGCCGGCGGCTGGGCCATGGGCCGGCCGTCGACGGCGGGCTTCGCGGCGGGCGCGGGTGCCTGCTGCGGCGGCGCGGCGGGGGCCGGAGCCGGAGCCGCGGCCGGAGCCGCCTGGGCCGCGGGCGCCGGTGGCGCGGCGGGCGCGGGCTGGGCCGCCTGCGTCGCCGCCCCCTGCTTCCCGCCGGCGGTGCCCGGCTTGTAGTCGGCGAAGAAGTCCCACCAGGCCCGGTCCACCGAGTTGGGGTCCTGGAGGTACTGCTGGTAGATCTCGTCGACGAGCCACTCGTTGGGACCGAAGGCGGCAGCAGGGTCCCGGCCCTGGCTGGGCTCTTCGGTCCGGACGCTCGACGAGCTGCTCTTAGGGGACTGTGACGACACGGCGGCAACCGCCCTCTTCCGCTTCACAAGGTGATGGACAGCGGAAAACAAGGCTACGCCCCCTGAGCTGGTACGTGCAGGCCGCACCCGCCGGAGGTCGCGTAAGTCACAATGCGAACGTGGTTTGGGCCCCGGATGTGGCGGGAAATCAAAGAAGTTTGCCCGCGTGCGGCATGGGGGCGTCCGGGCGGTGGCGCCGCGTCCCGTCCTCGTACCGGGCCGTTCACCGGCTGCTCTGTGCTCTGCCGCGTCTGTTCCCGCACCTGCCGAAGGTCAAGTGTAGGTCAAGTCGCGAACCGGAATTAGCCCGGAAGGGTGAGCTTGATCCGGCAGCCACGGGGTGATTCGGCCACACCGATCCGGCCGCCGTGCAGATCGACCGCCCAGCGCGCGATGGCGAGCCCCAGACCGGTGCCGCCGCCGTCCGCGCCGTGGTCGCCCAGCACCCCGTTCTCCCGGCCACGGTTGAAGCGCTCGAAGACCCGGTGCCGCTCGGCGGCCGGGATGCCGGGACCCTCGTCGAGCACCTCCACCTCCAGCGCGCCCGGCTGCGCGCCGGCGCGGGCGCGCACGGTGACCCGGCCGCCGGGCGGGCTGTGCTTCACGGCGTTGTCGATCAGGTTCGCCATCACCTGGTGCAGCCGCTCGGGGTCAGCCCGTACGGCCAGCTCGGACGGCCAGACGTCCAGGTACAGCCGGACGTCGCCGCGCCCGCGGGGGCCGGGGATCTCACCGGCGGCCTCAGGAGCCCCGGCCGCACCGTGGGCGCCGCTGCCGAAATGCGCCTCCTTCAGCACGCCCGCGAGGTACGGCTCCACCGAGAACCGCCGCAGCCGCAGCGGCACCACCCCGCTGTCGATCCGCGACAGGTCGAGCAACTGCTCCACCAGCCTGCCCAGCCGCTCGGTCTGGCGCAGCGCGGTACGCATCGTGTCCGGGTCGGCCTCGGAGACCCCGTCCACCACGTTCTCCAGCACGGCGCGCAGGGCGGCGATGGGAGTGCGCAGCTCGTGCGAGACGTTGGCGACCAGTTCCTTGCGGTGCCGGTCGACGGACTGCAGGTCGGCCGCCATGCGGTTGAACGTCTGCGCCAGCTCGCCGAACTCGTCCCGGCGGCGGGTGGCCAGCCGGGCCGTGTAGTCGCCGTGTGCCATGGCGCGGGTGACCGCGGTCATCTGCACCAGCGGCGACGTCAGCCGCTGGCCCACGAACTGGGTGATCAGCAGCGAGGCGATCAGCGAGAAGACCGTGATCAGCCGGACCTCGGTGGACGAGCGGATCGCCACCCACACCAGACCGGTGGCGATCACCACCGAGCCGATGACCAGGGCACCCAGCGCCGCGTTCACCGACCGCACCGGGTCGAGCGGGCGCAGCGCGTCCCACACCCGGTGCCAGAAGCCGGGCTCCGTGCCGCCGTCCGGCACCGTCATGCGACGGGGGTCTCCAGCGCGTACCCCACACCGTGGACGGTACGGATCCGCTCCGCGCCTATCTTGCGCCGCAGCGCCTTGATGTGGCTGTCGACCGTCCGCGTCCCCGAGGCGTCCTCCCACTCCCACACCTCCACCAGGAGCTGCTCGCGGGAGAGCACCGCCCGCGGCTGGTTGGCCAGACACGCCAGCAGCTCGAACTCCGTCGGCGTCAGATGCACGTCGTCCCCGCCGACGCGCACCCGCCGCTCGGTGTGGTCGATCTCCAGCTCGCCCAGGCGCACCGTGTCGTCCCGGGGGGCGCCCGCCGCCTGCGTGGCGCGCTCGACGCGGCGCAGCAGCACGTGCACCCGCGCGGCCAGCTCACGCATGGAGAATGGTTTGGTCATGTAGTCGTCGGCGCCGACGCCGAGGCCGACGAGCATGTCCGTCTCGTCGTCCCGCGCGGTCAGCATCAGCACCGGCACGAGCCGCTGGGCCTGCACCCGGCGGCACACCTCCAGCCCGTCGAAGCCGGGCAGCATCACGTCGAGCACGAGCAGGTCGGGCCCCCACTCCGCCGCGGTCGCCACCGCGGCCGGGCCGTCGCCTGCCGTACGTACCTGGAAGCCCTCGGCGCGCAGCCGCGCCGATATCGCCTGCCTGATGGTCGGGTCGTCCTCGACGACCAGCACCCTGCGCTGGGCACCGGGCGTCACCGCGGCCGCGTGGTCAGCGCGGCCGTTCAGGGCTTGTCTGTCTGCCATGTGTTCGTGGCCCTCGCCGTCTCTTCCCCGTAGGCCCTCCGGTTCAGTGAGCAGCGTATGGGGAGGTGACACGCCTCGGCTACGGGGAACGGAGAGCCCCCGGCGGCGTTCCGTGCGCGCGGTCCGGTGGGCGGACGGCGAGGTGGACGGCGTCGGGGGCGCCGCGGCGTACCGGGATCTCCTCGGTGCGTACGTCCGCGAAGCCGGCCGTACGGAGCGCGGCTTCGAAGCCGGGGGAGGGGCGGGCGGACCAGACGGCGAGGACGCCGCCGGGGGTGAGACGGTCGCGGCAGGCGGCGAGGCCGGCGGGGGCGTAGAGGCCGGCGTTGCCCTCGGTGACGGTCCAGTCGGGGCCGTTGTCGATGTCGAGGCAGACGGCGTCGTAGGAGCGCGTCGCCGTGGTGAGGTGGTCGAGGAGGTCGGCCTCGACCAGCTCGACGCGGCGGTCGGCGAGGGCGGCGCCGCTGAGGCGGGCGAGGGGCGCGGCCCCGGCCGCAATGCCGGCCGTCGGCGCGGCGGTGCCGGTGTGCCACTCGATGACCGCCCGTTCGCGCTCGACCACCGTGATCCGCCCCCAGCGCGGATCCGCCGCCGCCTCGGCGAGCGAGAACCCCACGCCGAGCCCGCCGATCAGCACCGCCGGCTCCGGCGCGGTGCCCCGTACGGCTTCGGCCGCGGCCCGGATCAGCAGCCGCTCGGAGCGGCCGTCGGAGGTGTCCATGAGGAAGACACCGTTCGCGATGATCTCGTGGTGGACGCCGCGCCGCCGCAGGACGACCTCTCCGTACGGGCCGGACCTGCGGTCGACCGTCACCGCGGTCCCCGTGTCGTCGTGGCTGCTCATGGCCCCATCCTGCCCGATCGCTGACAGCGAACGGACGGCCGGGAACATCCCGGCACCCCTCCTGGGTTGAGCCCATGTAACTCAACTTGCATGCCGAAGGGGAGATCAATGGCTACTGAGTCCGGCTCGCACACGCCGCTGGCCCTGCCCGTACTGCCGCTCGACGACGAGGTCGTGCTCCCCGGCATGGTCGTGCCGCTCGACCTCTCGGACCGCGAGGTGCGGGCCGCGGTCGAGGCCGCGCAGGCCGCGGCGCGCGGCAGCGGACACAAACCCCGGGTGCTGCTCGTCCCACGGGTCGACGGCACGTACGTGGGCACCGGTGTCCTCGGCCGTGTCGAGCAGGTCGGCCGGCTGGCCGACGGCGACCCCGGTGCGCTGATCCGCGGCGTCACCCGGATCCGCATCGGCGCCGGCACCACGGGGCCCGGAGCGGCCCTGTGGGTGGAGGGCACCGAGATCGAGGAGTCCGTACCCGACCCGGTTCCCGGCGCCGTCACGGAGCTGATGAAGGAGTACAAGGCGGTCGCGACCGACTGGCTGCGCAAGCGCGGCGCCTGGCAGGTCGTGGACCGCGTGCAGCAGATCGACGACGTCGGCCAGCTCGCCGACAACTCCGGCTACTCGCCGTTCCTCAGCACGGAGCAGCGCGTGGAGCTGCTGGAGACCGCCGACCCGGTGGCCCGGCTCAAGCTGGCCACGCAGTGGCTCAAGGAGCACCTGGCCGAGCAGGACGTCGCCGAGTCCATCGCCAAGGACGTCCAGGAGGGCGTCGACAAGCAGCAGCGCGAGTTCCTGCTGCGCCGGCAGCTCGAAGCCGTCCGCAAGGAGCTGCGCGAGCTGAACGGCGAGCCCGACGGTGAGGAGTCCGACGACTACCGCGCCCGGGTGGAGGCCGCCGACCTGCCCGAGAAGGTCCGCGAGGCGGCCCTGAAGGAGGTCGACAAACTGGAGCGCAGCTCCGACGCCTCCCCCGAGGGCGGCTGGATCAGGACGTGGCTCGACACGGTCCTGGAGATGCCGTGGAACGAGCGCACCGAGGACGCGTACGACATCACCGGCGCCAAGGAGATCCTGGACGCCGACCACGCGGGCCTGGAGGACGTCAAGGAGCGCATCACCGAGTATCTGGCGGTGCGCAAGCGGCGCGCGGAACGGGGCCTGGGCCTCGTCGGCGGCCGGCGCGGCGGCGCGGTGCTCGCGCTCGTCGGCCCGCCCGGTGTCGGCAAGACGTCGCTGGGCGAGTCCGTGGCGCGGGCCATGGGGCGCACGTTCGTCCGCGTCGCGCTCGGCGGCGTCCGGGACGAGGCGGAGATACGCGGCCACCGGCGTACGTACGTCGGCGCGCTGCCCGGCCGCGTCGTCCGGGCCATCAAGGAGGCCGGGTCGATGAACCCGGTCGTGCTGCTCGACGAGATCGACAAGGTCGGCTCCGACTTCCGCGGCGACCCCGCCGCGGCCCTGCTGGAGGTCCTGGACCCGGCGCAGAACCACACGTTCCGCGACCACTACCTGGAAGTCGAGCTGGACCTGTCCGACGTGGTCTTCCTCGCCACCGCGAACGTCCTCGAAGCCATCCCCGAAGCGCTGCTGGACCGGATGGAACTGGTCCGCCTCGACGGCTACACCGAGGACGAGAAGGTCACCATCGCCCGCGACCACCTGCTGCCGCGGCAACTGGAGCGCGCGGGTCTGGAGGCCGGCGAGGTCACCGTCGAGGACGACGCGCTGCGCAAGCTGGCGGGCGAGTACACCCGCGAGGCGGGCGTACGGAACCTGGAGCGCGCCCTCGCGCGGCTGCTCCGTAAGATCGCGGCGCAGCACGAACTGGGCGACGCGAAGCTGCCGTACACCGTCGGCGTCGACGCACTCCGTCCGCTGATCGGCCGTCCGCACCACACCCCGGAGTCCGCCACCGACCCCGCGGAGCGCCGCACGGCGGTCCCGGGCGTGGCGACGGGCCTGGCGGTGACGGGCGCCGGCGGCGACGTGCTGTACATCGAGGCGTCGCTGGCCGACCCCGAGTCGGGCGCGTCCGGACTGACCCTCACGGGGCAGCTCGGCGACGTGATGAAGGAATCGGCGCACATCGCGCTCTCCTTCCTGCGCTCGCGCGGCGCGGAGCTGGAGCTGCCGGTGGGTGACCTGAAGGACCGGGGCATCCACCTGCACGTGCCGGCGGGCGCGGTCCCGAAGGACGGGCCGAGCGCGGGCATCACGATGACGACGGCGCTGGCGTCGCTGCTGAGCGGCCGGCAGGTGCGCACGGACGTGGCGATGACCGGCGAGGTGTCGCTGACGGGCCGGGTGCTGCCGATCGGCGGCGTGAAGCAGAAGCTGCTGGCGGCGCACCGGGCGGGGGTCACCACGGTGATCATCCCGAAGCGGAACGAGCCGGACCTGGACGACGTGCCGGCGGAGGTCCTGGAGAAGCTGGAGGTCCACCCGGTCTCCGACGTCCGCCACGTCCTGGACCTGGCCCTCACCCCGGCCGGTGCCGCGGCACCGGCCGCGGACCCGGAGATCCCGGTGGCCGCCTGACCGCCCCACCGCCTCCGCTCCTCGGACACGGCCCCTCCCGACCACCCACCAGGGAGGGGCCGTTCGGCGTGCACCCGCCCGTGTACGGACACCGCGCCCGGGCGCCGGCGCGCGCTGCGGGCCGGTGGCGGGTGACCGCCGGTCTCTCCGGAGGAGCAGCTCCGGGGAGACCGGCGGGGGCCGGGGGTGGCGGGGTCAGCCGTTGGCGAGGGCCTGGAGGCGGTCGTAGGCGCCGTTGAACTTGTTGTGGTCGCCCACCGTGGGGCCCGTCGAGGTGTACTGCCAGAAGGTGTAGAAGCCCCAGCCGGCCGGCAGCGTGCCCGGCGAGGAGGCGTAGCGGGCGATCCACAGCGGGTGGTTGCTCGCGTAGCCGCCGTAGTTGCCCGTGCACTGGGTCCACCAGTTGGTGTTCGTGTAGATCACCGCGTAGCGGCCGGTGCGTTCGCGGTAGCGGGTGAGGAAGGAGCTGATCCAGCTCCGCATCGACGCCTGGCTGAGGCCGTAGCAGGTGGCTCCGTAGGGGTTGTACTCGATGTCCAGCACGCCCGGCAGCGTCTTGCCGTCGCGGGACCAGCCGCCGCCGTTGCTGGCGAAGTAGTCGGCCTGGGCGGCGCCGCTGGCGCCGTTCGGGAGGGCGAAGTGGTACGCGCCGCGGATCATCCCGATGTTGTACGAGCCGTTGTACTGCTGGGTGAAGTACGGGTTCTTGTAGCTCGTGCCCTCGGTGGCCTTGACGTACGCGAAGCGGTTGCCCGCGTTCCAGAGCGTGGACCAGTTGACGTTCCCCTGGTGGCTGGAGACGTCGACCCCCTCGACGGTCGCGAGCGGGCCGGCCTCCCGGCCGGCGGCGCCGGCCGAGCCCGCGGGGGCGCCGGTGCCCTCGTGGAGGCGGATGCCGGCGCCCATGTACGCCTCGCCGCGTTCCAGGTGGCGGGGGTCGGGGTTGAGCCGGTCGCCGGCCGCGGCGGGGGTGGTCAGGCCGACGACGAGGGAGAGCGAGGTGGCCGCGGTGGCGATGGCGGCGGCGAGGGAGCGGCGCCCGAGGCGCGAGCGGGTGCGGACTGACGATGACATGCGTTCCTCCGGGTGTGGGGGTTCCTCGGTGGTGCCGGTGGTACCGGTGATGCCGTGGTTCCGGTGAGCCGTGATTCCGGTGGTGCCGGTAGGCGGAGGGTGCGGAGGTGCCGGGCGTGTGTGCGCGGCCGGCTCGGGAGGTGGCGGGAGGGGCGGGGCGGCGGTGGCCCGTTCTCGTACGCCTGCGGGGCCTCGGCCCGGTCCTTGGTGTGGCCATGTCACTACGTGCTGCGCCGAAGGTAAGTGCTGCGCGCGAGGGAGCGAAAGAGGGTCCGGCGGGTGCCTTTGGTCTACGCCTGCGAAATACTGGGGGAGCTGCGGCTTCTGCCGCTTCTGAAGAAAACTTTCAGCCCGCGGAAAGCCGGAAGGGCCCCTGACGTGCACAAGGCCGAAACCCCCGAAGGCGAGCACGGGGACGAGGGAAATGGTGTGGACCACGTCTTCCTCGATCTGGAACGGGAACTCGCGGTTTTCTACCGCCGGGCCCGCGGTATCGCGGCGGACATGGCCCGCCAGGTCGATCCCGGGCTCGAACCCGGCGCGTACGCGCTGCTGGCCCGGCTGGAGGGCGGCGGGAGGCGTGCCACGGACCTCGCCGGCTACTTCAACATCGGCAAGGCGACCGTCAGCCGGCAACTGCACGCCCTCGAAGAGCTGGGCCTCGTCGACCGCGAGCCCGACCCCGCCGACGGCCGGGCGGCGCTCGTGCGGCTGACGGAGGAGGGGCGGCGGCGGGTGCTGAGCGTGCGCCGGGTGCGGCACGCGGAGTACATCCAGCAGCTCGCCGGGTGGGACATCGGCGAGGTCGCCGAGCTGGCCCGGCTGCTGGGGCGGTTCAACGAGCTGAACGCGGGCGGGGGCGGCCGGCGGTAGCGCCTGTGCGGAGGCGGCCGGGGGACGGGGGTGCCGCTCCCCGGCCGGCGATCGTCACAGCTCCACCAGCACCGCCGACGCGTCGTCGTGCACCTTGCCCCTGCGGTACCTGCTGCGGTCGGCGTCCGCCGCCTCCGCCGCCCGCACCTCCGCCACCACGCCCTGCGGCCCCGCCTTGCGCACCCGCTGCCACAGTGCCGTCCAGTCGCCGAAGCCGAAGACCTCCGTCCAGCGCGTCACCCCGTCGGTCAGCGCCGCCAGCGCCGTCACCTCCGTACGCGGCACGCTGCCCACCACCGCCCGCGCCGCGACGTGCGGGTCGGCGGCGGCGGTGAAGAAGCCGCCCTCGCGGTTGCGCATCTCCTCCGCGGGGCGGCTGCGCGGCACCTGTGACAGCCGGGGGTCGAGCACCGCCCGCACGGCGCCGTCCGGCCGCTCCAGGAGCAGCGCCGCGTCGCACAGCACCAGGTGCTCCACCGTCTCGTCGTCCCACCGCGCCGCGGCGACCGTGGCCTGCGGCGTCCGCCGGTGGGTCAGGTCGCAGGCCGGGCCGTGGGCCGCGGCGGTGCGGCGGATGGCCTCCGCCAGGCAGTCCGCGAGCGGGGCTTCGCGGGCGCCGGCCAGTTCCAACAGCGCGCCCCCGAGCCGGGCCGCGAACCACGGCACCCCGTGGACGCAGCCGGTGTCCCCGTCCCGCGGCGGCGTCACACCGTCCAGCACCACCACGGCCCCGCCGGTACCGGAGGCCGGCAGGGCCACGGCGGCGTAGTCCTCGTTCGGGGCGGGAGGTGCGGCGGGCTCGCTGGCCAGTTCGATGCGCATGAGCCCAGTCTGCCGGTGCGGGCGCGCGGCCCTGCGGCGCCGGGAGGACGGCCCGGTGGCCCCCGGCAACACGTGTTCGCTCTTTCGGGTGAGCACCGGGGCAAAGTCCGCATGCCCGCCAGCCCTGCTGACAGGGTCGACCAGCGAACCCGAGACGCAACCGGACTCAGGCATAAACAGTCTGAAATGCAAGGACATTGCGCCGCGGGACATAGAGCCGAAGGAGGGCGATTGCGGACCCCCGTGCAACCGGATCGGCAGGACGGAAAGGGCGGCCGGCGCCGTGGCGGCGTGCGCCCCGCGCCGCGCACGTCGCCGCGGACCCGGGCGGCCTACCTCGTCGTGGGCGCGGCGGTGCTCGCCGCGGGCGCGCCGGGCCTGGCCGGCGCGCTCCGCTCCGTGCGCACCGCGGACCCGGAGGGGCGGGCGCGGGCGGCGAGCGCGCTGCACCTGCACGGCGCGCTGCTGGCGCTGTGCGCGGTGCTGGCCGTGGGCGTCGTCGTGTACGCCGCGCGCGGTGTGCGCGCCGCGGGAGGGGGCGACGCGGAGGACCGCGGTGCGGAGGGCGGCACTGCGGAGCGCCGCGGTGCAGAGGAGGACGGGGGTGCGGAGGACGGCGGTGCAAAGGTTGCGGCCGAACTCGCCGCCGTCCGCGCGGAGCTGGCGGAGGCGAGGGAGAACCACGTCGTCGAACGCGACTCCCTGCTGCGCGAGCGGGCGGCCCTCGCCGAGCGCATCGGCGGGCTCCAGGCCAGCGTGCAGGACACGTTCGTCGGGCTGTCGCGCCGCACGCTCGGGCTGGTCGAACGCCAACTGTCGTTCATCGACGAGCTGGAGGCGCACGAGCAGGAGCCCGGCACGCTGGAGACCCTCTTCCGGCTCGACCACCTCGCGGCCTGCATGCGCCGGCACAGCGAGAACCTGCTCGTGCTCGCCGGCGCCGACCACCGCGGCACGCGGCGCGCGAACGTCCCGCTGATCGACGTGCTGCGCGCGGCGGTCGGCGAGATCGAGTCCTACCGGCGGGTGGTGCTCGCGCCGGACCTGCCGCAGATGCACGTCACCGGCTTCGCCTCCGGTGACGCGAGCCACCTGCTGGCGGAGCTGCTGGAGAACGCCACCTCGTGCTCGCCGCCGGAGTCCGCCGTGCTGCTGACCGGGCGGCTGCTGGGGACGGGCGACCTGCTGCTCGTCGTACGGGACGAGGGCATCGGCATCAGCCCCGCGGGCCGGGTCGACGACCTCAACGCCCGGCTCGCCGACGCCGACCCGGGGCCGGCGCCCCGGGAGGCGATGGGGCTGGGCCTGTACGTGGTCGCGCGGCTGGCGGCGCGGCACGGCGTGGGCGTGGAACTGCGTCCGCGCGACCGGGGGCTGGACGCGGAGGTCCGGCTGCCGGCGCGGCTTCTGGTGGCGGGGGACGTCGGTGCGGCCGGAGGCGAGGCTGCCGGGGCTACGGCCGGCGGTGAGACTGCCGGTGGTGTGGCCGGACGCGAGCCTGCCGGGGGTGCGACGGTGGCCGGGGGTGCGGTCGAGACGGCGGATGCCGGCGAGGGTGCGGGTCACGCCGTGCCGCTGCCCGGGGGAGCGGGGGGCGGCGCACGGGCGGGCGCACCCGCGGCGCGGGGTGCGGCGCCGGATCCGGGAACGGGCACGGGAGACCCGGGCGTACGGCTCGGGGATGCGGCACCCGTACGGCACGGGGATGCGGCGCCCGTACGGCACGGGGATGCGGCACCCGTAGGGCACGGGGATGCGGCGCCCGTACGGGTCGGGGCGCAGTGCTCCGACCCGACGCCCGGCGGCGGCGCGCCGCCGCCGTTCGCCACGGCCCGGTCCGCGGCCACCCCGCGGACCGGGGGGTGGGTCCGTGCCGGGGCGGGGATGCTGCCGCGCCGCAAGCCCGGCGGGACGATCTCCGGTGGTGCGGTCTTTGGCGGTGCGGTGGCGCACAGCGCGGGGGCCGGTCACGCATGGTCCGACCACGCATGGTCCGACCACTCCGCCTCCGATGACGCCGCCTTCGACCACGCCGCCTCCGGTCACCCCGCGGCCGGCGACCCGGTGATCGGCCCGGCGGCGCTCAGCCCCGTCCCGCCCGCGGGTGCCGCCGCCGGCGTTGCGCCGGCCGGTGCTTCGCCCGCCCGCGCCCTCCCCTCGCGGCGTGGCGCCGCGACCCCGGGCGGGTGGTCCGTTCCGCACGCCGGTGCCGCCCCCGCCGACGGGTACCGGACCGTGGTCGCCGTGCCCGCGCAGACCGAGCGGCGGGGCGTCGACGCGCGCCAGGTGCGGCGGTTGCTCGGCGGGTTGCAGCAGGGGTCCCGGGACGGGCGGCGCGCCGCCCGCGCGGAGGCCGCGACACGGGAAGCGAAGGAGCAGGGAGCCAGTACGTGAACAGCGCACAGGACCACCGGGAGACCATCGGCAGCCTGCGGTGGATGCTCGACAACTTCACCGCGGAGGTGCCCGGCGTACGGTCCGTGGTCGTCGTCTCCGTCGACGGGCTCCCCCTCCTCGCCGCGCCGCCGCAGTCCGCGTCGGCCGGCGAGCAGTTGGCCACCGTCGTCTCCGGTATCGGCGGGCTCACCAACGGGGCCGCGGACGTCATGGACGGCGGGCGGGTGAAGCAGACGATGGTGGCGATGGAGGACGGCTGCCTGGTGGTGATGCAGGCCGGCGACGGCTCGCTGCTCGGGGTGCTGACCGAGCCGGACTGCGACCTGAGCGTCGCCGCCTACCACATGGAGCTGTTCGTCGGCCGCGTCGGCCACGTCCTCACCCCGGGGCTGCGCGGCGAGCTGACCGGCTGAGCGGCGGCGGTCAGCCGGGGCGTACGGCGCCGCGCAGCGGGCGGATGGTGAGGGGGACCACCCGCACGCGCCGGCCCGTGCGCGGTGCCTCCACCACCCGGCCGTTGCCCAGGTACACCGCGACGTGCGAGGCGTCGCGGTGGTACACGACGATGTCCCCCGGCCGCATCGCACCCGGCGGCACCCGGTGCAGCTCCCGCCACTGGCCCCGCGCCGTCCGCGGGATGCGCACGCCCGCCTGCCGCCAGGCCCGTTGCGTGAGCCCGGAGGAGTCGAAGGCCCGCGGCCCGCCGGCGCCCGCGCGGTAGGGCTTGCCGACCTGGTCGAGGGCGTACGAGACGGCCCGCCGCCCCGCGCGCGACGGCTCGCGGTCCGCGCCGCCCCACGCCTCCGGCCCCCGGGGCCGTTCCGTACCGCCGGAGGTGCCGCCGGGCGACTCCGGGCCTCCCCCGCCCGGCTTGCCGTCCGCCACCGCGTCCGCCACCGCGTCCGGCCCGCCGCCGGCGTCGCCGGGGCCGGCGTCGCCGTCCTCGCCCGGCGCCATCAGATCACGCCGCTCCTCCTCGGCCTCCCGCACCTCCAGCCGCTCCAGCGCGGCCCGCTTCGCCGGCGTCAGCGCCGCCAGCGCGTCCGCCACCTCGTCGAGCCGGTCGTCCACCCGGTCCCGGCGCCGCTTCCGCTCGCGCGTCAGGTCCCGCTGCCGCGCCAGCGCCTCCCGGGACGAGCCGGTCAGCGCGTCGAGCCGCTTGGCGCCGGACTCCAGCCGGGCCACGACGGCGGCCTGGTTGCCGACGGCGCGGCTGATGATCTGCTTGCGGTCCAGCGCCGTCTCCGTGTCGCGTGCGACGAGGAGTTGCAGGTACGGGGCGAGCCCGGGGCCCCGGTACTGCGCGCGGGCGAGGAGCGCGGCCCGGCGGCGCGCGGTGGCGAGCGCGGCGCGGGTGTCGGCGAGGTCGCCGGCGAGCCGGTCGGCCTCGGCCCGTGCGTCCTTCAGGTCCTCCGCGGTCGCGTGGTACGCCTCGGTGGCGCGTTCGGCCTGTCCGTGGAGGGTCCGGAGCCGGGTGAGCAGGTCGCCGAGCGGGGCGTCGGCGGCCGGTTCCGCGGCGCCCGGGGCGTTGTCAGCCGTCTGCCCCGGCTCTGCCGCGCCGCTCGCCTCCGGTACGTCCGGCACGGGGGCCGCGTCGGCGGGCAGGGCCGGCACGGTGGCCAGGAGGAGGGCGGAGGCGGCGGTGAGGGCGGAGCGGAGGGAGTGCGCCATGTACGCATGGCTGCCCCGCCGGCCCCGCATTCCCGTCGCCACTGGGCGAAACCGCGTAACACCCTCACCCGTGAGGATTGACGCCCGGCCGCCGTGACCACGGCCATCTGCGCCGCTCGGGCACACCTTCCGGGTCGTACGTGTACACCCACCCCCGCGGCAGCTTCAGCCGCGGGCTGAGGTTCGCCGGCTCCAGCCGGTAGACGTGCACCTCCGGCGGGCCGCCGTCGGGGCCGGGCACCGGCACCTCGTACACCTTCGGCGGCCGGCCCGTCGCGCCCACGTGCACGGCGAGCGTGCGGCCGTCCAGCGGGCCGCCGACGAACGCGGTGTCCTCCGTGCGCACGGCGCTCAGCCCTCGCCGAGCAGGTGGCCGGCGTCGGGCAGGAACGGCGCGATGCGGCGTACGAGATCGCCCGCGGGCCCGTCCGGTGTCTCCAGCGCCAGCGCCCGGCGCAGCACCCGGCCGCACTCCTCGTCGCCCGCGGCGGTGGCGACCAGCAGCGCGACGAAGTGGTCGACGAGCCAGCCGCGCAGTTCGGGCAGCGGCGGCTGCTTGCCCTCGTCCAGCCAGATCAGCGACGCGCCCTCGACGGCCGTGATCCACGTGCGGATCATCGTCAGCAGCCTGCGGCCGGGTTCGGGCACCTCGATGTGGAGCAGGATCTGCTCGGCGGCGGAGCGGCGGACCTCGTCGACGATGGCCGTCGTGCGGCTGGTCTGGACGACGCTGCCGCCCTGCAGCAGCGCCTTGAAGCCGGCGTCGTGCTCGTCGACGAAGCCCAGGTAGCTGTCCAGGGCGCGGGTGAGGCGCCGGGTGAGCGGGCCCTGCTGGGGCTGGCGGAAGCACAGCTCCAGCTTGTCCGCGGCGCTGCGCAGGGCGGCCTCGTAGAGCTGCTGCTTGCCGCCGGGAAAGTAGCGGTAGACCAGCGGGCGGGAGACTTCCGCGGCGGCGGCGACGTCGTCGAGGGAGACGTCCTCGGGGGCGCGGTGGGCGAACAGGCCGAGCGCGGCGGTGAGCAACTGGCTGCGGCGCTGGGAGACGCTGAGTCTGCGGTACGCGACCGCCGGCCGGGGCGCGGCGTGCCGGGCTCCCCGGTCGGACGCGGTGCTCATGTCCGGCAGCGTAGCCCGCCGGAGCGACACCCGCGGCCCGGGCCCGCCACCGTCCCGGACGACCTGCGGGTATCTCCCGGACCGCCCTCCGTCAGAGGAGGTCCGCCCAGGCTCTTCCCGCTCCTGCCGTGCCCCGTCCCGGCGTGCCCCGCCCCGCCGCCCGCTCAGGCGAGCAGGCCCGAGCTGCGCCACAGCCTGCGCCCGACCCCGCGGAGCACCCCGATGTCGTCGAGGAAGTCCGTCAGCCGCTTCGCGCCCGTCTGCATCACCTCGCGCCGGTGCGGGCTCGCCTTCACCTGCGCCACCGCCGCCGCCCGGTCCAGGCCCGCGTCCGTGTACACCTGCGGGTTGACGAACGAGACGGAGAACACGCGCGCCGCCTCACCGGAGGTGAGCCGGGTGAAGTTCCGCTCCCAGCGCGGCGCGGTGAGCATCTGCCGCCGCAGCTCCTCGCGCGCGTACCGGACGTGCCGGGCCTCCTCCACGACGTGGATCCGGGTCACGCCGCGCACCAGTGTCTGGACTCGTTCGTCGGGGAAGACCAGCCGCTGCATCCAGTCGAGGATCTCCTCGCCGAGCAGGGTCGCGGTGAAGGAGCCGGGGGTGGTGGAGACGGTCTTGAGGACGCGGGCCAGGTTGTGGTGGAAGCGCGAGACCGGATACGGCTCCGCGCCGCCCTTCGTGATCATCCGGGCGAACATCATCGAGTGCCGGCACTCGTCGGCTATCTCCGTGAGCGCGTAGCGCACGTGGTTGCTCGTGACCGGCTTGTCGTAGATGTGCCGGACGAGCAACTGCATGAGGATGATCTCGAACCAGATGCCCAGGGAGGCCAGCGACGCCGCTTCCAGCCGGGCCAGTTCCTTCTGCTGCTCCTCGGACATCCGCCGCCACATGGGGGTGTCGTAGAGGGAGACCAGCTCGGGCGGCCAGAACCACTTGCCTTCTTCGATCGGGGCGTCCCAGTCCAGTTCCTTGTCCGGGTCGAAGGAGTGCTTCTCCGACGCCGCGAGGAGCCGTTCCGCCACCTTCTCGCGGTCCTTGAGCGGGCCGAGCGCGTCCGTCAGCGCGAGGTGCCCCGTCGTCGTGGTCATCGCGTCTCCTGGGAGAGTCACCGGCGGTCCCTCTTATGAGACTGCTTGTCAGCAAGCCCGTCAATGCCCCGGACGCGATTGGTTGACGCGTCGGTAACGTGGCCAGCCGGCCGCGGACGGGCGTCACTCGACGGTGACGATGCACGTGATACGGCCGTGGGAGCGCTCGGCCTGCTCCTCGCACTTCTCCCGGCCGGCCTCGCTGCCGGAGGCCAGGAGCCAGAAGACGGCGCCGCCGACGAGCAGGAAGATCAGACCGATGACGATGCCGATCAGGATGTCCCTCACGGCGGTCATCGTAGAAGCGCGCCCGGGGAGCGGTCCCGGCTTCGCAGGCCCGCTCCGTACGGGCGGAACGGCCGTGCCCGCCCGGCGGCGTCAGCGCAGCGCCGCCCGCATCACCCGGCGCGCGACGGGGGCCGCGCTGCCGCCGCCGCTGATGTCCGCGCGGTCCGCCTCCGCGTCCTCCACGACCACCGCCACCGCCACCCCCGGCACGGCGGTCCCCGGCCGCTGCGCCCAGGAGATGAACCAGGCGTACGGTCTTTGCGAGTTGTCCACCCCGTGCTGCGCCGTGCCCGTCTTGCCGCCGACCGTCAGCCCGTCGATCGCCGCCAGAGAGCCGGTGCCGTCGGTGACCGCGTCGATCATCATCTGCCGCAGCAGGGCCGCCGTCCCCGGGCTCGTCGCCGTCCCGTCGTGGACGGGCCTCGTCCGCGCCACCGTGTCGCCGCCGGCGTCCGCCAGCCGGTCCACCAGGTACGGGCGCATCGACCGGCCGTCGTTGGCGATCGTCGCCGCGACCCGCGCCATCTGCAGCGGCGTGGCCCGGGTGTCGTACTGCCCGATGGCCGACAGCGCGGCCTGCGCGGCGTCCATCCGTGTGCTGATGCGGCTCGGCAGCACCGGCGAGGGGATCGTGAGGCCGCCGTCGTTGAAGCCGAACGCCTTCGCGGTCGCCACGATGCGCCCGGTGCCGAGCGTTGCGCCGAGCTTCGCGAACACCGTGTTGCACGACTCCGCGAACGCCTCCCGCAGGGGCGCGTCGGCGCAGCCGCTCGCCTCGTTGCGCAGCAGGGTGGTGCTGCCGATGAGGCGGTACGGGCTCGGGGTGCGGGTCGGCGCGTCGATGTCGGTGACGACGCCGGACTCCAGCGCCGCCACCGCCGTGATCACCTTGAACGTGGAGCCGGGCGGATACGTCTGCCGGATCGCGCGGTTGAGGAGCGGCTGGGCGGGGTCGGCGGTGAGACGGTCCCAGGCGAGGGCGGTGGCGGGGGAGTTGCCGGAGAGCCGCGCAGGGTCGTAGCCGGGGCTGCTGACCAGGGCGAGGACGCGGCCGGTGGCGGGTTCGAGGGCGACCACGGCGCCCTTGCGGCCGCGCAGCCCGCGGAACGCGGCCTTCTGCACGGCCGGTACGACGGTGGTGTGCACCTGGCCGCCGGGCCGGCGGCTGCGGGTCAGGTCGCCCCAGAGCGGCAGCGGGGCGAGGCGGCCGTCGGTGCCGGCGAGGATGCCGTCCTCGGTGTCCTCGAGAAGGGTGGCGCCGTAGAGCTGGGAGGCGAAGCCGGTGACGGGGGCGTAGAGGCGGCCGTCGGTGGAGGACCGCTCGTAACGCAGGTCCTGCCGGGTGTCGGTGGAGCCGGTGAGGCGGCGTCCCGCGGCGTAGATGTCGCCGCGTGGCTGGGCGTAGCGCTCCAGGGCGTGGCGGCGGTTGGCGGGGTTGGCGTCGTACTCGGGGGCGTTGAGCACCTGGACGCGGGCGGCGCCGAGGAGGAGGGCGAGGAAGAGCAGGAGGCTGCCGGCGGCGGCGATGCGGGTGTTGCGGATCACCGGGTACCGTCCGCGGGGCGCGGCTGGTCGAGCACGGGAACGGGAGCCGGAGCGGGGGCCGGTGTGGCCGCGGGCGGGGGCTCCGGGCGTGCCGGTGCGGGACCGGCGGCCGGGCGGCGCTCCTCGGGCGGCGTACGGGCCTCGTCGCTGAGCCGTACGAGCAGCGCGACGATCACCCAGTTCGTCACCACGGAGGAACCGCCCTGCGCCAGGAACGGCGTCACCATCCCGGTCAGCGGGACCAGCCCCATCACCCCGCCGGCGATCACCACCACCTGGAGCGTGATGATCGCCGCCAGGCCCGCGGCCAGCAGCGCCCCGAACGGTTCGTCGACGGCGATCGCCGTGCGGTAGCCGCGGGCCACGAAGACGGCGTAGAGGAGAAAGAGCGCGGTCAGCCCCGTGATCCCCAGCTCTTCGCCCGCGGTGGCCAGGATGAAGTCCGACTTGCCGGCGAAGCCGATCAGCAGCGAGTGTCCCTGGCCGAGCCCGGCGCCCAGCGCCCCGCCCGCCGCGAACGCGAACAGCGACTGCGCCAGCTGCCCCGGGCCGTGCCCCTCCTCGATGGCGCGGAACGGCGACAGCCAGTCCTCCACCCGCGTGTGCACGTGCGGCTCCAGCGCCCCGACCGCCGCCGCCCCCGCCGCCGCCAGCAGCAGCCCCACGGCCAGCCAGCCGGCCCGTCCCGTGGCGACGTACAGCATCGCCACGAACAGGCTGAAGAACAGCAGCGAGGCGCCGATGTCCCGCTCCAGGATCAGCAGCACCAGGCTGATGCCCCAGACGGCGACGATCGGGCCGAGGACGCGCCACGGCGGCAGCAGCAGACGCCGGATGCGCGGGCCGCCGGTGAAGGTCAGCGCGTGGCGGTTGGCGGCCAGATACGACGCGAAGAAGACCGCGAGCAGCACCTTGGCGAACTCGCTGGGCTGGAGGGAGAGACCGCCGATCCGGATCCAGATCCTGGCCCCGTTGACGGCGGGGAAGAGGATCGGCGCGGCCATCAGGCACAGGGCGGTGAACGCGTATGTGCCCGCGCGGGTGCGCAGGTCGCGGTGGTCGCGCAGGAAGAGCAGGACGGCGGCGAAGAGGGTGACGCCCACCGTGGACCACAGGAGTTGGGTGGGTGCGGCACGGTCGCCGGGGGTGTCCTGGTCGAGGCGGTGGATGAGGACCAGGCCGAGGCCGTTGAGCAGCAGCGCCACGGGCAGCAGCACGGGGTCCGCGCAGGGGGCGCGGAAGCGGACGACGAGGTGGGCCGCCAGGGCGAGTGCGGCGAGGCCGCCGAGGTGGGTGGTCAGGCCGGCGGGCGGCGCGCCGGAGGTGGCGTAGCCGACGGCGGCGTAGCCGTAGGCGATGACGGCGACGGCGCAGACCAGGAGCGTGAGTTCGGCGCCGCGGCGGCGGGGGCGGGGCACGGGGGGCGGCGGTGTGGCCAGCCGCCGGGCGCGGCCCGGCGGGCGGAGGGCCTGGGCCGGGTCGGTGGCGCTGGTCATGCGGGCAACGTAGCAAGCGGTGGCCGTTTTGCCGGGTATGACGGGGATGGGGGTGGGTCGCGCGGAAGCCCGGGGCGGGTCGGCGGGGCCGCCCGCCGGGTCAGCCTTCGGCGCGTACCACCCGGGCGAACCGGCGGGCCACCCGGCGCCAGACCGCCGCCGACTCCTGCTCGGCGCGGTCCGCCTCGCTGCGCAGCCGGGCCGGGTCGAAGCCGCGGGCGCGGATGGACTCGTCGCTCCACGTGCGGACGCGGTCGGCGCCGGCCTCCGGGTGGAACTGCACGCCCCACGCCCGCGCGCCGTGCCGGAACGCCTGGTGCGGGCAGCGCTCGCTCTCCGCCAGCCACACCGCGCCCGACGGCAGCTCCGTGATGGCGTCGACGTGCCGCTGGACGGCGGTCACGCGCGGCGGGAGCCCGCCGAAGAGGGGGTCGTCCGCCGCGTCCGGGCGCACCGTGATCGGCGTGCTGCCCAGCTCCGGCTCACCGTGCGACGCGGTCACCCGGCCGCCGGCGACGTGGGCGAGAAGCTGGCCGCCCTGGCAGACGCCGAAGACCGGGACGTCCCGCTCCAGCGCCTCGGCGACCAGCTCGCGCACGGCCGCCAGCCACGGCATCGCCACGTCGTCGTCGGGCATGGGGCCGCCGCCGAGCGGCAGGATCGCGGCGTGGTCGAGCCTGTGGGGCAGGGGCGCGCCCGCGTAGGCGTGGACGACGTCGAGGGCGACGCCCTCCTGTTCCAGCCACTCGCCGAAGCGGCGGGGGCCGCCGCTCCGGCCGTTCTGTACCACGAGAACCTTCGTCATGCGTGCGATTCTCGGTCAGCTACGTGCGCGGGGTACCGGCGGGGGCGGGGACGGCCTGCGAGGGGACGGCGACGGGCGGGGCCGCGCCCTCCGGTACGGCGTCGGCGGGGGCCGCCCCGGCGGGTACGGCGTCGGCGGGGGCCGCGTCGCCCGGTGCGGCGTCGCTCGGTACGGCGTCGGTGGGCTCGGGGCCGGCCGGGACGGCGTCCTCCGGCTCCCCGGCCGGCTTCGCCGCCTCCCCGAGTGCGATGACGACCTTGCCCGACGTGAGGTCGATCGGCCCGCGGTGCGGGTCGCCCGTGCCGACGTCGTCGACGACCAGCTCCATCCGCTCCCGCGCCCGCCGGGCGTGGGCGTGACTGGGTGCGAACAGCTCCGCAACGATGTTCATCCCCGCGCCTCCCACGACTCGGCTCGTTCGAACAACGCCGCGGCCCGCCGAACCGTTCCCCCGCCCCCGTCAGGCCGTCAGCCATCCGCCCGGAACGTCCATATCCGTGCCCACCACGGGCGCCGCGGCGGACGAACCCCGCCACATCGTCACGGCGGCCATCGGCGGCCGGGGACGCGGCGTGCGCGCTCGCGGTTCCGGCGGCTGCGGACGAGCCCGCCGATGGCGGGCTTCCTGGCGGTGGTACGGGAGTGCGTCCGCGACCCGGACGCGTGGGCGCGAAGTCTCAGCCCTCCCGCGCCGCTCCCGTCTCCTGCGCCGTGTAGCGCTCGCGGGCCGCGTGCACCTCCTCGATGTGCTCCTCCGCCCAGTCCTTCACGGCGGTGAGGAGCCCGGCGAGGCTGCGGCCGAGGGGAGTCAGCTCGTAGTCGACGCGGACCGGGACGGACGGGGTGACGGTGCGGCTGAGGATGCCGTCGCGCTCCAGGGTGCGCAGGGTCTGCGTGAGCATCTTGGGGCTGACGCCGGCGATCTTCCGGCGCAGGTCGCTGTAGCGCTGCGGGCCGCGGGACAGGGCGGCGACGACGAGGCTGACCCACTTGTCGCTGAGGCGGCCGAGGAGCTGGTTGGTGGGGCAGTCCCGCATGAACGCGTCGTACGCGTAGCGCGCCTCCTCCCGCCGCTGGGCCGCCGTCGTGGTCGCCATGACTCTCCTCCGGGTGACATAGGCACTCTCAGGTAACTACTTACCAGAAGATACCAACTCTTCCTAGGGTCGCAGCAGCGGGAGCGGATACCGCTCCCGACAACGATCAGGGAGAGCTGACCATGCGTGCTGCAGTGGTGACGGAGTTCGGCGGCCCCGAGGCCGTGACGATCGCCGATGTGGAGGTGCCCGGGCCGGGCGCGGGACAGGTACGGATCAAGGTGGCCGCGGCGGCGCTCAACCCCGTGGACGGCGGGACGCGCGCCGGCGTCTTCGGTGCGGCGGCGGGCGCGGCGTACACGGGGCTCGGCTGGGACGTCGCGGGGACGGTGGACGCGGCGGGCGCGGGCGCGGGCTTCGCCGTGGGCGACGCGGTGGTGGCGCTGGTGCACGGGGTGGCCAAACCGCTGGGCTCGCACGCCGGTTACGTGGTGGTGGACGGGGCCGCGGTGGCCCCGGCGCCGGCGACGGTGGACGCCGTGCACGCCGCGACGCTGCCGCTCAACGCCCTGGCCGCCGACCAGGCGCTGGGCCTGCTGGATCCGGCGCCGGGCTCCTCGCTGCTGGTCACGGGCGCGGCGGGGGCGCTGGGCGGGTACGCGATCCAGCTCGCCGCCGACCGCGGCGTGTCGGTGACGGGGCTGGCCCGGGAGTCCGACGAGGAGCTGATCCGCTCCCTCGGCGCCGCGTTCACGACCGCCCCGGCCGACGGCGGCTACGACGCCGTGCTCGACGCGGCGGTACTCGGCGGCGAAACGGCCCTGCGCTGGACCCGCGACGACGGCGCGTTCGCCGCGGTCATCCCGGACACCGCCCCGGCCCCGGTCCGCGGCATCCGCACGGCGGCCCTCGACGTCCGCGCCGACGGACCCCGGCTGGCGGAGCTGGCCCGCCTCGCCGACACCGGCGTGCTGACGCTCCGGGTCGCGGAGACGTACGACCTGGCCGACGCGGCGAAGGCGCACGCCCGCCTGGCGGAGGGCGGGATACGGGGGCGGCTGGTGCTGGTGCCGTAGGCCACAGCCACAGCCACAGCCACAGGTACGGTCACGGCCGCGTACGGCGGCGGGGGCAGGGCGCAACGGTGCCGGGTGCCGGGCGGGTCACGGCAGGGCCAGGACGCAGAACTCGTGGCCCTCCGGGTCGGTCAGGCACGTCCAGGGCACGTCCCCCTGGCCGAGGTCGAGGTCCGCGGCGCCGAGGGCGCGGAGCCGGGCGGCCTCCGCCTCCTTGTCGTCACCGGGGTACGGGAGCAGGTCGAGGTGGACGCGGTCCGGGACCGTCTTCGGGGCGGGGACGCGGAGGAATTCGAGGTACGGGCCGGTGTCCGCGGCCGAGCGCAGCACCGCCTGGTCGTCGGTGACCTCCCGCACCGTCCAGTCCGTCGCCTCGCCCCAGAACCGGGCCATGGCCCGCGGGTCCGCGCAGTCGACGACCACCGCGGCGATCGGCCCGGCGTCCCGGTAGACGTCCCGCGGCTCCAGCACGCAGAACTCGTTGCCCTCGGGGTCGGCGAGGACCGTCCACGGCACGTCGCCCTGGCCCACGTCGGCGGGCGCCGCACCGAGCGCCGTCAGGCGGGCGACCAGTGCCGTCCGGTGGGCCGCGGAGGTGGTGGCGAGATCGAGGTGCACGCGGTTCTTCGTCGCCGTCTTGGGCTCCGGGACGGGGACGACGTCGATGCCGACGGTGACCGGGTCGGGCCAGACGAGGTCGCCGCCGGGGCCGACGTAGGTGGTCGCGCCGGGTGCGTGGGCGCGCCAGCCGAGCGCTTCCGCCCAGAACCGGCCGACCGCCGGGGGGTCGAGGGCCTTGATGTTCACCTGGACGGGTCGCAGAGCCATGGCGGGGATCCTATGCACCCGTGTCGCGCGTGGACGCTCGCTTCCTGAAATCGAACACACGTATGATAGCGAGTCGTGAGTGACTACGAGTTTCCGGAGGAGTTGCTGCGGGCGAAGCGGGAGTGGTTCGCCGTCGCGCAGCGGTTGGAGGAGTTCCCCTTGCGCCCGTACACGGACAGCGCGGGCGTCGAACACCGGGCCGACAGCGGGTGGACGCCCGAGCTGGACCGGCAGGAGACGGTGCTGCGGAAGAGATTCCGCGAGCTGTCCATCGAGATATCGATCCACCCGTTCTGGGAGACGCTGAACGGGAGCACGGTGGCGGCCCGGATGGCGCTGCGCAAGGCGGCCCGGCCGGGCGGGAGCTGAGGCGGATGCGGGCTGCCCGCCGGGCGGGCGCGGACCGCGGTCCGGGGTGGGCGGGGGAGCGCCCACCCCGGAGAGGGTTCTGCCTGTGACGTCCGCCGGGCCGGGGTCAGCCGCGTACCGGCTCCGGGGCGGAGGGCGTGTCCTCCCCGCTCCCGGCGGCGTGCGCCGCGGTGTGGTCCTCCGCCGGCTCCCGCCGGGCCGGGCCCGTGGGCGGAACGTGGTGGAGCAGGCGGACGGCCAGGATCGCCACTCCCGCCAGCAGCACGGCCGCGATGACCGCCGCCACGTGCATCCCGCTGACGTACGCCTCCCGCGCCGGCGCCAGCAGCGCCTCCGCCGTCCGCGCCGGCAGGTCCGCCGCCGCGGTGGCCGCGTCGGTGAGGCCCTCCCTGGCCGCGTCCGCCGCCGGGCCCGGGGTGCCGGCCGGGACCGCGTCCTCCATCTGCCCGCGGTAGACGATCGTGCCGATGCTGCCGAGGGCCGCGATGCCCAGCGCGTAGCCGAACTCGCCGCTGGTCTCGTTCATCGCCGCCGCCGAGCCCGCCTTCTCCGGCGGTGCGGAGCCGACGACCAGGTCGGTGCCGAGGGTCACCAGCGGCCCCGCCCCCAGGTTGATGAGCGCGAACCCCGTGACGACGTACGGCAGTCCGCCGGAGGCGTCGGCGGCCACCAGCAGCAGCAGGCCGGCGACCGATACCGACAGCCCGCCGCCGATCAGCCGGGCCGGGCGGACGTGGCGGGCCGCGACGGGGGCGAGGCCGAAGCTGAACCCCGAGGCCGCCACCGCGGGCAGCATCCACAGGCCCGCCCTGAGCGGCGTGAGCCCCTGCACCATCTGCAGGTACTGCGTGATGAACAGCATCAGCGCGCCCATCAGGAACGTGCCGGCGAACATCCCGCCCAGCGCGGTACTGAAGGCCCGGTTGCGGAACAGCCGCAGGTCCATCAGCGGGTGCTCCAGCCGCTGCTGGCGGCGGACGAAGAGCGTCCCGAACGCCCCGCCCGCGGCGAGCGCCGCCAGCGGCACCGGCGCCCAGCCGTCCTTCGCCAGCTCCTTCACCGCGTACACCAGCGGCAGCACGGCGGCCAGTGACAGCGCCACGCTCGCCAGGTCCAGCCGGCCCGCCGAGGTGTCGCGGTACTCGGGCAGCACGATCGGGCCCAGGATCAGCAGCAGCACCATCGCGGGCACCCCGAGCAGGAACGCCGAGCCCCACCAGAAGTGCTCCAGCATCGCCCCGCCGACCAGCGGGCCGATCGCCGCGCCGCCCATGAAGCACATGAACCAGACGCCGATGGCGGCCGACCGCTGCCGGGGGTCTGTGAACATGGTGGTGATCAGTGCCAGCGTCGACGGCGCCAGCGTCGCCCCGGCGATGCCGAGCAGCGCGCGGGAGGCGATCAGCATCTCCGGACCGGTGGAGTACGCGGCGACCACCGAGGCGACGCTGAACGCCGCCGCGCCGGCGAGCAGCAGACGGCGGCGGCCGACGCGGTCGCCGAGGGTGCCCATCGTGACGAGGAAGCCGGAGAGCATGAACCCGTAGATGTCCATGATCCAAAGCTGCTCCGAGCTGTTCGCGCCGAGGTCGGCGCTGAGATGGGGCAGGGCGAGCAGCAGCACGAAGACGTCGAGGGAGATCAGCAGGACGGGCAGCGCGAGCACCGCGAGCCCGATCCACTCCCGCCGCCCGGCCCGTGTCGCGATGTCGGTAGCCATGGGGTGTGCTCCTTGTCGGAAACAACCGTCCGGCGCCCCCTTCGGGCGCCTCTCACCCCTGCGTCGAGCGGGCGGGACGGATTTCGACACCGAGCGGCGGACATCCTGAATGTGGTGTGGATCACATGGTGTGGCTCAGAGGCGGACCGCCGCGCCGCTGACGTGGACGCGGGGGTCGCCCGCGCGCAGCTCGACCTCCAGCAGCGAGGGGCTGCCCATGTCGTGCCCCTGGTGGAGGGTGAGCCGGGCCGGTTCGGCGGCGAGTCCGAGTTCGCGGACGTACGCGCCGAAGGCGGCGGCCGCCGCACCGGTGGCCGCGTCCTCCACGACGCCGCCGACGGGGAACGGGTCGCGCACGTGGAAGACCGCCGGGGACTCGCGCTGGACGAGCTGGACGGTGGTGAGGTCCAGCCGCTCCATCAGGGTGCGCAGCCGGCCGAAGTCGTAGTCGAGGTCGGCGAGGCGGGCGCGCGTGGCGGCGGCGAGGACGAGGTGGTGCGCGCCGGCGAAGGCGATGCGCGGGGGCAGGGCGGGGTCCAGCTCGGCGGCGGACCAGCGCAGCGCGGCCAGCGCCTCGGCGACGTCGGCGTCCGCGGCCTTGCGGACGTGCGGCTCGACGCTGCTCAGCGTCGCCTTCAGCACCCCCTCCGCATCGGAGACGGCCACCGGGACCCGGCCGGGCCGGGTGTGCAGCGCGAAGACGCCGGCGCCGAGGCGCTCGGCGAGTGCGACGGCGGTCGCGACGGTGGCGTGGCCGCAGAAGGGGACCTCCGCGGCGGGGCTGAAGTAGCGCGCCCTGAACGACCGTCCGGCGCCCGCGTCGTCCGCCGGTCCGGGGGTGAGGAAGGCGGTCTCGGAGTAGCCCACCTCGGCCGCGATGGCGGCCATCCGTTCGTCGGTGAGGCCGGTGGCGTCGAGGACGACGCCGGCCCGGTTGCCGCCGGCGGGGTCGGTGGTGAAGGCGGTGTAACACAGCACGTCGGTCATGGTCATGGGGGGTGAACCCGCCGAGGCGCGGCTTGTGTTCCCGGCCCGCCGAACGGCTCCGGCGGTCCGTCCCGGCGTCGTCGGTTCGTGGGGACCGGCGGGCCCGGGTGGTGCCGCCGCCGGCGCTCGTGAGAGCGCAGGAGCGGGACATGACCGGGAGCGCAGGTCCGCGGTGTGCGCGCCCGCGCGGTCCCCGGGTGAGCACCGGTTCGTATCAATGACGTGTGCGCGTCACTTCCCTCTCACCTCGTCGCTTGAGACTCTTCCCACGTCGCACCCCCCGAACGGAGAGGTGACCCATGCCCGAGTTCCCCCTCAGCCGCCGCCGCGCCCTGGGCACCGCGGCAGCCGCCGCCCTCGCCCCGGCCGTCCTCGGCCTGTCCGAGGCACGGGCCGACGGCCCCGCACGCGAAGGCGGCGACGAGGACGAACTGCACGTCATGAGCTTCAACCTCCGCTACGCCTCCGCCACCCCGCCGAACTCCTGGCCCGAGCGCCGCCCCGTGATGCGGGCGCTGCTGCGCGACGAGGAACCGCACCTCGTCGGCACCCAGGAAGGGCTGTACCCGCAACTGCTCGACATCGCCACCGATCTCGGCCGTCACCACGCCTGGATCGGCGTCGGCCGGCAGGGCGGCAGCAAGGACGAGTTCATGGCGGTGTTCTACGACATCCGCCGGCTGGCCCCGGTCGCGTTCGACCACTACTGGCTCTCCGACGAGCCGTACCTCATCGGCTCCAACACCTGGGGCAACGCCGTGCTGCGCATGGTCACCTGGGTGCGCTTCCGCGACCTGGCCACGGGCGGCGAGTTCTACCACGTCAACACCCACCTCGACCACGTCAACCAGGAGGCGCGCGAGCGCTCCGCCGGCCTCATCACCAGCCGCTTCGCGGAGTTCGACGCCTCGCTGCCGCGGGTCGTCACCGGCGACTTCAACGTGCCGGCGCACGCCAACCCCGTCTACGACGCGATGCTCGCGGGCGGCGGTCTGGTGGACACCTGGGACACGGCGGAGCGGCGCAGCGACGCGTACGCGACGTTCCACGGATACCAGCCGCTGGTGCCCGACGGCGACCGGATCGACTGGATACTTGTCACGCCCGGCGTGCGGACGGGCTACGCGAAGATCAACACGTACGCACGCGGCGGCCAGTTCCCCAGCGACCACCTGCCGGTGCAGGCGTTCCTGCGGCTCTGACGGCCGGGGCGCCGGGTGGCCCCGGCGCCCGCCCGGCCTGCCCCCGCCGGGCCGGCCCGGGACGCGCCTAGAAGGGCTCGTCCCCGTCCCGGTCCGCCGCCCTGCCGCGCAGCCGTTCCAGCTCGCGCCGGTCCCGCTTCGTCGGCCGGCCCGTGCCGCGGTCGCGGCGGGCGACCGGGACGGCCAGCTCGCGCGGCGGCGGGGGCGGGCTGTGGTCGGCGTAGCACTCGACGGCCACGGGCGCCCCCACCCGCTTGCGCAGCAGCCGCTTGACCACGACGATCCGCTCCCGCCCGGCCAGCCGCACCCGCACCTCGTCGCCGATCCGCAGCGCCTGCGCCGGCTTCACCCGGTCGCCGTTGACACGCACGTGCCCCGCCTTGCAGGCGGTGGCCGCCGCGGAGCGGGTCTTGGTGAGCCGTACGGACCAGATCCAGCTGTCGACCCGTACGGTCCCGTCCTCTCCAGCCATGTCATCGACTCTACGGGCCCGCGCGGAGGAATAATCCCCTCGGACCGGACCTTGGGAGGAGATCATGAAGGCGATCGTGACGAACGAATACGGCGGACCCGAGAACCTGCGCCTCGACGAGGTGCCCAGGCCCAAGGTCGGTCCCGACCAGGTGCTGGTGCGGGTGAAGGCGGCCGGGGTCAACCCGGTGGACTGGAAGATCGCGAAGGGCTACCTCGACTCCATGATGTACGTCCGCTTCCCGCTCATCCCCGGCTGGGACGCGGCCGGTGTGGTGGAGGAGCTGGGCGCGGACACGCCGGAGTTCGCGGTGGGCGACGAGGTGCTGGGGTACGTGCGCCGGGACGAGGTCGGGCAGGGCACGTACGCGGAGTACGTCGCCGCGCCCGTACGCACCCTCGCCCGCAAGCCCGCCGACCTGGGCTGGCGGCAGGCGGCGGCGCTGCCGCTGGCCGGGCTCACGGCGCTGCGCTCGCTGGACCGGGTGCGCGTCGGGGACAGCGATACGGTCCTCGTCCACGGCGGCGCCGGCGGGGTCGGCGCGTTCGGCGTCCAGCTCGCGGCCCTCCGCGGAGCGCGCGTGATCGCCACCGCGAGCGAGCGCAACCACGACTTCCTGCGCTCCCTGGGCGCCGAGCCCGTGACGTACGGCGACGGCCTCGCCGACCGGGTGCGGGAGCTGGCGCCGGACGGGGTGGACGCGGCGGTGGACTTCGTCGGCGGCGGGGCGGTGCAGGTCTCGCACGAGCTGCTGAAGGACGCGGCGCGGTCGGCGTCGATCGCGGACGGCGAGGTGAAGAAGCTCGGCGGGCACGTCGTGTGGGTCCGCCCGGACGCCGAAGGGCTGGCCTACCTGGCGGAGCTGGCGTCGGCGGGCGACCTGGCGGTGCACGTGGACGCGCTGCCGCTGACCGATGCGGCGGAGGCGTTCCGCCGCAGCGAGTCGGGCCGCACACGGGGGAAGCTGGTGCTGGACGTGCCGTAGGCGCCGGGGCCGGCAGCCGTGCCCCGCGGGCGCCGGGTGGCCGCCCGGGCGTGCGGCCACCCACCGCGCGGCGGGTGGCCGCCGCGCGGTGCGTGGCAGGTGTTCCGTTCACCGCTCCCGGGCCACCCCGTCCCGCCGGCACGGGGTGGCCCCGGGGGCGGGACGTACCCCGAGGCCGCGCTACCGCAGCTCCGCCCGGTGCGTCGCGCCGCGGGAGCCCTCCACCCGTACCGTCACCCGGCCCCGGCGCCCCGGGGTCACCTCCACCGTCGAATCCGCGCTCGTCACCGCGCGGATCCGCAGCGGGAGTTCGAGGCTGATCTCCGTCGCCGCGTGCCCCGGGTCGCAGACCGCCAGGGAGACCGTGTCGCCGCGGCGTTGCAGCAGGACCGTGCCCGGGCCGTCGCTGCGGATGCCCGCCGCCGTGGCGGCCGTCCAGAAGTGCGCCGCGGTCAGGCCCAGACGGGGGACCTCCACCGCCTGCACCGCCGCGCCGTTCGCCGCCACCCGCGCCGGCCCGCGCGCCGCCCACGCCGCCGTCGCCGCGCGGCTCGCCGTCGGGAGCAGCGCGTACGCGTAGCGCGCCCCCGCGGGCGAGGTGCCGTGGTCCAGCCAGAGCGTCAGGTAGCGCCGGGTGTGCGGGGTGGTGGAACCGCCGGTGTCGGCACCGGTGTTGATGTCGCGCCACGCGCCCGTACGCTCCTCGCGCAGTGCCCGCAGGGCCGTCCCGCCGCCGGGGCCCGTGCCGGCGTCCAGGAAGACGTACCCGCCGGCCCCCTCCAGGTGTGCCCACCGCGCCCGTGCGAAGTCCCGCGCCCAGCCCGGCGCCGACGGCTGCCGCCGGCCGTCCACGGTGAACGCCGGTTCCCCGTCCCCGCGCAGCCTGCGGTTCTCGACCGTCGTCTCGATCACCCTGCCGTCGTCCGCGGTGATGTCCGCGCCCAGCGCGACCACCGCGTCGTCCAGGAAGAACCACGTCTTTCTCGCCCGCAGCGAACTCCCGTCCGCAGCCAGCTCGAACGCCGCCGCCCCGTAGCGCCCGTGCAGGTCCGCGGCGCCCGAGACGTCGTTGGCCGGGCGGAACTCCGTCCAGACCGACCCGAGGTCCGCGCGCGGGCGGGTGTCGACGGTGGTGCCGGGCAGCCGGTACGCGTTCACCGTGGGCCAGAAGGCGTCGCCGAACTGCCCCTGGTCGCCCGGGAGATAGAGGTAGCCCATGCCGTCGCCCGTGTACCAGCCGCGGGCGTTCTCGCCGTTGCCCGCCTCGTACGCGGCGACGCGCTTCGACGACAGCGACAGCGTGTACGACCAGCCGGGCCGCCGGTGCACGACGCGCTCCATGGCGGCGAAGGCGTGGTGGCCGGTGAGCGGCGGCGCGGCCGGCACCCCGGGGTCGGCGAGCACGGCCTTCGCGCGCTGGACGTCCGGGAGGCCGACGAGCGAGAGGTAGGGGTACGCCGTCTGCCGCCCGATCCAGCCCTTCGCCGCCGCGTGCCAGCGCGCGGCCTGCGCCGCGGGCGCGGCCTCCGCCAACTGCAGGATGAAGGAGACGGCGAGCGCGCCGTCCACGTGGTCCGGCGCGCGTTCGCGGGAGATCGCCCGGCCGCGTACCGCGTCCATCATCAGCCCGTCGGTGATCACCGGCGCGAAGGACCGCTCGACGGCGTCGAAGAGCACGGTCGTCGCCGGATCGGTGACCTCCCACGCCGAGCCGGCGAGCAGCGCCATCAACTGGCCCGCGGCGGCGAGGAGCACCGCGCCGTAGGTGCCGGTGTAGGCGACGGAGCCGTGCTGGACGAAGGAGCCGTCGCGGTAGAAGCCGTCGCCGGAGGTCACGTACTGGAAGAGGCTGTTGCGCCCGCCGTCGCGCACGTCGGACAGGCCGTCGCGGGCCAGCGTGGTCTTCTCGGGGCTGCGGCCCAGCAGCCCGCGCAGCGCGACGATGACGCACTTGTCGGCGCGGTTGGCGCCGGTCTCGGAGAGATCCGGGGAGCCGGTGCGGCGGTCGGGGTCGGGGACGAAGCGGTCGACGGTGGCGAGGTACGCGGCGAGGTCGGCGACCGGCAGCGCGGCGCGCAGCAGGACGCAGCAGTCGAGCAGGGCGCGCGGGGCGCCGATCTCCCAGAACCACCAGTTGCCGGTCTGGGTCCGGCCCGGGTGGTAGGCGGTCGCGTGCAGGAAGCGCAGCGCGTCGAGAAGCGCGGCGGCGACGTCGGCGCGGCCGGTGAGGGAGGTGCCGGGCGCGGCCCAGGCGGTGGCGAGGGTGCGCAGCCGCGGGTAGCACTGGCCGAAGTTGCCGGCGTCGGCGACGGGGACGAGGTCGGGCCAGAGCGCGGTGCGCCCCGCCGACCGGTCCAGGGTGTCCCACCAGCGGCGGGCCTCGGCGTCGAGGCGGGCGAGCGCGGCGGCGAAGTCGGGGTCCGCGGGATCGTAGCCGTCGCCGGCGAGCATGCGGGCGGCGCGCTCCAGCAGGGCTTCCTCGTCGGCGGGCGCGGCGGCGGCCGGCCGGCCGGGGGCCGCGGCGCCGGGGGCCGTGGCGTATGCGGCGGTGGCGGTCGCCGGGACCAGGAGCGTCCCGGCGCTCGCGGCGAGAAGGGTGCGGCGGGTGGGCGACAGCGGGTGGACCGGGCGCATCGGGCTCCCTCGGTTCGTACGAAAGGGTCCGTACTCACCTGCATGAAAGCGCTTGCTGCCCGACGGGGCAACCCCCGCCGCGGGAACGGGGGTCGCCTCGCCCGGTACGCCTCAGTGGGACGTGAGGTCCGCCGTCGCCTCCGGCGGCTGCCGGTCCTTCGCCGCCGCGGCGTCCGCGCCCTCCTCGGGGTCCGACCCCAGCGAGTCGATCAGCGCGTCCTGCTCCGCCCCGCCCTCGGGCCGCAGCAGCCCGATGCCCACGTACAGCACCAGCGAGGTGACCAGCGGCAGGCCCACGAGCGCCGCCTGGCTCGTGTCGTCCAGTCCCCAGTGCAGCACCGACCACAGCCCCAGGCCGCCGGCCCACGACACGATCGCCGCCGTCGGCCCGCAGCGCCGGAACCACGGCAGCATGCCCAGCATCAGCGGGATCGAGATCGGCCCCATCGTCGCCGCCACCAGGTCCACGACCACGTCGAGCACGAAGCCCTCACCCCCGGTCGCGATGGCGATGACCATGCTGACCGACACGAACGTCACCGTCGTCACCCGGGCGAACGTCAACTGCGCCCGGTCGGTGAACTGCCGTACCCGCGGCACCAGCACGGGCGCCATGTCCCGGGTGATGACCGCCGAGATGACGTTGGAGTCCGAGGCGACCATCGCCATCGTGTGGCAGAAGAACCCGGCCAGCACCAGGCCCGTCAGCCCGGCCGGCATCAGCTCCTTGGACAGCTCGATGTACGACTCCTCGCTGTTCTCCAGACCCGGCACGATCAGCGGCGCCGCGAACATCGGCAGGAAGAGGACGAACGGCCACACCAGCCACAGCCCGCTGGACAGCAGCGCCGAGCGCTTGGCGGCGGAGCCGTTCGGCGCGGCCATGTAGCGCTGCGCCAGGTTCCACATGCCGCCGTTGTACTCGAAGGTCTTCACCAGCAGGAACGCCAGCAACAGCGTCGTCGTCACCGGCCCGGTGACCGGGTCGTGGTGGCGGGCCGGCAGGTCGTCCCACATCGTCCACAGCGCGTCGAGGCCGCCCAGCTCCGCCAGCACGGCCACGAACATCACCACGCCGGCCAGCAGTTGGATGAGGAACTGGCTGAAGTCGGTGAGCACGTCGGCCCAGAGCCCGCCGACCGCCATGTACGTCATGGTGGCCACGCCGGTGAAGAGGATGCCCCACTCCAGCGGCACGTCGGCGAAGCCCTGCAGGAGCACCGAGATCGCCACCCACTTGGCCGCGATGTCGACGACCTTCAGCAGCGCGCCGCTGTACGCCAGCACCTGCTGCGTCGGCAGGTTGTACCGCTTGGCCAGGTACTCCAGCGGCGAGGCCACGTCGTGCTTGGCGCGCAGCCGCGCCCAGCGGGGCGCGAAGAGGAAGGCGCCGACGCCGATGCCGAGGCCGATCGTCAGCGCCCACCACACGTACACGGTCAGCCCGTGGTCGTAGGCGACGGCGGCGAACGCGACGAACATCACCGCGCTGTAGCCGGACATGTGGTGCGAGATGCCGGACAGCCACCACGGTATGCGGCCGCCGGTGGTGAAGAAGTCCTTCACGGTATGGATGCGGTTCTTCGACCACCAGCCGATGCCTACCATCACGCAGAAATAAGCACCGACCATGATCCAGTCAGCGAGGGACATCGTGGCTCCTGCCTGTGTCTTCAACGATGGGTGGGGGGTGCGCGTGCAGCGTGCGTCGTGCTCACCAACGGGCCCGCGCGGGGACGAAGCCGGGCCTGAAGCGGCGCATGTACGCCGTGTCGTCGCGGCGCCGGATGCCGCACTTCCGGTACTGCTCGTGCAGCACGGCCAGCGCGTCGCGGTCGAGTTCGACGCCGAGGCCGGGCCCCGGCGGCAGGGGTACGGCGCCGCCGGAGAAGGTGAGGGCCCCGGGAGCGACCACGTCCTGGCCGTCCTGCACCGTCAGCCAGGGGGTGTGGGTGTCGCAGGAGTGGTCGAGGTTGGGGGTGGCGGCGGCCAGGTGCGTCATCGCGGCGAGGCTGATGCCGAGGTGCGAGTTGGAGTGCATGGACAGGCCGATGCCGAACGTCTCGCAGAGCGCGGCGACCTGGGCGGACTTCAGCAGCCCGCCCCAGTAGTGGTGGTCCAGCAGCAGCACCCCGATGGCGCGGCGGGCGATCGCCGGCGGCAGGTGGGTGTGGGTGACCACGGCCATGTTCGTGGCCAGCGGCATCGGCACCTTCGCCGCGACCTCCGCCATGCCGTCGATGCCGGGCGCCGGGTCCTCCAGGTACTCCACCGCTCCGGCCAGCTCGGCGCCGACGCGCACGGAGGTCTCCTGCGTCCAGGCGGCGTTGGGATCGATGCGCAGCGGCAGCCCGGGGAACTCCGCGGCGAGGGCGTGTACGGCCGCGATCTCCTCGTCGGGCGGGAAGACCCCGCCCTTGAGCTTCAGCGAGCCAAAGCCGTACTCGCCGGTCAGCAGCCGCGCCTGGGCGACGATGCCGTCCGGGTCGAGCGCGGCGCCGAACCGGTCGTCCGGCTCACCGGGGTGGCCGGCCCACTTGTAGAAGAGGTACGCGCTGTACGGCACGGCGTCGCGCACCGGACCGCCGAGCAGGTCCGCGACACGGCGGCCGGTGGCCTTGCCGACGATGTCGAGGCAGGCGACCTCGAACGGGGAGAAGACGGAGTCGACGGTCTTGCCGTTGCTGCCGGCGCCGGTCAGGCCGTGCTGGTCGGTGAAGACGTCGGCGCCGACACTGGCGGCGACGCGGGCGTACAGGTCGTGGTGGTGGCCGGCGTCGGCGCCGGTCAGCGCACGGCCGGCGGCGCGCAGCCGGTCCAGGTGGGAGGCGTCGCCGTAGCTCTCGCCGAGGCCGGTGAGGCCGTCGTCGGTGACGACCTCGACGACGCTGCGCAGGGCCCATGGCTCGTGGACGCCGGAGGCGTTGAGCAGCGGCGCGTCGCGGAAGGCGACCGGGGTGACGGTGATCTCGCGTATCCGCATCATCGCTCCCCGGCGATCTTCAGGCCGGCGGAGACGATCAGCTCCAGCTCGGCGAGGTGCTCGGGAGGGGGGTCGACCAGCGGCGGCCGTACGCCGCCGGCGTCCAGGCCGCGCAGCCGGGCGCCGGCCTTGACCAGCGACACGGCGTAGCCGGGGACCTCGTTGCGCAGGTGGACCAGGGGGATGTAGAAGCCGCTCAGCAGCCGGTGTACCCGCTCGTCGTCGCCCGCGGCCAAGGCGCGGTGGAAGGCGAGGGCGACTTCGGGGACGAAGCAGAAGGCGGCGGAGGAGTACAGCCGGGCGCCCACGGCGGCGTAGGCGGCGGCCGAGACCTCGGCGGTGGGCAGGCCGTTGAAGAAGGTGAACTCCTTGTCCCCGCGGTCGAGGGCGGCGTTGACGGCGGGGATGACGCGCTGCATCAGCTCGATGTCGCCGAGCCCGTCCTTGAAGCCGGTGACCGTGGGGATCCGCGCCAGCTCCGCCGCGCCCGCGGGGGTGAAGCGGGCGTTGTCGCGCTGGTAGACCACCACCGGCAGGGCGGTCGCGGCGGCGACCTCGCGCACGTACCCGATGAGCCCCGCCTCCGGCGCGGTCACCAGGTACGGCGGCATCAGCAGCACCCCGTCGGCGCCGGCCTCGGCGGCGGCCCGGACGCATGCGACGGCGTGCGGCAGCGGGCCGCCCGCGCCCACGAACACCGGCACCCGGCCGGCCGCGGCGTCCACGGCGGTACGGACCACGCGCCGGTGCTCGGCGCCGTCGAGCGCGTGGAACTCGCCGGTGCCGCAGGCGGCGAACACCGCGCCCGCGCCCCGCGTGACGCCGTCGGCGACGTGCCGGGCGAGCACGTCCTCGTGCACCCCGCCGGCGGCATCGAAGGGAGTGAGGGGGAAGAACAGGAGGCCGTCGAGCTGCACCGATACCTCGATTCATCTATCTGAACGAAAGATATGAATCTGAATTGGTGCCGGAAACGTAGAGGTGGGTGCGGCGGCCGTCAAGGGGGTGTGCGCGAGTTCCGGCCGCGGCGGCGGGGGTGCTCCTCGCGGAACGCGCGCCTCAGTGGGGCCAGATAGGCGGGTCGGTGCAGAACGGGCCGCCCAGGTTCGCCTGGTCCGGCGCGTCCATGTCGTCGGGGCCCAGCTCGGCGAGGAGCTTGTCCGCGTACACCTCGGAGTCGTCCTCGGGCTCGTAGCCGAGCGCGCGCGCCGTGCCGAGGTCCCACCACGCACGGGTGTTGGCGGAGCTGCCGTAGACGACGGTGTGGCCCACGTCCGGGGCGGTCAGTGCGGCGTGGAACAGGCGGGCGCCGTCGGCGGGGCTGAGCCAGAGGGAGAGCATGCGCACGCTGGCCGGCTCGGGGAAGCACGAGCCGATGCGGACGGAAACGGTCTCGATGCCGTGCTTGTCCCAGTAGAGCTGCGCCAGGTCCTCGCCGAAGCACTTGGACAGACCGTAGAAGGTGTCGGGGCGGTGCGCGGCGTCGGTGCCGATCAGTTCGGCGGCCGGTACGCGGCCGGCGTGCCGGGGGCGGGGGTGGAAGCCGACGGCGTGGTTGCTGGAGGCGAAGACGACGCGGGGCACGCCCTCCTCGCGTACGGCCTCGTAGAGGTGGTACGTGCCCTCGACGTTGGCCCGCAGCACCTTCTCGAACGTCGACTCCAGCGAGATCCCGGCGAGGTGCAGCACCGCGTCGGCGCCGCGGACCGCCTCCCGCAGGGTGTCGCGGTCGGCGAGATCGGCGAGGTCGGCGGTGAAGACGCGCTCGTGGCCCGGCGTGACGGCGACGCGGTCCAGCAGGCGCAGCTCGTGGCCGTGGGCGGGGAGCAGGTCGCGCATCAGGGTGCCGACGCCGCCGGCGGCGCCGGTGAGCAGGACGGTGCGCGGGGTGCGGTGGGCTGACATCGTGGCTCCTCGGGGCGTTGCGTGGGGCGGACTGGCGTCCGGGAGGCGGTCTTGACGGTGTGTCGGGGCGGCCCTAGCGTGCCGTTCACCAATATGGACGCCGGGCAGAAATGTGTACACCCTGATGATGGCACCTCGTGCTTCGGTCTTTCTGTATCCCTGGGACGTCGTCGGCGACCCCGCCGCGGCCGGCCGGGTCGCGGAGTTGGGCGTACGGCAGGTGACACTCGCCGCGGCCTACCACTCCACCCGCGCCGTGACCCCGCGCCACCCGCGCCACCGCATCGTCACCGCCCGGCACTCCGCCGTGCTCTATCCGCCGGACGTGCGCAGGTGGGCCGGCCGGACGCTGCACCCGTACACCCAGGACTGGGTGGACGCCGCCGACCCGTTCGGTGCCGCGGCCGAGGCGCTGGCCGGGGCGGGGCTGGAGGTGCACAGCTGGGTGGTCCTCGCGCACAACTCCCGCCTGGGCACGGAGCATCCGGAGACGTCCGTGGTCAACGCCTACGGCGACCGCTACCCGTGGGCGCCGTGCATCGGCCGGCCCGAGGTGCGCGACTACCTGGTCCGGCTCGCGGCGGAGGCGGCGACCCGGCCGGGCGCGCGGGGGTGCGAGCTGGAGTCGTGCGGGTGGTACGGGCTGGCGCACCTGCACGCGCACGACAAGATTGCCGGGGTGGCGCTGGACGCGGCGGGGCAGTTGCTGATGTCGCTCTGCTTCTGCGACCGCTGCCGCGACGGCTACGCGGCCTACGGCGCGGAGCCGGACGACCTGCGGGCGGCGGTCACCGCGGCGCTGCGGCCGTACTGGGACGGCGCCGCCGCCGCACCGCCGGCCGCGGCCGAGGCGGTGGAGGCGGCGGGCACCTGGGCCCGGATCACGGGTCTGCTGGGCGACGGACGGGCGGCGGCGGTGCTGGGCTGGCGCCGCGCGGCGGCGGCCCGGCTGCAGCGCGAGGCGGTCGCGGCGGTACGGGACCAGGCCCCGGACTCCGCGTTCCGCGTCCTGCTGCACGCCACCCCGGAGCCGTACGCCTGCGGTGCGAACGCGGGAGTGGACCCGGCGGAGGTACTGACGTTCGCGGACGGGCTGGTCCTCCCCTGCACCGGCGGCCCCGCCGCCCGCACCGCCGTCCTGGAACCCTGCGCCCCCCACCGCCGCCCGCACACCACGCTGGCGGCGAACCTCACCGTGGTCTCGGGCATGGGCGGCACCCCGGCGACGCTGGCGCAGGACGCCGCCCACGCGGCCGGGCTGGGCGCGGACGAACTGCGGCTGTACCACGCGGGACTGGCATCGGGGGAGGACCTGGCGCGGGTCGCGGAGGCCCTGGGGGCCTGACGGACGGGCCTCCCGCCGTCGGGCGGCGAGGCGCATCGCGAGTCGGCGCGGGACGCCGTCGGCGCCGTGCGCGGGGACGGTCCCACGGCTTCGCACGCGGCGCTTCGGTGCCGGTGGCAGCGTCGCCTCCGTCCCGGCCGGCGGTGCCGGACCGGCCGTGCGCGGCGCGGTGCGCGCCGCGCGGGGCCCGGCGGCACGCGGCGACTCGGCCGGCCGTCCGGCCAGCGACCTGCCGGTCCCCTGCCCGTCGCCCCGCCCCGCGGGCGGGGCGCGACCGTCAGCCCGCGTCGTCCTCGGCTCCGTCACGCACCCCCGAGGGGGCCACGTGCACCTTCGGGCCCGGGCTCGCGCCCGCCGGGCGGGTGCCGGACAGGGTGGCCGCCACCCCGTCCAGGCCGATGGTCGCCGCGATCAGCGGGCGCGGGTCCACCGACCCCTCCGCGTACGCCCCGATCGTCTCGGCCAGGCCCGGGGAAGCGCTCAGGATGCCGACCGCGACGGCGTCCTTCAGTGCCAGCGCGCGGGTGTCCAGCAGGCTCGGGGTGCCCGCGAGGCCGATGAAGACCACCCGGCCGCCCGGCTCCACCCACTCCACCGCCCGCGCCGGGAGCGACTCCGCGTTGGAGGCGTCGATCACGGCGTCGAACGGGAGCCGCGGCAGGGTCTCCGTCGTCCAGCAGCGGTCGAAGCCCAGGGACGCGGCGAACTCCGGCGTCGCCGGTTCCCGGCCCAGCAGGTGGACCTCGGCGCCCGCCCGGCGGGCGAACATCGCGGCCAGCAGGCCGATCGTGCCCGGCCCCGTGACCAGCACCCGGTCACCCGGCGAGAGCCGCGCCGCGCGGACCGCGCGCAGCGCGTTGCCGCCCGGTTCGACCAGGGCGCCCAGCGCGTCGCCGACCGTGTCCGGCAGGGCGTGCAACGACCACGCCGGAACGGCCAGTTGTGCCGCCAGCGCGCCCGCGCGGCCGCGGATGCCCACCTCCTGGCGGTCCTCGCACAGGTGCTGCCGCCCGCGCCGGCAGCGGTCGCAGGCGCGGCAGCCCAGCATCGTGTCGCCCGTCACCCGGCGCCCCACCCAGCCGCGGTCCACGCCCGGGCCGACCGCCGCGACCCGGCCCGACCACTCGTGCCCGGGACGTACGGGGAAACGCGCGCGGCCGTCACGGAGATACTGCAACTCGCCCGCGTACAGCTCCACATCCGTCCCGCACACCCCCACGCGCGCGACGTCCACCACCGCCTCGCCCGGCTCCGCCACCGGCGGCTCGACGTCCACCACCGCGGCCCGCCCCGGGCCGTGCAGCACGAACGCCTTCAAAGCCGGCCCTCAGTGCGACTCACGGCTCACCTCCGGGCCCGACCCGCCGACGAGGAAGTCCAGGTCGGCCCCGGTGTCCGCCTGTTGTACGTGGTCCACGTACAGCCGTTCCCACCCGCGCCGCGGTGCCGCGTACCCCGCGACCGTCGCCGCGTTGGGCGTACGGGCCGACAGCTCCGCCTCCGGCACCTCCAGCGTGAGGGAGCGCCCTTCGACGTCGAGGCTGATCCAGTCACCGTTGCGGACGAGCGCCAGCGGCCCGTCGGCCGCCGCCTCCGGCGCGACGTGCAGCACCACCGTGCCGTACGCGGTGCCGCTCATCCGGCCGTCGCAGATCCGCACCATGTCGCGGACGCCCTGCTCCAGCAGCTTGCGCGGCAGCGGCATGTTGGAGACCTCCGGCATGCCGGGGTAGCCGCGCGGGCCGCAGCCGCGCAGGACGAGCACCGAGTCGGCGTCGACGTCCAGGTCCGGGGCGTCGATGCGTGCGTGGAAGTCCTCGATGCTGTCGAAGACGACCGCCCGCCCGCGGTGCCGCAGCAGCTCCGGTGAGGCGGCGGCGGGTTTGATGAGGGCACCGGACGGGGCGAGGTTGCCGCGGAGCACGGCGATACCGGCGGCGGGCTGCAGCGGCGCGTCGCGGGTACGGATGACCTCGGGGTCCCAGATGCGCGCGTCGTCCAGGTGGTCCACGAGCGGGCGGCCGGTGATCGTGAGGGCCGCCGGGTCGAGGAGGTCGCGCACCTCCTTGAGGACGGCCGCCAGGCCACCCGCGCGGTACAGGTCGTCCATCAGGAACCGCCCGGCCGGCAGCAGGTCGACCAGGAGCGGCACGTCCGCGCCGACGCGGTCGAAGTCGTCGAGCGTGAGCTCCACGCCCAGGCGCCCGGCGAGGGCGAGGAGGTGCACGACGGCGTTGGTGGAGCCGCCGGTGGCGGCGAGCGCGACGATCGCGTTGCGGAACGACGCGGCGGTGACGACCTGCGACGGGGTACGCCCCTCTTGTACCAGCTCGACCGACAGCCTGCCCGACTCGTGCGCCGCCTCCAGCAGCCGGCTGTCGGGCGCCGGCGTGCCGGCCAGGCCCGGGAGGACCATGCCCAGCGCCTCGGCGAGCACGGCCATCGTCGAGGCGGTGCCCATGGTGTTGCAGTGCCCGCGGCTGCGGATCATGGACGACTCGGAGCGGGTGAAGTCCCGCTCGGACATCTCGCCCGCGCGTACCTCCTCGCTCAGCCGCCACACGTCCGTGCCGCAGCCCAGCGGCTTGCCGCGGAAGGTGCCGGTGAGCATCGGCCCGCCGGGGACGACGAGCGCGGGCAGGTCCACCGAGGAGGCGGCCATGAGCAGTGCGGGGATCGTCTTGTCGCAGCCGCCGAGGAGCACCAGGCCGTCGACCGGATTGGCGCGGAACATCTCCTCCGCCGCCATCGCCGCCATGTTGCGCCAGAGCATCGCGGTGGGGCGCACCTGCGTCTCGCCGAGCGAGACCACCGGCAGCTCCAGCGGGATGCCGCCGGCCTCGTGCACGCCGTCGCGCACGGAGCGGGCGACCTCGGTGAGGTGGGAGTTGCAGGGGGTCAGGTCGGAGGCGGTGTTGGCGATCGCGATGTGGGGGCGGCCGGAGAACGCGTCGTGCGGCAGGCCGCGGCGCATCCACGCGCGATGCATGTACGCGTTCCGGTCCGTACCCCCGTACCACTGGGCACTTCGCAGCTCGGCAGCCATAAACCGTCCTTCGTGTCGCAGGGGGCGAACATCCGCACACTAAACGGTTGATGCCATGCTGCCTACCCGTCGTCGTCCCGCCCGGCGGCGGACATGACCGCGGACCCGGCGGAGACGCGGCTGTTCTCCGCCCCCGTACGCACGTTTCGCAACCCCCGGCCGGCAGGAGTGCTCAGCGCGGGGCCTCCCCGCATCCACGGAGGTCACGGGGGCCGGTCCCCACGGGCCCTTGGCTCCCCGGTCCGCGGGCAGAGCCCGCCACGTGATCCCGCTGTCGACTCAGATGTACTGCGCGACCCGCCGCTCGGCGGCGTCCAGGTACTGGCTCAGCGCCTCGCGGGAGCGGTGGAGCGTGGCGATGTGCGCGTCGAGCCCGTCCAGCCGGTCGCGGAACTTGTCGATCAGCTCGGGGCAGGGCTCGAAGTCGGGTCCGGTGCCGGTGGCGCAGGGCAGGAGCCAGGCGATGTCCGGGGTCGAGAGGCCGGCGTCGAGCAGCCGGCGGATCTGGGTGACCGTGAGCACGGCGTCGTCCGTGTACTCGCGGTAGCCGTTGCCGAGGCGCTGGGGTTTCAGCAGGCCCTGGGCCTCGTAGTAGCGCAACTGATGGGCGTTGACCCCGGTACGCCGGCTCAGTTCGCCGATCCGCATGTGCGCTCCTCCTTGACCTTCATACCGGTGTGAACGTTGACCATTCTTCCATGACGACCGACAAGCACCCCGAAAACGCCCCCGCGCCCGTCGCCGTACTCGGCCTCGGCCTGATGGGCCACGCCCTCGCCGCCGCCCTGCTGCGCGCCGGGCACCCCACCACCGTCTGGAACCGCACCGCCGCCAAGGCCGACGACCTCGTCGCCGAGGGCGCCGTACGCGCCGGCACCCCCGCCGCTGCCGTCGCCGCCGCCCCGCTCGTGATCGCGTGCGTCACCGACTACGACGCGCTGCACGCCTTCCTCGACCCCGTCGAGGAGTCCGCCCTGCGCGGCCGGACCCTGGTCAACCTCACCAGCGGCACCTCCGTGCAGGCCCGCGACACCGCGGCGTGGGCCGCCGAGCGCGGTCTCGCGTACCTCGACGGCGCCATCATGGCCACCCCGCAGGCCATCGGCACCGCGGAGGTCGCCATCGCCGTCAGCGGTCCGCGCGCGGAGTTCGACCGCCACACCCCCGCGCTGCGCAGCCTCGCGGGCGACACCCCCTACCTCGGCGCGGACCAGGGACTGACGGCGCTGCACGAGATGGCGATGGTCGGTCTGATGTGGAGCTTCCTCAACGGCTGGCTGCACGGCGCCGCGCTGGTCGGCACGGCGGGGGTGTCCGCGGCGGAGTTCACCGCCGTCGCGTCGAAGGCCGTCCCGGCGGTCGCCGGGTGGCTCCCGGGCTACGCGAAGCAGATCGACACCGGGACCTTCCCGCCGGACGACGCCACCCTGGACACCCACCGGGTCTCGATGGCACACCTCGTTCAGGAGAGCGAATCCCTCGGCGTGAACGCGGAGTTCCCGGCGCTGATCAAGAGCCTGGCCGACCGGGCCGCGGCGGCGGGACACGGCGAGGAGGGATATCCGGTGATGATCGAGGAGTTCCGCCGTCCGGCGGCGAAGCCGGAGTGACACCGCCGCCGGAATACCACCGACAGACCAGGACTTGGCTACGGATATGACCACGACCCCGTTCGACCCCCGCGCGTTGCTCGCGGAGAGCCGCCTCGGCGTGCTCGCCACGATCAAGAAGGACGGCCGCCCGCAGCTCTCGCCCGTCACCCCCTCCTACGACCCGGACGCGGGCGTCCTCTACGTCTCGATGACCGAGGGCCGCGCGAAGACCGCGAACCTGCGCCGCGACCCCCGCGCCACGCTGCAGGTCACCGCATCCGACGGCCGCTCCTGGGCCACCGCCGAGGGGACCGCGACCCTCACCGGCCCCGGCACTGATCCCCGGGGACCGGAGGTCGAGGCGCTGGTGGACTACTACCGTGCCGCGGCGGGGGAGCACCCCGACTGGGACGAGTACCGCGCGGTGATGGTCTCCGACCGCCGGGTGCTGATGACCATGACCGTCGACCACGTCTACGGCCAGCGGATCGGCTGACGACGGCACGCACGCCGGGGTGACGGGCGGGGTGACGGGCTCCCGCCCGTCACCCCGCCTGCCTGCGCGGGCGTCATCCCGGAAACGCTGGTCAACCCCGTACCGGCGCGGACGACTCGCCCGACGGGCCGCTGACACCGGAGGCGGGACCGCCCTGACACGGCTGGCCGGGCGCGGGAGCGGGGAGGGGGTGCCGAAGGTGCGAGACGGGTGGCGATGCAAGCTGTAGGCGGAACGCCTTCCCTGTACCCGGGCCGGGACGGGGGCTCAGATGTGGTCGCTCGTGAACCACCCGCCGCCCGGCGGCCCTCTTCGCGCCCGGCGGCGGGGAGATCAGCGGGCCCGGCCCGCGCGGCGGGCCCCGGAACGCCGAAGCGGTCCGGGGAGGGGAGTCCCCGGACCGCGACGGCATGTCGGACAGTGTGCGGACGTCCGAGTAAAGAGATCGCGGGGCGATCTCACGCACCACCGCCCCGGCGCGGCCGCCAGTCGAGCGCGGGCGCATGGTTGAGGATCTCGTTCTCCAAGTGCTGCAGCGCGGGCCGGGGATCTATCCCCAGCTCCTCCGCCAGCCTGCGCTGGTTGGTGCGCAGCACCGCAAGGGCGTCGGCCTGCCGGCCCGCCCGGTACAGCGCCAGGCTCAGCAGCTCGCAGCCGTATTCACGCAGCGGATGCGCCTGCGTGAACGCCTCCAGCTCGGCCACCGCCATCTCGTGGGCGCCCACCGCCAGCAGCGCGGCGCACCGTCCCTCGATGACCGAGAGCCGCAGCTCCTCCAGCCGGGCGACTTCGGGCCGTACGTAGGTGGTGTCGGCCACCTCCGCGTAGGCCTGACCGCGCCACAGCATGAGACCGGCTTCTAATTCACGCAGCGCCTCCTGGGGCTTGCCCCGGTCCAGGGCCTCCCAGCCGGCGCCCGCGCGTTCGCTGAACCGGTGCACGTCGACCTCGACGACGTTGTTGTCCAGCAGGTAGCCGCGACCGTAGGTGCGGAGCACGGTCGCGGAGGTGCGCGGGGCGCGGTGAGGTTCGAGGACACGGCGCAGGTTGGCCACGTACGCCTGGAGTGACGTGATCGCCGAGGGAGGCGGGTTGCCGTTCCACAGCTCCTCGACGATGACGTCGACCGCCACCGGTTGGCCCACCTTGCTGACCAGCAGCGCGAGCAGGGCACGCTGCTTGGGGGCGCCCAGGTCCAGCAGGCGGCCGCCGACGACGGCCTCGATGGGACCGAGTGCCCTGAACTCTGCCATGGGCCGGGGAGGGGCAGAGGTCACGGACGGCTGTGCGGTGCTCCAGCGGATCGGGCGCGACGGGGCCGGCGGCGCGGTCGGCGGCGCCTCCGGCCGTGCCGGCCCGCTGAGGGCTCCGACGACGAGGGGGGACGGAGTGGCTTCGAGTTCTCGATCGAGTTCCTTGGCGAAGTACACCTTCAATATCTCGTTGGCGCGGCGGAGTTCCTGAACCTCGCGCTCCAGCTCCGCGATGCGCCGCGCATCGCCGGTGCCGGTGCCCATCCGCTGCCCGCCCTCGGTGTGGGACTGGCAGCTTCCACCCGATCCAGCGCCGATAACCATCGTGTCGACGTTGGTTCTGTCGTTCGTCATCTCTGAACTCCCAACATCTCACCGCCTTTTCCGGGGCGCCTGACCAGGGCCGGGTGTCGGTCTGGTCAGGCTGCCGGCCGTACAGCCAAGCAGGATCCGGTCACCGTACGTTCCGTGCGGTGTACGCGAGTGTTGCTGCGTGGCGCTCTGGGGATCACTCCCGCACCGCGGCATGACAGCGGCCCGCCGCTGGGGCAGCGCCATGGGTGTGCGCTGCTGTGCCAGGGGGCGGGCTGCGGAGACGACGTGCGCCGCGTCAGGGAGCGTAGGCGCCGCAAGGATTTGCTGCTGAAAAGCAGCAATCTCAACTGGAGTTTCGTCACATTCGACTTTTGCCGGATTCGACGGCCAGTGGTTCTCGGTCTGGCCGCGTGGCCAGTGGCCGGGTTCCGGACCCGCGTCGATCAGTAGCATTTCTACTGCCCCCGTGTTTGTTGTCCAGTCCCCCGAGACTGGCCGTGGGTCAGCGTAGCCGTGAACGCTAATCCCGTCAAGGCCCGGCAATGCGGGCCCCGGTTTACGCGGCCGATACACAACGCAATGGATCTCCGGCTGCCGGACACCGAGAGCAACGATCGATCTGGGGGCTTCGACGTATTTCTCCACGGCTATTCGATCTCAACATCGCAATGGGGGGTTGTCAACACCGTTCCGGTGGTGGGGGTGCCCCCTTGATCCCGCACCCGCCTGTTCCCGCACGTCGAAGGTCTGATCGATTACCCCGACGGGAGGGAGGGGCAAGGTCCTGCCATCCTTCACGAGATAGCAGGAACTTGCTAGAGGAGGTATTGCCGGGACGTTTTTGCAAGATCGGCCAGGGGGTCCCGCCGGCCCCTGTGGCCAGGGCGGATCCCCAGGTGGGCAGGGCTGTGGAGGACGGCGGATTCCGGAGTTCTCAATTCCGTTTCCGGTCTGCCCGGGGTCCCGGGCGTAGACGCGGTGTCAGCACCGCCCCGGGCTCCGCCGTGCGTGTAGCAGAGCGTGACGGCGTCCCGGGCGGGAGCGGGGGGCGGTAAGTCCGGCAAAGGCGCCGATGAAATTTCAAACTGGCCCGCGGTAATCGAACGGATATCGCTCGGAGACTGATCATCGGGCTGTCCGGATGCGGACCCTCACCTTTCCCGCTCCGGTCCGGATGATTATCGTGGATAATCACCATGATGCTCTCCGCGGGGTCACCGAAGTCGCGGAGCGGCCCGGTGCGGCGCGCTTCGCCGGACGTTCTCCTGCCGTTATCCTCTTTCAGGATGCGGCGAATTCAATCTTCCGCACCGGCATGGCGGGGCCGAAGATTATTTGCAATGAGAGTGAAAGTGGAATCGGTCCGAAAGGTGTGGGGAGTCGCGGCTCGGGGGAGACCGTGAGGTGGGCCGTGGCCGACAGGCCACCGGCGCGGGCCGAACAGGGGAGGGGCCGCGTACCGGAGGCGGGTCGGGGGCCGTGCCGCGAGAGGGTGTGGTTCGTCTATTTTGTCCCTTCCTGGGTCGAAGGAAGCAAGAGGCCTCACATACATGACAGTTGGCGGCCTCGAAATGTGACAGACGATCATGAAAATTTTTCCGGAGGGGTCCTGACCGGCGCGATGTCCGTGGACGGCGGGGTGGGAGCGCTCCCGGACCGTGATCGCCGGGTGAGCGCCCGCTCGCCGGGTTTGCGGTGGCCAAGTCATATGCCGGATGCGCGCCGGCGCCCCTGAACGGCGGCGGGGCCCCGCCAGGGCGGCGGCCTCGTGCGCACGCGGCCCGGGGGCTCACAGCGGTGCTGCGGCGCCGTCACGGACTGCGCGGCCGCAGCCGCGGCTTCCCCGTCACGTGGCCTCCAGCGGCTTCCTGTGGGCATGGAGGACGGCGGGGGGCCCGGTGCGGGCCGGCCGCGCCGGCCCCGCACGGAACGGACGAAGGGCAGACCGCGGCGGTACGCGGGCTGCCCTGCCGGTCCGTCGTGCTCCCGGACCGGTCGCTTCGTCGAACGGTGGTGGCGGTCTACGCCGGACGGTCCCCGTAGAACCGCTCCCGCTGCCGGAGGTCCTTGAGCGCGGTGTCGAAGTCGGCCCGCTGGAGATCGGGGAAGAGGACGGGCGAGAAGTGCAGTTCGGCGTGCGGGGACATCAGCGGGAAGAAGGACGACATGCGGACCGCACCGCCGGTGCGGAGGAAGTAGTCGACCTGCTGCGGGACGTAGGCGTTCTCGGCCAGGATTTTCCCGGTCAGCTCCGGGACCTTGCCGTTGAGGCGGTGGAAGAGCTGGATGATCTCCTCGGCGGGGGACATGCCCAGGACGTAGTGCAGCGTGAAGCCCGGCTCCTTCGCCGACTCGTCCCGCAGCTCCTCCAGCCTGGTGAGGTACTCCTTGGGCACCAGGTCGAGCGCTCCGGAGAAATCGAACGCACACGTGTGGCGGGTGCGCCGCGCCGCGTCGTCGAACGCGGCCAGAAGCGACATCACGCCGGCCCCGGGGCGTCCGAGGTCCGCGGCCGAGGAGGTCGCGACGTACAGGGTGGTGATCCCGTCGTCCTTCGCCCAGTCCGTGAACTCGACGAGCTTGTCCGCCATCGCCTTGTGGCCGTCATCGAGAGGGACACCCCTCACCACGGACCAGCGGCGCATTCCGTCCGGCACTAACATCAGGTTGGTCACAGTCATCTCCTTTGGTTCTGTGACCGGGCAATTCCGGGATTCCTGCGCACTGTTGATCGCCATACGGCCAGTGATCCCCCGCTCCGCGTGGTCCCGGGTGGAGCCGGACGGTGACGCAGAGTGGTCATCCGCGGGCGCCGCCGCCCGGGGCCGGCACGGTCGCCGGTCCCCGGGCGCGGGGCCTGGGCCCTGCCTAGCGGTGGGCGAGACCGGCGGCCTGCGGGACGCGGTCGGCGGCGTTGGTGGCCACCGCGAGCACGCCCGCAAGCCAGGGCGCGTAGTTGTCCGGGTGGGCCGCCAGGTCCGCACGCAACTCCTCCGGCGACACCCAGCGGACGTCCGCCACCTCGGCCGGGTCCGGGTCCAGCGGCACGTCCACCGGTACCAGACCGACCACGACATGGTCGTACTCGTGCTCGATCCGGCCGGTCTGCGGGTCCTCCGCCCGGTAGAGGTACACGCCGGCCTCCTGCAGCGCCACCCCGCGCAGCCCGATCTCCTCGACCAGCCGCTCCGCGGCTTCGTTGTACAGGTCCTTCCCGGGCCCGGGGTGGCCGCAGCAGGCGTTGGCCCAGCGCAGCGCGAACCGCGTCTTCACGGCGGCCCGCTGCTGCAGCATGACGCGGCCCTGCTCGTCCAGCAGCATCACCGAGTACGCCCGGTGCAGCCGGCCGGGCGCGGTGTGCGCCTCGGCGACCATGAGGGAGCCGAGGGCGGTGCCGCCCGCGTCGACGAGCTCCACCAACTGCGATTCCCGACTAGCCATGACGGTCTCCTACCTTGTGAGATGAACAAAAAAAATCCGGTGGCACCGCGGATCCCGGCGCCGGAGGGTCGTCCCGGCGCCACGCGGCAGCGCGGCGGCGTGCTCCGCCGCCGTGCCGGGCGGAAGCCGCGGCATCCGTGCGGACGGCCGCGGAGGAGAGCGGGGTGCCGTACGGCGCGGGCAGGGCGGCCGGGCCGGTCTCCGGCCGGCCCGGCGCGACGTACGAAGGCCCCTCGTCAGGGCCGCGGCCTCGGGTGCGTGACGTTCGCGGACCATAAACCGGCTGCCGGGTCGGCGGTGCTCCTGGACAGGTTCACCGTGCCGCCTCTCCCGCGAGCCCTCGCTCCACGGCCGCGATGATCTGCGGCCGCAGCTCCTCCGGCCGGATGATCGCGTCCACCGAACCGACGCGCTGCGCCCGCTGGATGGAGTGCACGCCGTCGAACTCCGCGGCGACCTCGCCCAGTTTCTCCGCGCGCACCGTCGCCCACGTGCTTTCCAGCCGGTCGGCGAGCTGCGCCCGCTCGCTGCCCGAGGCGGCGGAGATACGGGCCTCCAGCTCCGCCACCCGCGCGTCGGCGGCGGTCCGGGAGTCGACGTCGGCGGCGAAGACCACCGCCGCGGCCGGCGCGCCGCCGAGGACCGAGGCGTACGACCCGTCCACCGCCAGCACCGTCATGCCGGGGTTCAGGGCCTTCGAGAAGACCACGAACGCGCCGCCGTGGTAGCGCGAGATCACGCAGAACACGATCGGGCCGCGGAAGTTGACGATCGCCCGTCCGATCTCGGCCCCGTACTCGAGCTGCAGCTCGCGCATCGACTCCGGGGAGCCGTCGAACCCGGACAGGTTCGCCAGCACCACCAGCGGCCGGTTCCCGCTCGCCGCGTTCACCGCCCGCGCGACCTTCTTCGACGACCGCGGGAACAGCGTGCCCGCCGTGTAGGCGTCCGGGCCGTCGGTGGGCGGGAAGCCGCGCCGCTGGACCGACCGCGACTCGATGCCCACCAGGCACACCGGCCGCCCGCCGAGGTGCACGTCCTGCACCACCGCGGTCTCCGCGTCGGCCATGTCGGCCCAGCGCTCCAGCACCGCGTGGTCCTGGTCGGCGAGCGCGCGCATCACCGTGCGGATGTCGAACGGCTTCTTGCGGTCCGGGTTGGTCCTGGCGGAGAAGATCTCCCCGACCGTGGTGAAGTCGATGCCCTCGGCCACGTGCGGGAAGTCGGTGACGTCCCGGTCGACCGGGTCGGTGGTCCCCGCCTTGCGGGGACCGGTCTCGCCCGGCAGCACGTAGCTGTGGTCGTAGTACGACAGCAGCACGTCCCGGGCCGCCTTCAGGTCCGGCGCCCAGTACTGCGCCTGCCCGTTGGGGCCCATCACCCGGTCGTAGCCGCCGATGCCGAAGTTGTCCTCCGCGGAGACGCCGCCGGAGAAGTCCAGCGACCGCTTGCCGGTCAGCACCATCGCCGAGTCGGGGGTCATCACGAGGACGCCGCGGGTGTGCATCAGCATCGTGGCTTCGGCGTTCCAGTAGGGCTGCGCGCCGACGTTGACGCCGGCGACGACGACGTTGATCTCGCCGCCGTCCTGGGTGAAGTGCACGATGCGGCGCAGTGCCCGCGCGATCCAGTCCATGTTCTCGGTGCCCGAGTCCATCGCGATCCGGGCCCCCGCGGACAGCGCGTACCACTCGAGCGGCACCCGCAGCTTCTCCGCCAGGTCCAGCGCCGCGACCACCCGGGTGCACTCCGCCTCGGAGAGCGCGCCCAGCGCCTTCACCGGGTCGCCGAGGAGCACCACGCGGGTGACGCCCTCCGGAAAGCGCTCCGTCGGCGTGGTGGCCACGCCGGCCACGATGCCGGCCTTGTTCTGGCCCTTCGGCCGCCGCACGGGGACCAGTGCACCGGAGTCGTCGAGGTCGTACTCGGTGAACGTGCCGCCGGCGCCGGCGATCATGTCGAACAGCTCGTACGGGTAGACCGTGCCGCGGCGCCGCACCCGCAGCACCTTCTGGGCGTAGTCGTCGAGCGGCTGGAGCAGATCGGTGGGCGGGTCGGTGACGCTGAGGCGAACACCCTCGGCCCTGTCGTACGACACGTGCACCGCGGCGGGGACCAGCTCGCCGTTCCCGTCGGGCCGGCAGCCGAGGAACAGCACCTCCTCCACGCCCAGTCCCCGGGTCGTCGGCAGGATGCGCCGGGCCACCGTGTTCAGCTCCGCGAGGGTGAGGTCGCTGGGCGGGCGGACGTTGATGAAGATCCGGTTGGTGTCCTGGCGCCGGCTCGCCGGATGCCAGAGCTGCTCCTTGCGGATCGCGTCCAGGCAGGCGCCGAGCGCCGCCTCGACCTCGGGCAGCGCGAGGATGCGGCCCTCGTCGTCCCGCAGCGGCGTCAGATCACGGACCTGGGCCATCGCGACCAGCCGCTCGTCCGCCGGGTTGCTCGGCGCCACGCAGCGCAGCAGGTAGACGTCGTCGTTCACGGACGGCAGCCGGGTGAGGTCGAAGTTGCGCAGCCGCCGCAGCAGCAGACGCTGGCCGATGAGCGGGTGCATGCCGCGCATCAGCATGTCCTCGGCCGGACCGTCCTCGGACGGCAGGAACGTGAAGTGCTGCGGCGCCGCGCCGTCGCGTCCGGCGACCGTCGTGGTGATCCGGTGCAGGCCGGTGGGCAGCGAGCGGGCCAGCGTCGTGCGCAGTTCGGTGGCCATCTGGTCGGTCTCCGGGGGCAGGCCGGTCCAGGTGAGGTAGAACTCGGCGACGACCGCGGTCGAGTCCGGTTCCGCGGCGGCCACCTCCGCCACCGTCGCGGCGGCCCCGGCCAGGTCGCCGAAGTCGGCGACGGTCACCAGCAGCCGGTGCGTGACTCCGTCGAGTTCGTAGCGGCCGGTGACGAAGGGCCGTCCCGCGACGGTCTCGCAGCGCACGCCGGTCAGCCGGTGGTCGCGGTAGGCGCGGCGGATGAGGACTTCCAGCAGCGGGTCCGGCTCGGCACCGGGGCGGTCGACGCGCTCGCTCAGCAGTTGGATGAGCGACTCCGGGCTGGCGACCATGTCGGCGATCCGCTCGTCGCGGTCGGCCGCGTCCGGGTGCGCGTCGAGGTAGCGCAGGTGCTGGCGCACCTGCTCGTAGACCTTGGCGCGGCTGCGGCGCAGCGACGGCTGCGCGAACCAGCGGAACGCCAGGCTCCGCGCGAGGCCGCCGATCAGCGGGAAGCGCAACTGGGTCGCCCGGATCAGATGCTCCAGCGCCTGGCTCACGACCTGGCGCGTCCCGGCGGGCGGCGGCAACTCGGTGAGCCACTGCTGCAGCAGCGTGGTGATCACCGCGACGTCGGCGGTGGCGGCCTGCCGGGCGAGGAAGATCCGGAAGACCGCCTCCTCCAGCGCGGGCGTACGGTCCAGCCCGTCGACGCCGTAGTGGCCCAGCACCCGGCTCAGCCGGCCCTGGAACGTCTCCGAGAGCCCGGCCCGTTCGGCGTCGAGGCTCTGCAGGTAGGTGTGGAAGAACTCGCGCGGGCTGCGCACCCAGGTCTCGGCCGCGGCCTCTTCGTGCTCCGGCTTGTTGCGGCTCAGCTCGCAGATGTCGGCGAAGACCTCCAGCAACCCGGCCTCCGCGGCCAGCGGACGCTCCGGCAGCCCGGCGCGCAGCGCGAGGTAGCCGGCGAGGGGGTCGCCGGCCGCGGCCGGGTCGGCGTCGAAGCCCAGCATCCGGCTGCGCAGGTCCGCGAGGCCGCGCGCGGCACGGTCCTGCGCGGTCGGCTCGGCGGGCTCGGCGGGCAGGTCCAGGTCGGCACCGGCGGTCACGGGCGCGGCGTCGACGTCGTCCAGCGGCTCCAGGCGCAGCAGCGGTGCCCCGGTCTCGACCTGGCTGCCGACGGAGACGAGCGACTCCTTGAGCACCGCCCGGAACGGCGCGCGCAGCACCGTCTCCATCTTCATGCTCTCCAGGACCAGCACCGGGGCGCCTTCCTCGACCTCGTCCCCGCTGCCGAGAGGCGTCGCGACCACCAGCGCGGGGGCGGGGGAGCGGACCACGCCGCCCTCGTCGCGGCTGATCCGGTGCGTCACGCCGTCGACCTCGACCAGGTGGACCGGGCCGTGCGCGCCGGTGACCAGGCGGAAGCGGTGGCCGTTGAGCCGGATCTGGCCGGTGTGCTCGTCGAACCGCTCCAGCACGACGTCGACGGCCCGCACAGTGCCGTCGTCGGTGCCGGAGCGGAATCCCACGCGGTAGCGGCCGGGGCCGGTCTCGGCGACGGTGAGCCGGTAGCCCGCGCCGCGCAGGGTGAGGTCGACCGGGCGGCTGCCCTCGTGGTGCACCTGCGGGCGGCCGCCCCGGGCGGTGCCGAGCAGCCGCTGCAACTCGGCCCGCTTCCCGTCCTCGTAGGCCTCGATCGCCGCGGCGGCGAGCGCGACCCCGGAGTGCCGCGGCGACGCCAGCCCGCCACCGGCCCGCACCCGGTCGATCCAGCCGGTGTCGGCGCGGGCGTCGACCACGTCGGGCTCGTCGAGGAGGTCGAGGATGAAGCTCTTGTTGGTGGTGCCGCCCTCGATCAGCACGGTGGTCTCGCGCATCGCGTGCCGCAGCCGCGACAGCGCCTCCGCGCGGTCGCGTCCGTAGGCGATGACCTTGGCGATCATCGAGTCGAAGTCGGCGGGGATGGAGTCACCCTGGCTGACGCCGGTGTCGACGCGGATGCCCGGTCCCGCGGGCAGGTCGAGCAGGGCGATACGGCCCGGGGCGGGCGCGAAGTCGCGGTCCGGGTCCTCGGCGTTGAGGCGGGCCTCGACGGCGTGCCCGAGCTCGGCGGGCCGGGTGCCGGTCAGCCGGCCGCCGGCGGCCACATGGAGCTGCGCCTTGACGAGGTCCATGCCGGTGGTGGCCTCGGTGACCGGATGCTCCACCTGCAGCCGGGTGTTGACCTCCAGGAAGGCGAACATCTCGTCCTTGGGCTGGTAGAGGAACTCCACGGTGGCCGCACCGCGGTAGCCCACCGCGAGCGCGAGCCGCTCCGCCGACTCCTTCAGCCGCTCCACGTGACCGGCCGACAGCACCGGCGAGGCCGACTCCTCGATGACCTTCTGGTTCCGCCGCTGGACGGAGCAGTCCCGTACGCCCAGCGCCCACACGCCGCCCTGGCCGTCGGCGATCACCTGCACCTCGACGTGCCGGGCGTGGACGAGCAGCCGCTCCAGGAACAGCGCGCCGTTGCCGAAGGCGCGTTCCGCCTCCTGGCTGGTGCGCTGGAAGGCCTCGGCCAGCTCCTCCGGCCGGTGCACGGCCCGTACGCCACGGCCGCCGCCGCCCGCGGTCGCCTTGAGCATCAGCGGGTAGCCGATCCGTTCGGCCTGGCGCAGCGCGGTGTCCAGGTCCGCGACCGGCCCGTGGCTCCACGGCGCGACGGGGACGCCGACCTTCTCGGCGAGGAGCTTGGCGCTGATCTTGTCGCCCAGCTTGTGCATCGCCTCCGGCTCGGGGCCGATGAACGTCACGCCCAGCTTCGCGCACAGTTCGGCGAAGGCCGGATCCTCCGCGACGAAGCCCCAGCCCACCCAGGCGGCGTCCGCGCCGGTCTCGACAAGGGCGCGCTCCAGCACGGCGAGGTCGAGGTAGGGGCGGTCCGCGGCCCGGCCCAGGTCGTAGGCGAGGTCTGCCGCGCGTACGAACGTCGCGGTGGCGTCGGCGTCGGTGTAGAACGCCACGGTCTCGATCCGTGGTGCGCCCGTTTCATTGAGTTCACCGACGGCCTGGATGAGCCGCATGGCGGCCTCTCCGCGGTTGATGATCGCAACACGGCTGAACACCGGTCAGTCCTCCCAGATTTCGCATGCCGGTCGGCGGGGGCGCCGGGCGGCTGTTCCGCCCGGCGTGTCCGCTGGGTGTCGGGTCGGTACCGGATCCGGCACCGTGGCCACGGGGTGGTTCAGGACTGTTCTTGGAGCTTGTCGCGGAGGAGGCGGCTGAGTTCGACCCGGCGGGTCTTGAGCGTCGCGGTACGGGGCAGCCGGGCGAGGGGCAGGTGGACGGGTGCGGCGAGTCGGGGGTAGTCGCGGGTGGCGTGCCGCCACCGGTCCGGGTCGACGGGGGTGTCGTCGCGGGTGCAGACGATCGGGACGGGCCGGTCGTCCGGGCCCTGGACGACCACCAGTTCGACGAGCTCGTCCAGGCGGTCGAGCACGGTGTCCTCGATCTCCAGGCTGAAGCCGGCGCCGGGGATGGCGTCGATCTCGCGGTCGAGCATGTGCAGGCAGCCCAGCCGCGTGCGGTAGCCGATGTCGCCGGTGCGCCACCAGCCGTCGTGGACGTTCTCGTCGTAGCGGTCCTGTTCGCCGTGGTACGCCGTGGCGATGCCGTCCCAGCGGACCTCGATGGCGCCGGGGTTGCTCCGCGAGACCCGGCGGCCGTTCTCGGACGTCACGCGGACCCTGGCGCTGCCGGGCAGGGCGAAGCCGACGCAGCGTCCGTCCATCTTGCGCGCATGGCGGCGGTAGTACGGCCTGCCGACGGCGGGGCCGACCTCGGACTGGCCGTAGATCTGGAAGAACTGGGGGTGCCGGCGACGGGAGGCGTCCAGCAGGCGGCGGACGGTGCGGGGGTGGATGGCGTCGAAGGTGGAGGAGAAGTACTTCACCGACTCGAACGGCCGGCGCGGGTCGTCGACCAGCCCCTCCCACGCCAGGAAGGAGTTGGGCAGGGCCTCGATCAGACCGGGCCGGTTCTTGAGGAAGAACGCGGCGACGGCCTCGGGGTCCTGGTCGTTGACCAGGATCGTCGGCATGCCCTTCATCAGCACGAGCGCCATCGCCGCGAACAGCCGCGAGTGGACGAAGGGGATGCTGATCGCCGCGGTCTCCCGGTGCGGCATCAGGCCGAGCATGAACAACTGCGGCCGTAACCGGATCCGCATCGTGCGCGCGGTGTGCACCACCAGCTTCGGCAGCCCCGTCGTGCCCGAGGTGTGCGTGATCATCGCCGGCTCGTCGAGCCCGGTGAACACCGGCCGCGCCGCCGGGGCGTCCACCCGCTCCGCGAGCGCCGCCACGGTGATCACCGAGGCGGTGAGCCCGTCGAGGTCCTCGCCGGCCAGCAACTCCAGCTTCGCCGCGTCCGCCAGCAGGTGCGGACGCCCCAGCCGGTCCAGCAGCGCCGCCACGGTCGGGGCGTCGAGCGCGGGGGACAGCATCACGGGGATCGCGCCCAGGCGCGCCACCGCGGTACCCAGGATCCAGGAGTCGGCATTGGGGCGCTTGTAGACGACCACATGGTCCCCGGCCCGTACGCCCGCCGACGCGAGCCGGGTGGCCAGCTCGGCGACGTGGTGGGCCAGTTCCCCGACCGTGATGCGGCGGCCGGCTTCGGGGAGCACGTCGAGGTCGTGATCCAGTGTCAGCAGCATGGAACCGTGCTTCGCGGCGGCGCGCTGGGCGAGCGCGCCGAGGTACAGACCGCGTTTGTGCAACGCATTACGGTTCACCGGACCACCTTCCCCACCAGCGTCGTTGTTCCCGACAGAGCCGCACGGCGTGCTTTCCTGAGCGCACGCCCCACCAGCATCCGGCACCCCGCTTGGCCACCACACACCAACGACTTGGCGCTCACTTGGCGATGCGGCGCGTGCAATTCCACCGGCGCGCGCGCCCGGTTCGGAAAGTGTGTGACCTGGGGCTTACCGGCCCGCGCGGCTAGGGCGGCGATCATGTGGCCGGCACAGCCGCGGGGCTTCGGCGGTGCGCGTTTCGGCGGCCCGGGATTTCCGGAAGGACGGCGGCGGAAGGCGCATCCCGCCGCGTCCGTACGGGCCGGGGAACCGGCCCGTACGGACTTGGCCGCTACAGGGCGAGTTCGATGTCGAGATCCGTCAGCTCCGCCTGGACGCCGATCTCGGTGATGCGGCCGTCTCCGTCTCCGACGGTGAAGCGGAACGAGAGATACGGCTCGCCGTCCTTCACCCACACCAGTGCGGGCGCCTTGTCGACGACCGCGGGCAGCGGAGCCCAGGCGTGGCCGGCGAAGAGGCGGGTGACGGCGTCGGCGCCGTGCAGTTCGGCTTCGAGGCCCAGTTGCACGGCGGTCGCGTCGGAGCGCAGGACGATGTCCGGGTCGAGCATCGCCAGCAGCGCCTCGAAGTTCCCCTGGCGGGACGCGGCGAGGAACGCGTTGGCCAGATCGGAGCGGCCCTTCTTCAGGGTGAGGCCGTTCTCGTCGTAGACGCCGATGGCCCTTGTCCTGGCGAGCGGTGCGCCCTGCTGCACGCGGCGGCGGGCGCGGCTGGCCAACTGGCGGGCCGCGGCGGGGGAGCGGTCGACGATCGCCGCTATCTGGTCGAAGGGGACGGCGAACATGTCGTGGAGCACGAACGCCAGTCGCTCGGCGGGCGTGAGGGTGTCGAGGACCACCAGGAGCGCGACGCCGACGGAGTCGGCGAGGACCGCCTCCTCCTCGGGGTCGGTCGCCGCGGCATCGCCGTCCGGCTCGGCGGTCTCGGTCGTGTCCACCAGGTCTTCGGGGCGTGACTTGCGGGACTGCAGCATGTTCAGCGACACCCGGGCGACGATCGTCGTCAGCCAGCCGCTGAGGTTCTCCACTTCGTCGGTACGCGAGCGGCTCAGCCGGATCCAGGCTTCCTGGACGGCGTCCTCGGCTTCGGCGACCGAGCCGAGCATCCGGTACGAGAGCGCACGCAAACGGGGGCGATCACTCTCGAACCGCTCGGCAAGCCAGTCGTGATCACTCATCTGGTCAAGTCCTCCCACCGGCGCGTGCCATGTCGGTAACCGGCGGGATCTCGCCGAGGTGACGAGCCGGTAACCACCGCCTGGACCGGTGCCGTGACACGTCGCCGCCTCCCGCCTGTGCTCGTCGCAGCTGAAAAGTGACAACAGCCGGCAACGAGCCTACTCCGTACGGCAACGGCGGTGACCTGCGCCTCCGCTCGGGCCGGCAGACGTGCGCCGTCCGTACGCGGCCGGGCCCGCGGGATGCGCGTCCTCGTCACCGGTGGACGCCCCACCCGTCGCCGGCGGCGAGGACCGGCATCCGGGGGTACCCCCGCCCGGCGGCAGGGTCCCGGGGGCGGAGCGTCCCGGGGGGAAAGCGCGGCCCGGAGGCGGGCGGTGCCCGCGTGGTCGACAGCGAAGACGGGCGGCGCGACGGTGATGCCCTCCCGCGCCACGCGGCGTGCCGGCGCTCGCGTCACGTTTTCCGGCCCCCAGCGGGAGTTCCGGGACCGGGACGGCCGCGGCGGAATTCCGAACGTGCCGGGCGCACCGCCGGCATAGCGCGCGCTTCGGCGCCGGGGTGTTCTCGCCGGCCCGCCGCGGCGCCACGGCCGGGCCGCGCCGGACACCGCGAAGACGAGGCGCGCCGGTGCCCGCGGTAGGTGGCAGGGCCGTGCCTCGGGCCCCTGTCCTACAGGTGCCTGTTGCGGGTGTGACCTGCAGGTCCGCATGATCGGCGGGCTTTGTAAACAGGTTGCCAAGTCGACACCAAGCCGAACCCAAGCGAAGGGAGCAAAGATACCGCTTGCGCATCGGCCGAGAGCGCCGGTGTCGCTGGGCGGATTTGCTGTAACCCCGAGGGGGCGCGACGGGAAACTTCGGGGAAACCTCTACCTACCGAGGGTGGATGCCAGGCATGTCGACTCTTTGCAAGCCGGCGGTGAGCGTACCGGAATACGTCATCACCATGGAAGAGACCCTGGAATTCGCCAAGAAGGTGCACTCCGGAAAGCCGCAGTTGCCGTTGGCCCTCCGCCTCATCGAGAATACGGGCGTACGGAAGAGGCACATCGTCCAGCCCATCGAGAAGACCCTCCGCCACCCCGGTCTCCGGGAGCGCAACCGCATCTACGAGGCCGAGTCGAAGAGGATGACGCCGCCGGTCATCGAAGAGGCCCTGGCGAACGCGGACATGACCGCCCGGGACATCGACGCGATCATCTACGTGTCCTGCACCGGGTTCCTCATGCCGTCCCTGACCGCATGGCTGATCAACACGATGGGGTTCCGCTCCGACACCCGGCAGATACCCATCGCGCAGCTCGGCTGCGCCGCGGGCGGCGCCGCCGTCAACCGCGCCCACGACTTCTGCCGCGCCTACCCGGACCGCAACGTCCTCATCGTCTCCTGCGAGCTGTGCTCCCTGTGCTACCAGCCGGAGGACGACGACATCGGCTCCCTGCTCTCCGACGGCCTGTTCGGAGACGCCGTCGCCGCCGCCGTCGTACGCGGCCGCGGGGGCACCGGCGTGACGCTGGAGCGCAACGCCTCGTACCTCATCCCGGACACCGAGGAGTGGATCTCCTACGCCGTCCGCTCCACCGGCTTCCACTTCCAGCTCGACCGCCGGGTCCCCGGCACCATGGAGCCGCTCGCCCCGGTGCTGCGCCAACTGGCCACGACACACGGCTGGGACGTCGAGAACCTGGACTTCTACATCATCCACGCCGGCGGGCCGCGGATCCTGGACGACCTGAGCACCTACCTGAAGACCGACCGGTACATGTTCCGGCACAGTTGGTCGACCCTGACCGACTACGGGAACATCGCCAGCGCCGTCGTGCTGGAGGCGCTGCGCCGGCTCTTCGAGGAGGACTCCCTCCTGCCCGGCGCCGGCGGGATGATCGCCGGCTTCGGCCCCGGCATCACCGCCGAGATGTCGGTGGGCAGGTGGGTCGCCGAGGAGTCGCGCGAGAAGTCGGCCGGTACCCCCGTCGCCGCCGCCGTCGCCTGAGCCCGTGCCCGTCACCCACCACGAAGGGAAGGTCACATTGACCATCCTGGCCGGCGCCGGGCCGGCCGAACGACACGGCTGCGGGCAGATCACATTCCAGCCCACCCCCTCGTCCGCCACATTGCTCTTCGCCAGGTAAGGGCGAGCCGGCCGTGGCACGGGGGGAGCGGGACAGGTTTTCGGCGGAGGGAAGGCAGTGAGCCCTGATGGGAATCGGGTGGTCGTCGTGACGTGTACGCGGTCGGCGGTCGCCTCCGGCACCTCCTGCGAAGCGACGCCATGAACGCCGACGCCGTGATCGCAGCCAAGGAACTCGAGCCCCTGGAGGGCCTCGAGGGACTCTTAACGGGAGGGACGTCCAGTCCCGCCGGGTATATCGGGCCCACCCCCACCTCGCTGATCGGCCGCACCCGCGAACTCGACCGGCTCGCCACCGTGCTGACCGCGCCCGACGCGGGCCTGGTGACCGTCACGGGCCCGGCCGGGGTGGGCAAGAGCCGGCTCGTCATGGAGTACTTCCGCCGCTCCGGGTCCGCCCCGGGCGGCACCGTCGAGGTGTTCGACTTCGGCCGGATCACGGATCCCGCCATGGGCGCGCTGATGCTGCGCCGGCTGAAGGAGCAGTTCCAGGAGGGGCCCGCCGCCGTCCGCTCGGCCCTGGAACGCCTCGGGCCGGGGCCGCACACCGTGCTGTTCGACCATTACGAGGACTTCGCAGATGAACTGTCGCCACTGCTGGCCGAGTTCCGGCGGAGCTGCCCGGAGGTGCGGATCGTCACCGTCGGCACCGCCCGTCTCGGGCTGTACGGCGAGCGTGTCGTACGGCTCCGGCCGCTCCCGACCGGGCACAGCGCCGAGGCGGACCTCCCGGCCGTCGCCCGGGTTCCCGCCGTCGAGCTGTTCGTACAGTGCGCGCGGGCGGTGCGGCCCGAGTTCAAGCTGACCGCGGAGAACGTCCGCCACGTACTGGCCCTCTGCCGGCTCGCCGGCGGGCTGCCGTTCGCCATCGAGCTGGCGGCCGAGCAGGTCAAGCTCGCCGAACCCGACCTGATCCTGGAGCGCTCCGAGCGCGGTGCCGGCGATCTGCGGCGCATCGACCGGCACCCGTACTCGCGGCATCACAGCATCTCCGGGATGGTCGCCTGGGTGTTCGCCCGGCTGCGCGCCGACGAACGGCTGCTGCTGGAGCAACTGACCGTCTTCGAAGGACCGTTCACCACCCGCGCCGCGGCCGGCGTGCTCACCGGTTTCGACGCCGCCGGCTACCGGACCCTGGAACGGCTCATCGACGCGAGCGTGCTCGTCCCCGACGAGCGGGCCGACGGCGAGCTGAGCCTGAGCATCCCGGGCCCGCTGCGGCAGGCCGCGGCCCGCTCCCTCGCCCTGCAGCCCGTCCACGAGACGCTGCGCAAGGGCCACGCCGCATACTTCCGCGCGCTCGCCGCGCCACGCCCCGGACCCGCGCCCGAGTCCGGCGCCGCGGCTGCGGGTCCCCGCTCCGCGGCCGGCCCGGAGACCCGGGCCGACCTGCTCGCGGCGTTCGGCTACTGGCGGGAGGCCGGCGACGGCCCGTCCATGGCGGTGCTCGCCGGCGCGCTGCGCGGGCAGTCCACCGGCGCGGCCCAGACCCGGCAGTGCCTGCGGCTGACCGAAGAGGCGCTGCGGGCCGGTGTCGAGGACGCCCGGCTGCACGCCCGGACGCTGGAGGCCGCCGGCGGGCTGGCGATGCGGCTCGGCTCCGGCGCGGCCCGCGGCTACCTCGCCCAGGCCCGCGACGCCTTCCGCGCGCTGCACGACGACGCCGGCGTGGTGCGCTGCCTCGGTCTCCTCGGCGACGAGGCGTACGCCGGCGGCGACCTGGAGCGCGCCCGCCGCCAGTTCGAGGAAGGGCTGGCCGTCCTCGCCTCGCCCGGCCGTGCCGGGACCGCCGGCGACACCGCCGCCGGAGCCGGCCGGTACCTCACCCGGCGGCTCGCCGTGGTGCTGCGCGAGGCGGGCAACCTCGCCCGCGCGGACGAACTGGCCCGTACCGCGCTGGCGGCGGAGCTGGGCCGCGAGGACTTCGGCGCCGCGGTGACCGCCCGCTACGTCCTCGCCTCCGTCCGGCTGCTGGAACAGGACTCCGCGGAGGCGCGCATCCTGTTCGCGGACGCCGCGGAGCAGCTCGGCGGGCTGACGGATGCGGCGGAACGTCCCGAGTGCCTGGAGATGCTGGCGATCACGCTCTACAAGTGGCGCCGTATCACCGACTGGCGGCTGCTCACGGCGACGCTGGGCCTGGCCAACCGGCTGCGCCGGCGGCTGGGCCTGGCCCGCCCCCGGCCGCTGACCGAGCAGACCACGACGATCCTCGCCACCGCCAGCCAGGAGCTGTCCGCCGACGACTACATGTGGGCGTGGCGCTCCGGCGCCGAGCTGACCTGGGAGGCGGCGCTGCGGCTGATGCCCGCCGAGGACGCGCGGCCGGTGGCCGGGGCCGACGTGCCCACCGACGTGGCCGACATCCTCACCAAGCGGGAGCTGGAGGTCGCGCTGCTGGTGGCCGAGGGGCTGACGAACCGCGTCATCGCCCGCCGGCTCGGCATCGCCGAGTGGACGGTCGTGAACCATCTGCGCAAGGTGATGCGCAAGCTCGGCTGCCAGTCGCGCGTCCAGGTGACCCGCCGGCTCGCCACCGGCTGAGCCGGCGGCGGCGGAGGGCGGGCCCGCACCCCGCCTTCCGCCCGCCCGCTCGCAACTCCGGCCGCGCACACGGTGTTACGTGATCCGTACACATCCGTGCTGACACACTGTGGACCGGCCCCGTACGATCCGCTACCGGGGGACGGGAGAGCTGCGCCGGTTCGTTGGCGGGGGATTCGTGCGACGGCCCGCGGGGCACGCGGGAGCGGTGCTGCTCGCCGCCGTGCTCGCCCTCGGAGGCTGCACGGGCGGCGAGGGCGGGCCCGCCGGTGACCCGGACCGGCCCGCGCGGCGGCACCTGGCAGACACGGACCCCGGTGTTCCTGGCGGCGGCCGGCGCCGCGGCGGCGACGCCCCCCGCCCCGGCTACGCCTTCCGGCCCACCGCCGCGTACTGGGACACCTCCGCGTCCAGCGCCGCCGCCTCCGCGTCGGCCGGCGGTTCCCCGTCCGGCTTCCAGCGGTGCGGCGCGACCAGACCCGGAGCGACCAGCTCCAGTCCGGCGAAGAAGGGCTCGATCGATCCCTTCGTGCGCGTGGTCAGCGGGATGCCCTGCTCGTGGTAGATGTCCTCCACGTACCCGATGTGCCGGGGGTCGAAGTCGGGGGTGCCGTGTGACAGGGCCAGGAAACTGCCCGGGGCCAGCGGCTTGAGCAGCGTCTCCACTATCTGGTGGGCCGCCTCGCGGTCCGGGATGAAGTGGAAGAGCGCGTTGCAGGAGAGCGCGACCGGCCGGTCGAGGTCCAGCGTGCCCCGTAACTCGGCTGCTTCCAGGATCGTGTGCGGCGCGGTGACGTCCGCGTGGAGGTAGGCGGTGCGGCCCTGCGGCGTGCTGGTCATCAGGGCCTCGGCGTAGCGCAGTACCAGCGGGTCGTTGTCGGTGTAGAGGACCCGCGCGGCCGGGTTGGCCTCCTGTGCCACCTGGTGGAGGTTCGGTTCGGTGGGTATGCCCGTCCCGATGTCGAGGAACTGGTCGATGCCCGCCTCGGCGGCCAGCCAGTGCGTCGCGCGGCGCATGAACGCGCGGTTGACGCGGGCGGCGGTGCGCGCCTGGGGCCAGACGGAGAGCACCTGCCGCGCGGCGGCGTGGTCCACCTCGTAGTTGTCGTGCCCGCCCAGGATGTAGTCGTAGATGCGGGCGGGATGTGCCCGGGTCTGGTCGACGTGGGAAGCAGCGGGGGTCTCGTCGGTCACGTGGTCAGTCCGTTTCGGTCGTGCCGGCGCTCGGCGGTGGGGGGTCGCGGCGCACGGGACGTGCGCGGCGGCGGCCGGGGCGCCGGCTCAGGAGAGCAGGAAGTCCGCGTCCCCGTTCTTGATGCCGTCGATGAACGCCCGCATCTCGTCCGCGGTGTAGATCAGCGCGGGGCCGTCGTCGGCGGTGCTCTGCCGCAGCGCCACGCGGCCGTCCGCGAGCCGCTTCGCCTCGACGCAGGCGTCGCCGTTGGGCCCGCTCCAGGGCTTGCCCCAGCCGTCGGCGCCCAGCTCGTGCGCGGGCATGCCGTTGTAGACCTGCCCTTCCGCCGGTGCGCCGGTGCGGCGGGCGCCGTCCGTCCCATGCGGGTCGGTCATCCTCATACTTCCTTCCGGATGTGGGCGATGATGTTCTCGGTCTGGTGTGCCGGCGGTGCCTGTGTGCATATCCGGTTGAGGGCCTCCAGGCACTGGGAGACCAGCGCGGTGTCCTCCACGTAGGCCGGGCCGGTCAGGCTCTCGCTGTAGCCGAAGTCGCCCAGCTCGGGGGCGGGGAAGCGCAGCAGGTGCAGCGGGCCGTACATGGCCGGGTGGGGCCCGGTGTCGAACGGGAGCACCTGGAGGGTGACGTTCGGCATCCGTGCGGTTTCCACCAGCCGGTCGAGCTGCGCGCGCATCGTCCGCGGCCCGCCCACGGTGCGGCGCAGGGCCGCTTCGTCGACGATGGCCCACAGCCGCAGCGGCTGGGGCTCGCGTCTGAGCAGCCCCTGGCGCTCCATGCGCAGGGCGACCCGGCGTTCGCGCTCCCCGGCGGCCAGGGGCAGGTTTCCCGCGGACAGCAGGGCGCGGGCGTAGTCCTCGGTCTGCAGCAGACCGGGCACGCAGTGCGGCTCGTACGCGCGGATGAGGGTGGCCGCCGACTCCAGGCTCACGTACAGGCCGAACTGTTCCGGCAGAACGTCGCGGAACCGGTGCCACCACCCGGGCTTGTTGGCCTCCTCGACGAGGGCGAGGAAGGAATCGATGTCCGGCTGCGGGAGCCCGTAGGTGCGCAGCAGCTTCTCCACGGAGGCGTACTTGAGGCCGACTTCGGCCTTCTCCATGCGCCGGACGCTGGTGGCGTTGACGCGCAGCGCCCTGGCGGCCTGCTCGGGCGTGAACCCGGCGCTCTCGCGCAGGTTCTGCAGGCGGCGGCCCAGCACGATCTGGCCGGCGGTGGGGGCCGAGTGGCCGGATAGGGTCGCCGCACCCACCTCGCCGCCCGCTCGCGGAGCCATGGTCTGCACCTCCCGTACCGACTCGGGGCGTTGTCGGTGAGTTTGTCGGTGCGAAGTGTGCCACGCAGGGGGGATCGGTCGCAGCGTTATGCATTCCCGTGTGTGCAGTCTGCAAAACGACGCTTGCGATCCGTCACCGGCGCACGCATAGTTGGCCTGTGACGCCGTTCACATGGCCGACGCCCGCCCACGTGCGAAGCTCCGTGGCGGCCGGACGCCGTGGCCCCACTCGACGGACGTACGGAAGGCATCCGGCCCATGGCCCCCTCATCCCACAGCGCGCTCGGCACCACGGCTGACTTCGAGGCCGCGGCGCACGGCGAGAGCTTCGAACTCGTGGCGCGTGCCGCCGCGGTGGCCGAAGCGCGCGCGCATGTCAGGCGGCTGGTCAGCCGCTGGCGGTTATGCGACGACGTGTGCGGCGCGGCGCAGTTGGTGATCTCCGAGCTGGTGACGAATGCCGTGCTGCACGCGGGCGGCAGCAGGATCGTCTGCCGGCTCACGCTGCGTTCGCCGGGGGTGCGGCTGGAGGTGCGGGACCAGGGCGGCGCCTACGGCGTCCCGATCCGTACGGTCGCGGGGCCGGAGGACGAGTGCGGGCGCGGGCTGGGGCTCGTGGCGGCGGTGAGCGAGGCGTGGGGGACGGAGCCGTCGGGGGCGGGGTTCGCGGTGTGGGCGACGATCGGGGTGCCGAGAGCGGCGTGAACCCCGCCTCCACCGCGGCGCCGGCGGCCTATCCGGCCGGCCCGGCGCTCGGCAGGGAACGCTGCATCAGCACCGTGTCGAGCCACTTCCCGTGCTTGAACCCCACCTGCGTCAGCCGGCCCACCTGCGTGAACCCGTACCGCCTGTGCAGCCGCGGCGAGGTGTCGTCACCGGTGTCGGCGATCACCGCCATGATCTGCCGCACGTCCGCCTCCGCGCACCGGTCGACCAGTTCCGCCAGCAGCGCGCCGCCGATGCCCTGCCCCGTCCGGCCGGGCGCGAGGTAGATGGAGTTCTCGACGGTGTGCCGGTAGGCCGGCTTGGGCCGCCAGGGTGCGGCGTAGGCGTAACCGGCGACGTTCCCGGCCGCCTCGGCGACGAGGAACGGCAGGCCGCGGTCCGTCAGCTCGTGCAGCCGCTGCTGCCAGTACCCGGGCGGCGGCGGGGTCTCCTCGAAGGTGATCACCGTGTCGGTGACGTAGTACGTGTAGATCTCGGCGATCTCCGCCAGGTCCTGGGGTGCGGCGGGGCGGACGAGGGCCGCCGGCTGGGAGGTAGACACGTGACCATTGTGCGCCCCGCGGGAAGGGGGCGGTCCTGCCGGCTGGCCGGGGGTGCGGGACCGGCGCGCGCCCCCGGCCGGCCGCTACGCGCCCTCCGCCGCCGTGCCCGGCAGCCCCAGCAGGTCTTCCGTGCTGCCGGCCTCGGCCGGCAGCGCGTCGAGCGCGGCGGCGATCGTCCGCTCCTCGAAGCGGAAGTGCGACTCCATGATCGCGCCCAGCCCCTCCAACTCGCCCCGCACCCGCGCCGCGTCCCGCTCGTCCGGGTCCTCGGGCACGTCGTCGAGCACCCGTTCCAGGCTCTGCAGGAGGCCGCTCACCAGGGCGTGGTCCTCCGTCATCTTCTCGATCAGCGGCCGCAGGTCCGGGTGGCGCGCGGCGAGCGCGGGGAACGCGCCGCGGTCCTCGCCGGTGTGGTGCGAGGTCAGCGCGGTGCAGAAGGCGAGGCAGTGGGTCTTGAGATCGCGCGGCCGGGGGCCGCCGGCCAGATAGTCGTCGGTTTCGGTACGGAGCCGGGCCAGCTCGGCACGGAGCCTGTGGTGGATGGCGACGAGTTCGTCGCCGAAGGCGGCGAACCGCGCACGGGGTTCGGTGGACATGGCGCCATCCGATCACGGCGCGGCGGGACCCCGGATCCTCCCCAGGAGGGAGGGGGCCGGTACAAGCGGCCGGCCGCGTGAACTATGAGGCATCGGCCGTGTCCGCGGCGTGGCCGGCCCCGCGCCGGTTCACCGGGGAATATGCTGCACGGCACCTCCTGTCCCTGCCGCGGGCGGCGCGGCAGGGACAGGAACGGGACGGGCACAGCCTCGCTCAGGGCGTGCGGCCGATGAAGGCCAGCAGGCGGGTCTGCACGTCGGCGTCCTCCGGAACTCCGACGCGCGGCCCGTAGTGACCGCTGGCGCGCAGCACCTCGTCCATCGGCAGCATCCCCGCGAGCAGGGCGGCGCACTTGGCCGGATCCAGCCGCTCGTCCTGGCCGGTGGCCCGGGCCAGATCCCAGGTGTGCATGAAGACGTCGCCGGTGTAGAAGCGGTCGATCGCCCGGGGCAGCGGGTGGTCGCCGGCCCTCGGGTGCGACAGGGTCCTCTCCCCCGTGGCCGGGTCGTCCAGGAGGGCCTGCACGGCGTCGCTGTGGACCTGCCAGGCCGCCACCGGGTCGTCGTCGACCGAGGGGCCCTTCGGCAGCTCGATACCGGCGCCCTCCTTCAGAAAGCCGGGGAACCACTCGACGAGGTGCCGTACGACGTCCCTGGCGGCCCACCCCTCGCACGGCGCCGGGTCGTCCCACCTGCCCGACGGCACGCCGCGGGCGCGCGCGGTGAACTCACCGGCGATCCGGCGGTGCTCGTCGGCGGCCTGCGTGCCGTCGAGCAGGTCGTCGAGCCGCTCGTACCCCTCGCGGATGCCGGTCTCGGCGCCGCTGGCGATCATCCCGTCCCGGGATTCGAGGGAGTCCATCAGCGAGGTGGAGGTCAGCCGGGTGCGCCCGCCGAGGTCCTCGAAGACGGCGGTCTCCAGGCTGACGCTGTCGGGCATGCCCTCGTAGGTGAAGGTCTGGACGATGCGCTCGGTGGGACGCACCTCGTGGAACACGCCGTGGAAGGCGTACTCGTTGCCCTCCTCGTCGGCGTGGACGTAGCGGTACGAGCCGTCGGTACGGGCGTCGTAGCGGTCGATGGTCATGGTCAGCCCGTGCGGACCGAGCCACTGGACGACCAGGTCGGGGTCGGTGTGCGCACGGAACACCCGCTCGGGCGGGGCCTCGAACTCCCGGGTGATCACGATGGTGGGCAGCGACGGGTCGACGGTGATCCCGGTCTCGTTGCGGTGGCGGGTGTGCGTGGTGCTCATGAGGCTTCTGCTTCCTTCATCGTCCGGGGGTTCGTCGCCGGCGGCCCGTCCTGGGCGTCCATCCGCTCCAGGAGCGTGTCCAGGCGGCGGTGGCGTTCCTCCGCCGCGCGCCGGTAGCGCTCGATCCACTTCGTCATGAGGTCGAAGACCTCCGCCTCCAGGTGGCAGGGCCGCCGCTGGGCGTCCCGGGTGCGGCTGACCAGGCCGGCGTCCTCCAGCACGCGGATGTGCTTGGAGACGGCCTGCACGCTCACGTCGTACGGCTCGGCCAGCTCGTTGACGGTGGCGTCACCCGCCGTGAGGCGGGCCACGATGTCGCGCCGGGTCGGGTCCGCCAGCGCGGAGAACACCAGGGACAGCCGCTCGTCGGGCTCGGGCTCGGGGACCGAGGTCATCTCACATCCTCAACTGATTGGTTGAATAAAACCTAACCCGGCTCCCAGGCTTTTTCAATCATTCGGTTGAATAACCTGCTCGTAGACGCACGCAGACGGGGTCGTCGCCCTCAGCACCGACGGAGTCACCGGCCACACGCCGCATGGCCGGCGGACGGCTCGACCCCGGCGGCGCTCGCCGGATATCCGGCGGTGAGCGTGCCGGCGGGGTTCGCGTTCGGTCTGCCGGTCGGGCTGACGTTCATGGGGACGGCGTGGAGCGAACCGACCCTGCTGCGGCTGGCGTACGCGTACGGGCAGGCGACCGCCGTACGCAGACCGCCGGAGTACCGCGCGCCGGACGTGGGTCTGTGAGCCTTCCGCCGCTCCCGCGCGTCAGTGCGCGATGCCGTCGATCAGGTCGCGCGCGCCCTGCCGCAGCAGCGCCAGCGCGACCGAGGTGCCGAGGTCGGGCGGGGTGAGCCGGCCCGCGGACTCGTGTGCGTCGAGCACGGTCTTACCGTCCGCGCTGAACACCCGGCCGCGCAGCCGGAGTTCGTCGGGCCCTGCGGTGGCGAAGCCGGCGATGGGGCTGTTGCAGTGGCCCTGCAGCACGTGCAGGAACATCCGCTCCGCCATGGCCTCGCGGTACGTCTCCGGGTGGTTCAGGTCGCTGACCAGGTCGATGGTCGCCGTGTCGTCCTCGCGGCACTGCAGCGCCAGGATCCCGGCGCCCAGCGGCGGGCACATCGTCTCCACCGGGAGCACCTCGGTGATGACGTCGGCGCGGTCGATGCGCTCCAGACCGGCGACGGCGAGCAGCAGCGCGTCGACCTCCCCGGCGTACAGCTTCGCCAGCCGGCGGTTGGCGTTGCCGCGGAACGGCACGCACTCCAGGTGCGGGTACGCGGCGGAGAGCTGCGCGATCCGGCGCACGGAGGACGTGCCGACCCGGGTGCCCGCGGGCAGGTCGTCGAGCCCGAGCCCGCCGGGGTGGATCAGGGCGTCGCGGATGTCGTCGCGGCGCAGGAACGCGGCGAACGTCGTCCCGGCCGGCAGCGGCCGGTCCGCGGGCACGTCCTTGACGCAGTGCACCGCGAGGTCCGCCTGGCCGGTGACCAGCGCGGCGTCGACCTCCTTGGTGAACGCGCCCTTGCCGTCGACCTGCGCCAGGTCGCCCAGCCACTTGTCGCCGGTGGTCTTCACCGGCACGACCGTGGTGCGGATGCCGGGGTGCAGCTCGGCCAGCCCGGCGCGGACGCGCTCGACCTGGGCGAGGGCCATGGGGGAGTCGCGCGAGACGATGCGGATGAGCTCGGGCACGGACATGGCGTCCACGATAGACCGTCAGAAACGGGCCGTCCCCCCGGGCCCGGGCGGTGTGGGCGGACACACCCCGCCCGTTCCCCGGCGGGGTCCGCCGCCCGGGAGCGGGCCGTGGGTTCCCGGGCGGCGGACGTGCCGGTCAGCGCGTGATCGACTTCCGTCAGCGGTGCCCGGCGGCGGGGACGGTGAACGACGGCGGGCCCGCGCGGAGGTCCACCGTGTACTGGCCGAGGTACGTGTCCAGGTACGGCGAGCGTTCGCCGTCCGTCGGCTCGTCGTCGGCGGTGCCGTCCAGGGCCAGGTGCAGCGTGGCGTTGCCGACCTCGATCGTCTCGCCGGAGGGGGTGTCGCGCCACGAGCCGGTCTGGATGGTGCCGATCTCCACGGCCAGCACGTGTCCGGCCGCCAGCCGCCAGTCGGTCGCCTTCAGGTCGACGGTGAACCGGCCCCGCTCAAGCAGCGAGACCTGCTCGTCGAACATCACGGCGGTGCCGTCGGGGGCGACGTCGTACAGCTTGAGCATGACGTTGCCCGAGCCCTTCGTGTTCAGTGAGATCCGCGGGGTGCCGGTGACGCGCACGTCCTGCCGGAGCGGCTCGGACCACGCGAAGAAGCTCGACGTGACCTCGCCGGCCCGCTGCCGCTTCGCGGCCTCGGCCGCCAGCCCTTCGGGGGCCGCCGGCTCCAGGACGGGGGCGTTCTCCATGTCCCACGTGCCGGACGGCTGGGCGTGCGCGCCGGGTGCCGCGCGGCCGGAGGCGGTGAGGCCGGCGCGGGCGGCGGCGCCGCCGTCGTCGATGTACGAGCCGCCGCCCAGCGGGATGCTCGCGCGCCGCTCGACGACCGGCCAGGTGCTCTGGCCGCGCCAGTCGCCGCTGTTGTCCTCCATGGCGTACGCCGGGTGACGGACGGCGGGCTTCTCGCCCTTCAGGTACTCGTCGAAGAACGCCAGCGTCTCCTCGTACCAGCCCTCGCGCCCCATCGCCAGCCGGCCGTCGGGCACCCGGTCGCCGCCGCGGACGTGGTCCCACTGGCCGAGCCAGCCGCGCTCGGGGCCGCGGTGGTTGCGCAGGTACTCCTCCATCTCCTCGGGCTTGGTGTTGGGCTCGATGAAGCCCTGTGTGACGAAGAGGGGGGTGTCGCTGCCCTTGGCGAGCCGCGGCAGGTCGCGGGACTTCCAGTGGCTGCTGTCCTGGTCGGAGATCCGGTAACCGGCGGAGTTCTCCGTCAGGCACTCCGGATGGGTCTCCTCCCAGCGGGCGTTGGCCGCGTAGCGCGGGTCGTCGTCGGCCATCGGAGGAAGGGTGGCGATGGAGTTGTAGGCGTTCGCCGTGCCCGTCACGTTGGGGCGGGGCACGCCGTTGGAGTAGATGTACTGGTACATGTCCCAGAGAGGTTCCTGTGCCACGACGGCTTTCAGCGCCTTCTGGTCCAGGTTGTTGCCGATCAGCCCGGTCACGGCGTCGTACGACTTGCCGTACATGCCGACCGCGCCCGTGGACCACGGCCGGCTCGCCGCCCAGTCGATCGCCGCCTGCACGTCGGCCTGTTCGCCGGGTCCGCCCCAGTCGAGGCAGCCCGTGGAGCCGCCGAAGCCGCGCAGGTCGACCATGACGAAGGCGTAGCCCTCCGCGAAGACGCCGGCCCCCTCGGTGAAGTCCTGGAACCGCGCGGAGGGTCCGGTGTGCGACCAGCCCTCGTCGCCGGTCGCTCCGGCGTGTGCGAAGTACGGCCCGACGGACAGGATGACGGGCACCTCCTCGCCCTTCTCCAGCCCTCCGGGCAGGAGCACGTCGGCATGGAGTTCGGTGCCGGAGTCGTCGGCGGAGGGGAAGTAGTGCTGGGTCCATTCCGCGCCCTCGGGCACGCGGTCGTTCTCGTCGTGCGTGACGGGATCGGTGGCGGTGGCGATACGGGCCCGGGGGGCGCTCTCCGCGGCCCCGGGCACGGCGGTGGCGGGCCCGGCGAGAGCGCCGGTCGCCGCGAGGGTGACGGCGAGCGCGGAGGCGGCCCAGGCGGCGTTGCGTCTCTTCACATTCTCCTCCGGTGTGACGGTACGGAGTTGTGGGGGGACGGCGGTCGGGCGCAGCCGGGGGACCACGCGTCGCGGGTATGCCCGGGGCCGACGCGTGGAGCGTATGATCAACGTCGCGTACACGTCAATGAGCCCGCGCGGTGGGGAAGACGGTCGGCCGTGCGGGCTCCTGGAAGCGGTGATGCCGGCCGGTGGCGCTAGACGGTGGCGCCCCTGCCGATCCGCGGCACGGCCGCGGGCGCCGGGAGGCGGCGGCGGCCGAGCAGCGGGCCGAGCAGCACCAGCGTCAGGCCGACGAGCGCCCAGCCGGTGAGGACCGCGAGCGGTCCCGCGCCTCCGTTGCCGTCGAAGTAGGCGAGGGAGCGGACCAGGGAGCCGCCCGCTCCCGGCGGCAGCCACTGGCCGAGCGTCCCCACCGGCTCCGGGAGCAGCTCGGGGGCGGAGCTGACGCCGGAGAACGGGTTGCCCAGGAGCATCACCAGCAGGCTGCCCAGGCCCATCCCCGGGCGGCCGAGCACCGCGGCGAGGCCCGCGACCCCCGCGGCGCCGGCGAGGACCGTCAGGCCCAGCGCGCCGGCCTCCGCCCACCAGTCGCCGGTCAGGGCGCCGAGCCAACTGTCCGCCACCGCGGCGGCGACGAGGCCGACCACCGCGGACGTGCCGGCCACCGCGAGCACCGCGCGACCGCCCCGCAGACCCAGCAGGGTCGTCAGCGCGCCGGCCACGATGCCGGCCAGCGACAGCGGCAGGACGCTGGAGTTGAGGGTGGAGCCGCGCGGATCGGCCGCGGGCAGCGGGACCACGTCCTCGGTGGGCACGGGCCGCCCCGCCTGCCCGCCGACGGCCTCGGCGAGCAACTGCGCCACGCCGGGTCCGGCGGCGGAGGCGACCAGCAGCTCGGGTCCGCGGGGGGTGGCGACGACGGCGCCGTAGACCTCCCGCTCCTCGATGGCGGTACGGGCGGCGGCCGCGCCGGCGTACGTGTGCACCTCGAAGGCGCCGTCCCGCTCGGACAGGTGCGCCTTGACCGGCGCCGTGGCCTGCGCGGGGCCGGCGACGCCGACGGGCAGATCGCGCGGCGCGAGCCGGGCGCCGGGCCAGACGAAGGCCCAGAGGGCGAGGGTGATCAGGGCGGGGACCAGGACGACGACCGCGAGCAGGCTGCGGGTGGAGGACATCGGGAAGCCTCGATCGTAAAGAGAAGGATCGTTCGTTTTACGAACCTCACTCTGCGCGGGCCGTTCCGGAGTTGTCAAGAAGGAACGTTCGTTTTATGGTGGCGGCCATGGCTCGCGTATCCCAGGCACACCTGGACGCCCGGCGCCGGCAGATCCTGGACGGCGCACGCCGCTGCTTCACGCGCAACGGGTTCCACGCCACGTCCATGCAGGACGTCTTCCAGGAGACCGGGCTGTCCTCGGGCGCCGTCTACCGCTACTTCCGCGGCAAGAGCGACCTGATCACGGCCGTCGCCGAGGAGGCGTTCGAGCGGATGCGGCGAGCCTTCGAGTCCGCCGGCCGCGAGGCCCCGCTGCGCCCCCTCGGCGACGTGATCGACGAGGTGCTGAGCCACGTGCTGGAAGAGCAGGCCCAGGAGTCGGGGATCGACCGCCCCGGCGCGTTCGCCGAACTGATCGTGCAGGTGTGGAGCGAGACCCTGCGCGACCGGGAGCTGGCCGCGACGCTGAACGCAGGGTACGACCGGATGCGCGTCATGTGGGCCGAGGTCGTCCGCACGTACCAGGAGGCGGGTCAGCTCCGCGCGGACGTCCCGACCGACCACGTGGTACGCGCGCTGATGGCGCTCGTCCAGGGATTCATCGTGCAGTGCGCGGTGTTCCAGGACGTCGAGGTCGAACTCCGCAGCGGTCTGCGCGCGCTGCTGTCGCCCGACACCTGAGCCGGCCGGCCGGACGCCGGTCGGCCGGGGCGCTTCATGTCAGCCGCAGAACGCCTCGTTAAGGAGTGCGTCCACGGAGTCGTCGAGATCGGCGCGGTGGTCGGGGGTGAGCGCGACGGTGACGCGACGGCGCAGGTCGGCCGTGGTGAACGACCGGCTCTGTAGGTCAGCGCGTCGCCGTCGTTGCCGTAGACCGTGATCCCGCACGCCGGGTCCTTCCCCGGCCAGCCCCAGCCCGTACGTCCGGCCGCCGGGCGACGGTGTGCGCATCTCGTCCAGCAGGCGGTCCGGCAGCAGCCGCCCGCCGAGCAGCGCGGCGAAGACCGGTCGAGATCGCCGGCCGTGGAGATCATCTCGCCTGCCGCGCCGAAGAGCGAGGGGTTCATCTCGGTGAAGTCGACCAGCTCCGTCCCGCCGCCGTCCCGCTCGACCGGGACGCAGCCGCGCGGATGCGCACCGCGGATGCGCGGGTACGTACCCGGCAGGTGCCGCACGGTGATGCGGCCGCCGTCCGGGACGCCGTGCGGAAGCCACCGGTCGACCGGGTCGTCCAGGTCCACCCGCGCTCTCGCCCCGCCCGTGTCGGCGTATCGGGCCGGGCTACCCCCACCCGGTACGCGCCCCGGACGCGCGCGGGCCCTCGGCCGGGCCGTACCCGGGTCGCCCCGGGCCGGCCCGGCCTCGGGCCGTGCCGACAGGTCGGACCGCGTCCGGCCTTACTTTCGTGCCGCCTTCTGCCGGAAAGCCACCGTCATGCCCATGGCCATCAGTCCCAGCAGGGCCGTCGCGCCGCCGACGAAGCAGTTGCTCCAGATGGCGCCGTTGGGGGCGGTGTTGGCGCTGGTGACCACCCAGGGAGAGATCACGAGCCACGCCCCCAGGGGCACGGCCAGCCAGGCCAGGCCCGACGTCCGCTCCGGTGCGAGCGCCAGCGCGAGTCCGATCAGGCCGACGGTGATGCCGACGATGAGGTTGTTGATGGTGAGGGCGGTGTTCCCCGTGAAGTGCACGACCCAGGGCGAAATCGCGGCAAACAAGCCGGCGAGCAGGATCAGTCCTTCGAGGGCAACCACACCACCCCCGGCCGTCGTGCGATCGAAACGCTCACGCATCTCGCCCACGTCGGGGTGCGAGGTCATGTCGGTGGTGTGTTGCTGATACGACATGGTTGCTGCCTCCTCTCCAGGAGAGTCGGGTGCATCCCCTTAAGACACGATACGCCCGTTTGGGTGTCTGATGCTCGCCCGGCTGGATCAGAACCCGGTCGCGCTCCCCGGCGAGGGGCCGACACGGCGCTCCGGCCGGGTGCGGACGGGGGTGTACGGCCCGGGCCGTAGGGCGGTCACCGGGCCGCCAGCGGCTCCGCGGCGAGGGGTACTTCTTGACCGCGTGGTTCACAAGCCGGCCGTGGATCTTCCCGGCGGGCGGCTGCGGTGTGCATGCCCCACCGGTCACCGCAGTCCGTCGCGGTGCCGGTACGACAGGTAGTCGTCCGGTGGGGACGGCGCGGCGGTGCCCCCGCGGCGCCGGCGTGAACTCGCCGTGCCGCACGGCAGTGTGGCGGCGGTGTGGTGCGCGCGGAGCTCCCCGCGCGCGGGCCGGCCGGTGGCGGTCAGTCCGCGGGGCGCAGCAGGACGTGGACGTGCTCGGCGCTCGGCGGGGCGGGCCGGCCGCCGGGGTCGGTGACCCCGGCGACATCGAGTCCGGCGACGGCCGCCAGGGTCCTGAAGCCGTCGCGGGTGTACCAGTGCAGCACCCGCGGGCGTTCGGTGATGCTGCTGCCCGAGGGGTGGTAGCGCTCGTAGCGCAGCAGCGTCGTCTGGGTGCGGGTGTGTTCGTCGCGGCTCTCGGAGACGATGCTGACCCGCAGTTCGGCACCGTCCGGCGCGGTGGCGGTACGGGTCCGGCCGACCTTGGCCGCGGCGGTGGGCGGGGGCAGGTGCAGCGGGATCAGCGCGGTGCCGCCCGGGGTGAGGTGGGCGCGGATGCCGCGCAGGGCGGCCAGCGCGGTCGCGTCGTCGGGCAGCAGGTTGAACGTCGGCCCGGCGAGGAAGACGGCCGCGTACCGGCGGGGCAGGTCCAGCGCCTCCATGCGCTGGTGGAAGAGGGTGACCGGCAGGCCCTCCGCGGTGGCGCGGCGGCGCAGGCGGTCCAGCATGTCCGCGGAGGAGTCGACGCCGTCCACGTCCAGCCCGCGGCGGCGCAGTTCCAGCAGCGGCTCGCCGTCGCCGCAGCCCAGCTCCAGCGCGGGCGTACCGGCCTCTTCGACGAAGGCGGCGTACGGCTCGGGGTCCTGGGTGACGGACCTCAGCAGCCCGTACAGTTCCGCGACGATTCCGGTGTAGAAGTCTGCTGGATCCATGTTCGCCACCTTATGCGGGTGGCGGTGGGCGTCGCGGTTCCCCGGTGGGGTACGTCACCCGCGTTCCGCACCGGCCGCGGGCGCCGCCGCCCTGTTCGCCGTGCGCTCACCCGTGGCGCCAGGCCGGGTTCGCGGGCAGGCCGCGCGAAATCGCGGACGGCGCGGGCCCCTTCGGCCGTCCCGGCGTGCGTCCCGGCGGGAAAGGGGCGGTGTCCCGTGCCTACCGAGTGCCGCGCCCGTCGGCGTGGGGCGACCGCGCCCGGGGACCGGCCAGGCGGAAGTGCCGGACGATCTCCGCCGGGGCGCCGGCGTCGGACGCGCACGATCAGCGGTTCGGCCGAGAGGTGCGCACCCCGGCCGCGTTGACGGGGGCCGCCGGGGCCGGTCGGTGTCATCCTGGTATGGCTACCTTTGGCGGATTTCATGCGGAGGGGTCCCATGGGCAGGGCAGACACCACCGGGCACGTGCGCGAGCGGGCGGCGGAGGCCCCCGATCTCTTCGCGGAGTTACGTGAACGCGAGTTCGGATATCTGGACGAGGGCGGGCACACCTACCTCGACCACACCGGCGCGGGACTGCCGCCGCGCTCCCTCGTCGCGGGCAGCGCCCGGCGCATCACCGGCGGGCTGTTCGGCAACCCGCACTCCGAGAGCCCCGCCTCGCGGGCCTCCGGTGACCGGCTCGCCGAAGCCCGCGAAGCGGTGCTGCGCTACTTCAACGCCGACCCCGCCGAGTACGCCGTGATCTTCACGCCCAACGCCACCGGCGCGCTGCGCCTGGTCGGGGAGGGCTACCCGCTCCGCCGCGGCAGCCGGCTCGTCCTGTCCCTCGACAACCACAACTCCGTCAACGGACTGCGGGAGTACGCGCGGGCGCACGGAGCGGTCGTCGAGTACGTCCCGTTGCGCACGCCGGACCTGGGGATCGACGAGGAACGGATGCACGCCGCTTTGTCGGTACGCGGCCGGCGGCCCGGCTTCGCCTACGGGCACGACCGCCCCCGGGGGCTGCTGGCCTACCCGGCGCAGAGCAACTTCACCGGCGTCCAGCACTCCCTGGAGTGGATCGCCATCGCCCAGGCCCACGGCTACGACGTCGTGCTCGACGCGGCGGCGTACGTCCCCACCAACGCCCTCGACCTCGGCCGCCACCACCCGGACTTCACCGTCGTGAGCTGGTACAAGCTCTTCGGCCACCCCACCGGTGTCGGCGCCCTCGTCGCCCGCCGGACGGCGCTGGCGAAGCTGCGGCGCCCGTGGTTCGCCGGCGGCACGATCTACGCCGTCAGCGCGCAGGCGCAGTGGCACGTCCTCGCCGACGGCGAGGCGGCGTTCGAGGACGGGACCGTCAACTTCCTCGCCATACCGGACGTCACCGCCGGGCTCGCCTGGGTCGAGCGCATCGGCATCGACCGCGTCCACGACCATGTCGACGCGCTGACGGGGCGTCTGCTCGCGGGCCTGCGGACGCTGCGGCACAGCGACGGCTCGCCGCTGATCCGGGTGTACGGGCCCGTCCGGGCCGGTGCGGCGCGCGGCGGCACGGTCGCGCTGAACGTCCTCGACGCCGCCGGCGGCGTCGTCGACGAGCGCGTCATCATCCGCGACAGCGCCGCGTCCGGGATCTCCCTGCGCACCGGCTGCTTCTGCAATCCGGGCGCCGGCGAGGCGGCCTTCGCCCTCTCGCCCCGCAAGCTGCGCCGGGCGGCCCGCCGCCGGCTCGGCTCGCTGGAGGACTATCTGCGGCTGCTGCACCTGCCCTCGGCGGGCGCGGTGCGTGTCTCGCTGGGGGCGGCGTCGCAGCCCGCGGATGTCGAAACGTTTCTGTCGTTCGTGGCGGAGACCTACCGGGACCGCGTGCCCGACGCGGCGGACCTCGCGCCGCGGCTGGGCTGCTGACTGCGCGGGCCCCGGACCCCGGCCCGCATCAACGCCCCTGCCGGCTCCGCTCGGCACCGTCGCGGCACTTGCGCACCAGCACCCACCACGTCAGCGCCAGGAACACCACCGCGAACCCCGCCAGGATCAGCCACCCGCGCCCGGCCGGGTGCCCGAACGATTCCCCGTACGAGGCCAGCAGCGGCCTCCCCAGCGGCGAAGCGCCCGTACGCCACAGCGACTCCAGGCCGACCCCGCTGCCCAGCGCCTCGAACGCCCACCGGTTGGTCATCGCCAGGCTGATCGCCTCGCCGCCCGCCGTCATGCGCGGCACCGGCACGAACGCCCCCGAGAACAGCACCTGCGGAAAGCACAGCAGCGGCAGCATCAGCGTCGCCTGCCCCGGCTCCGACACCGCCGCCGACGCGAGCAGCCCGAGCGCGAGGGCGGCGGCGGAGCCCAGCACGCCGGAGACGAACAGCGAGGCGTAGGTGTCCCAGCCGGCCGGCGGCAGCCGGTCCAGCGCGCGCAGCACCGCGAGCAGCAGCGCGTCGGCGAGGGCGAGAACCGGGAGCACGGTGGTGAGTTTGGAGGCGACGTACGGGCCGATCCGCAGGCCGGCGAGCCATTCGCGGCGCACGACGGCCAGTTCGGTGCAGATCTGCAGCAGGCCGTAGGTCAGCCCGAAGAAGAACGCGCCGAAGGCGATCCAGAACATGATCATCGCGGTGGAGCCGGGATCCGGCGACGCGGGGTCGAAGGCGCCGGCCCGGAAGAGCACGGCGAACATCGCCACGATCATGACGGGAGAGCCGACGAGGACGGCGACGGAGAGGCGGTTGTGCAGCAGAAGTGCCGTGCCGCGGCGGGTGAGCAGGGCCCACTGACGCAGGGCGCCGACGCGGGCCGGAGCGGCGGCCGGAACGACGGGCCCGGCGCCCGGGGCCGGTTCATCGAACCCGGTCCCCGCGCCGGCCCCGGTCTCCGCCCCCGCCGGTGCCGTCGGGCCTGCCGGCATCCCGGCGTCCGCCTGCCCGGGGATGTCGCCGCCGGCCCCCGCCGCCCGCGCCCCGGCCGCCACCGCCCCGTACACCTCCTCCGCCGTGTCCACGCCGAACGCCGCACACAGCCCGCCAGGTTCACCCGTGAAGGCGACCTCGCCGTCGGCCGACAGGAAGACCACCTGGTCGCCGCGGGGCAGATCGGCGAGCACGTGCGTGGTCATCACGACGGTCGTGCCCTCGTCGGCCAGCAGGCGCAGGGTGTGCATCAGATCCGCGCCGGTGGCCGGGTCGAGCCCGGACGTCGGCTCGTCGAGGAAGAGCACCCGGGGCCGGGTGAGCAACTCCACCGCGATGCTGGCCCGCTTGCGTTCGCCGCCGCTCAGAGCGCGTACCGGCGTCTCGCGGCGCGAGGTCAGCCCCAGCGTCGCCAGCACGCGGTCGACGGTCGCGGCGACGGCTCCGGCCGGTGTCCCCGGCGGCATCCGCAGGCCGGCCGCGTACACCAGCGTGCGGTGCAGCGGCAGCTCGCGGTGGATGATGTCCTCCTGCGGCACGTACCCGAACTCCGGCCCCGGCGGCCCCGGCGGCGCCCCGTCGTGCCACACCCCGCCCTCGCTCGGCGCACTCAGCCCCGCCAGCGTCTGCAGCAGAACCGTCTTGCCGGCGCCGCTGCTCCCGGCGATCACGGTGAGGGTCCCCGGAGCGACGTCGAGCGACGCCCCGCTCAGCACCCGCCCCGCCCCGCGCACGTCCCGGCTCACCCGGCGCGCGCGCAGCCGCAGGCCGCCGGGGGGCGAAACGGTCACACCGGCGGAGACACCCGGGCGCGGGGGCGGCGTCGACATGTGTGCAGCATGCCAGGGGAACGGGGTGACGGTCCCCCGCGGCTCGCGCGTCGTACCAACGATCGGCCGATCCGTCAGCGGCCCCCGCCCGCCCGCTCCGCGTCCGCCCGCCAGTCCTCGGCCAGCAGGCCGAGGACCACCTCGTCCAGGAACGCGCCGAGCACCCAGGCCGAGGAGCGCAGCACCCCTTCGCGGACGAAGCCGTTGCGCTCGGCGGCGCGCAGCATGGCGGTGTTGTCCGCCAGGGTCTCGATCTGCAGCCGGCGCAGGCCGCGGACGACGAAGCCGTAATGGCAGAGGACGGCGACGATGTCGCCGCCGTAGCCCTTGCCGCGCGCGTGCGGCATGAGCCCCAGCCCGACGTGCGCGGACCGGTGGTGGTTGTCGATGCCCCACAGTCCCGCCGTGCCGATCAGCACACCGCCGTCCAGTTCCACCACGGAGAACGGGACCTGTCCTTCGTCCTTGTCGTCGACCAGCAGCGGGTTGTCCCTGGAGTCGGCCGCGATCGGCCGCCACGGTCTGCCCTGCGCCCGGGAGCCCGCGACGACGTCGTCGTAGAGGTCGGCCATCAGCGCCGGGATGTCGTCCGCGTGCCGGGCTCTGAGCCCGACCTTCGTGCCTCGTAGCATGCGTGCTTCCTAACCGGCGGAAGGCGTCCGTGGCAAACACGTCGACCAGCAACGCCGTGCACGCTCGGGGGGAACCCGGGCGATATCCGCCCCGCCGCTCGCCGGCTGTAGGACGCCGGCGGCATGTCCGTCCATCAGGTTCCGTGTCCCGGCAGGGTCGGGTGCGGAGGATGCCGGAGGGGAGCAGGGCCGGGGCCGGTCGGTGAGCACCGGCGCGGGGCCGGACCGAGCCGCCGGCGGCGGCCGGTCCGGCCCTCCCCGGGCGGCGGATTACCGGTTGAGGATCTGCTCGGCCGCGGCGGCCACGTGCTGCGCCTGGATGTCACGGCCCAGCTCGTTGGGGTGCGCGTACCACGGGAGCCACTGGTTGTCGCCGACCGCGATCTGCGAGTTCTCCAGCAGGCCGCCGACGCCCCGCTCCTCGCCGTCGCACGCCGTGTTGCCGCCGGTCCGGGCGTAGAGGTCCACGAAGACGGCGCCGCCGCCGGCCTCTGCGACGGCCTTCTTCATGGTCTCGTTCAGCCGCTGCTGGATCCGGTCGAGGACCGGCAGGGCGTCCTCGGGGACGTCGGCGAACGGCAGCTCCGACTGGCCGGACGCCGGGGCGAGGCACTTCGTGGTGTCCTCGGGCACGAGCCTGGGGTAGCCCACCAGGACGCGCTCGGCGTCGGGGGAGAAGTACGCGATGCGGTCGAGCAGCTCCTCCAGGTTCCATCCGAGGTGGGCGAACTGGTCATCCAGCCAGTTCTTCCCCTCCCCGGACTCGAAGAACTCGGCGCACTCGGCGGCCGGTACCTCCGCGTCCACCGGGTCTCCCGGCAGCAGAGCGTGCTGGTCCGACCGGAGCTCCTCGGAGCACTGCTTCAGAATGCGGGTGAAGCCCAGCGTGTTGCCGCCCATGCTGCCAACGGCCAGCCGGGTGTCGTCCTTCAGCGCCTCCTGCTGCGGCGGGACCGACATGCCGGTGCCCGGCAGCAGTTCCTGCGTCTCCCAGAAGTGGTGGACGAGCGCGCCCCCGCAGGAGACGTCCGCCTGGACGTCGAGCGTGACGCCCTTGTCCGCGAGGTGCCGGGTGGCGACGGCGGAGTAGTTCTCGTTCGCCTGGAAGCAAAGCGGCCTGTCGCCGTCCTGGTCCCAGGGGGCGATGCCGAAGTCGGCGGTGTACGAATCGCCGAAGAAGACGGTCGGTACCGGGTCGGAGGGCGCGGCGCCGGCCCCTCCCGCCGGGCCGGCGAACGCCAGGCAACTGCCCAGCGCGACGGTCGCGGCGATCAGTCGCCGCCCCACCGGAAATCTCATTGTCCTACGCATGACCGGAGACATGCCTGTGCCCTTTCGTCGGGGGCCCGCCCGGATCAGCGGGCTGCAACGCTCCGTATTCATGCATAAGCGGGGTGTGATGAGGGTGAGCCGCGACCGACGCCACTCCGACAGCACCCTCATGCGTGTCCCCGACGGCTGTTCGGCAGGGGTGCCGGCGCTCCGGCGGCCGGCGCCGCCGGAGCGCGGGATGCTCTTATGGATGTCAAGCAGCGGTTGCGAGGTGCCTTGGGGTCGCTGCGGTGGCGTTGGTGATGGTGAGGACGTGGTAGATCTCGCGGGCGACGAACCGCTTGAGGCAGCGGATGATCTCCTTCTTCGACAGGCCCTCCTTGGTTCGTCGCTCCATGTACTGCTTGGTGCGCTGGTCCCAGCGCAGGCGGCAGAGCACGATCCTGTAGAGGGCCGCGTTCGCGGCCCGGTCACCACCCCGGTTGAGCCGGTGGCGGTGGGTGCGGCCGGATGACGCGGGCAGCGGGGCGACGCCGCAGAGCATGGCGAACGCCGCT
>NZ_AXVU01000025.1:0-110339 GCF_000482585.1 Streptomyces sp. CNQ329 | reverse complement strand
CCCACTCCCGCGGGCGGTAGCCGTTGCGGTGGTTGACCCGCTCGTCGCTGACCTGCCCGTATTCGGCGTTGCAGAGGGCGTCGGCCTCCGCGGACATGAGCGCGTCGGCGAAGGTTTTCACCATCACGCGCAGCAGGTCGGGACTCGCCGCGGCGAGGTTGTCTTCGGTCAGGGCGTGCAGGGGCACACTGTCAGGTGCGGTCATCGTGCTGATCTCCTTCGAGCCTTCGACATCTCGAAGATCAGCCGGTGGCCGTTCGTCTATGCGGGACTCATCCCGACGCCGGAACAAACCCCCGGAACAGGTCGAACCCGTACACCACTACCGAGGACGCAACCGCCGCGATCGTGGTGGGCCCACAGGGCTTGGTGCAGTTCTGGAACGGTGGCGCAGAGGCGCTCCTCGGCTACGCTGCGTCGGAGGCGATCTCACACCCTGTCACGGAGTTCCTGGAGGTCCCCTGGCATGAGCGCTGGGAGAGAGCCGAACGGAACCTGGCCGGAAGAGGATGGACGGGGACCTTCACGGCGCACCCCCGGGACGGCAGCCGCCTCGACGTCAGGGCGCAGGCGTGCCCGCTGGGGCGTGAACAGCAGGCGAGCTGGCTCATTGTGGCCACCGACCTCGCCACCGCACAGGCGCGGGAAAGCGAGCAGGCGATCCTGCGCGAGCTGTTCACCCAGTCCCCGTTCGGGCTGGCGGTCGTCGACCCGCAACTGAGACTCGTCATGATCAACCCCGCGCTGGAACGCATGGAGGGCGTGCCCGCACGGCTCCAGCTGGGCCGCGCCCTGGCCGACACCGTTCCCGAGGAGTCCGGTCCCGTCACGGAAGCCCGCGCCCGGGAGGTGCTGGAGTCCGGTGAACCGCAGGTCGCCGTCTCCCACGTCGAACCCCCGGTCGCTTCCTCCTCCCATCTGCCGCACGTCCGCTCCCGCTCGTCCTTCAGGCTTCAGGACCTCACCGGCCACACCCTGGGCATGGGCCAGGCGGTGCTCGACGTCACCAGCTACTACCAGGTACGACGGCACCTCACCCTGATCAGCGAGGCCGGTATCCGCATCGGCAGCACGCTGGATCTCGAACGGACCGCCCAGGAACTCGCCGAGGTGCTGGTGCCGCAGGTCGCCGACTTCGTCGCCGTCGACCTCACCGCCGCCGTCATCGACGGCCACGAGCCCGACCCCGTCCTGACCGCCGGTTCCGCCGAACTGATCCGGCGCGCTCAGCAGTCCATCCGCGTGGAGCTCCCGGAATCCGGGGCCGCGCTGGGGGCACCGGTCACCTACTCCGAGACGTCGCCCCAGCACCGTTGCGTGACCACGGGCCGGCCCGTGCTGGACCCCACCGTGGACCTGTCGACCCCCTGGCTGTCCCAGGACGCCGCGCGTTCGGACAAGCTGAGGGAAGTCGGCATCCACTCCCACCTGGTGGTGCCCCTGCGCGCCCGCGGCGTCACCATGGGGGTGGTCACCCTGGTGCGCTGGAAGAACCCCGAAGCCTTCGACGCCGACGACCTGCTCCTCGTCGAGGAACTCGCCGCCCACACCTCCGTCTGCATCGACAACGCCCGGCGCTTCGGCCGCGAACACCGCGCCGCCCTGTCCCTCCAGCGCCACCTCCTTCCCAAGGACCTGCCGACCCCCACCGGCGTGGAAGCCGCCTACCGCTACCTGCCGGCCGACACCCACGCGGGCGTCGGCGGAGACTGGTTCGACGTGCTGCCCCTGTCCGGCGCACGCGTCGGGCTGGTCGTCGGCGACGTCGTCGGCCACGGCATGACCGCGGCAGCCACCATGGGACGCCTCCGCACCGCCGTCCAGACCCTCGCCGCCCTCGACCTGCCGCCCGACGAACTCGTCGCCCACCTCGACGACCTGGTCGCCCAACTCGACGAAGCGGAGACCTCGGACCGCCATATCCCCGGCGTGATCGGGGCCACCTGCCTGTACTGCGTGTACGACCCCGTCTCCCGCACCGCGGACATCACCCGCGCGGGACACCCCCCGCCCGCCATCGCCCACCCCGACAAAGCCGTCGAGTTCCTGGACATCCCGGCAGGACCCCCGCTCGGGCTCGGCGGCCTGCCCTTCGAATGCACGCACCTCAAGATCCCGGAAGGCAGCGTCCTCGCCTTCTACACGGACGGTCTCATCACCGCCTCCCAGGACCGCGACATCGATCTCGGCTTCACCCGGCTGGCTTTCGCCCTGGCGTACCCCGACCGCCCGCTGGAGGAGATCTGCGAAGTCATGGAGCGCCTGCTGCTCCCGGACCGCCCCCGTGACGACGTCGCGTTCCTCGTCGCCCGACCGCGTTCCATCAAGGAGGAGAACGTCGCGACCTGGCGCCTGCCCTGCGAACTCACCGCGGTCGGCCAGGCCCGGTCCCTCACCGCCGGGCAACTCGACGCCTGGCATCTGGACGACCTCACCTTCACCGCCGAACTGATCGTCAGCGAACTGGTGACCAACGCCATCCGTCACGCCTCCGGCCCCGTCGACCTGCGCCTCATCCGCGACGTCAACCTGATCCTCGAAGTCTCCGACGGCAGCAACACCTCCCCCCACCTGCGCCAGGCCCAGGCCGACGACGAAGGCGGCCGCGGACTGTTCCTGGTCGCCCAGTACGCCCAGGGCTGGGGAACCCGCTACACGGGCGACGGCAAAACCATCTGGGCCGAACAACTCCTCCCCCGCACGGCCACAAGCCCCTCCGCCTGACACTGACCCGGCTCGACGAGAGTCGCCCCCACACCGCACATCAACCTGCCGGACGGCTCGGCCCGGCCGGCCGAGCCCTGGGAGCCAACCCCCGGTGGAACCCCGTGATCTCCTCGGCGCACCGGGCGCCTGGTACGCGGAGCAGTGCGACGGCACCCCCCGGCTCCCCACCGGCCGGTCCCGGCGTTGCGACATGCCGAACACCGTGCTGACGCTGTGATCGCGCACGGCAGCGCCCGGTCTGCCGCATGCCCTCCGGGCTACCCGCTGGGGATGACGCAGTCTTTCGGCTGGGGAGCGCCGGTGGGCCAGCCCAGACCCACGTACTTGAGCTGGCCGCGGCCCTCCGTGCCCGGATCGAGCTGGACCACCGCGGCCGGCTTGTCGTACGGATTGCCGCTGCTGGTCAGACAGATCAGGCCGCTGGAGCCGCGGACCCGCAGCCGGGACTGCAGCAGCGGCCACTGGCCGCCGACGTCGCGGGTGCTCGGCACGTCCTCAGGGCTGCCCTGCTGCACCTGGTGCAGCGCCTGGCCGATGGTGACGAGGCCGTCGTAGACGAGCATGGTGCGGGAGTCGCGGAGGTCGGGGGCGGCGCCGAGGGAGATGTTCTCGTCCTCCACGGCCTCGATCTCCTCCTCCAGCTCCCGCAGGGCGTCCCTGGGCTCCGTGAGGTACTGGGGGAGCGGTTCGTCCCCGTGCTCTCCCGGCCACTCCGCGATCTCCGTATCCCACGCGTCCGGGTGCGCCGGCGCGGCGTACTGCACCTTCACCTTCGGCTCCCCGTCCTCACCCCGCAGGCCCTCCCAGTCCGACTCGGACATGTTCTGCCGCAGGGAGGCGGCGTCGGAGCCGCTGATGATGGTGTACTTGCGCTCGCCGCACTCCACCGCGGCGAGTTTGAGCGCGAAGATCCGCAGGTGCAGGGTGCGGCCCGCGAAGTAGACCGTGTCGGCACGGGAGCCGCAGATGCTGTTGGCGATGTGGCCGAACTGGTTGCCGGTCGTGCCGGGTTCGTCCAGGGCCGGGGACTCGAACGGGATCGCCGCCTGGCCCGCCGGGCCCACCTCCTCGATGCTGCTGAACGCATCCGCCAGCGACTCCACGTAGCTGTCCTCGCGGGAGTCGTAGACCAGCACGGTCCGCTCGTCCCTGCGGCCCTGCTCGCCGTTGAAGTCCGCCAGCGCCTGGGCGGCGGCGCCGTTGGTGGGGATGATCCGGGCCAGGCCGGGGAAGGTCAGCCGGCCCGTGCCGTCCGCATTGTCCTTGTTCGCGAGCTGATCGCCGCTGATCCGGGAGCCGAGGACCGGGATCCGGTGTTCGGTCAGGCGCTTGATGGCCGCCTCGGTGGTGTCGAGGCTGAGGTTGAAGCCGGTGACGGCGCGCAGCCGGTCCGACTTCGACCGGGCCATCTCCAGGAGGGTGTCGACTATCTGCTCCTGGTGGCGGTAGTAGCGGCCGGGGTTGGCGAGCACCAGGCGGATCTTCGGAGGCTCGCCCACGCCCTTGTTGGCGTGCCGCTGGCCCAGGTAGGCGCCCTGGAGGTCGCTGCGGATCTGCCGTCGCGTCGCGGGCGTGTCCGACTGGAGCGGGAGCATCATGGCGACGGTGACATGCGGCTTGTCCTCGATCCGCCTGTTCTCGGCGGCGATGGCGCGGGCCACGTCGCGGATCTCCGGCGTGCTGAAGTCATAACCCTCCGCGGTGACGCCGATGCATTCCCCGTCGATCTTCTCGACCCCCTCGGCGCAGGTGTCCGGCTTCTGGGCCTCGTCGTAGAGCGTCTTCGCGCCCCAGCCGGCCACCACCGCGGCGGCCACGGCCAGCAGTCCGATGAGCAGCTTCAACCACCTGGGCATCCGCGTTACCTCCTCCGGCCCATCTGATCAGTGCACGTGCAGCGCAGCAGCGGCTGCTGATTGGCCACCAGACCGGGCCAGTCGGCCGTGGCGGCGCCGAGCCGCCCCGCCCCGTCGAAGCGCATGGTCCCGAGCAGGTTCAGCAGCGAGGTCAGCGTGCGGGCCATCGCCTCCCCGGTCGGGCGGGTGCGCTCCTCGCACAGCCACACCGCGTGCAGCAGCCGGTCGACGGTGACGTCCAGCGGCTCGCCCTCCATCGGCACCCGGCCGAGAGCCCGCTGCCTGCGGGCGTCCGCCCCCAGGGGGTACGGGGCCTGGGCGATCTCGAGCAGCTCCGCGCACCACGCCTCCGGCCGGCCGGGGAGCCGGCGTACCAGGTGGCGGACCACGTCCGGTACGCCGCCGGAGACCAGGTGGTGGTTGAGGTGGTGGGCCGTGGGGGAGCGGAAGGCGGGGGGCGTTTCCTCCGGCGGCGACGGCGGCGAGGGCTGCGGGGCGGCGAGGTCGGCCGCGGCTGCCGGTTCCGGTTCGTAGTGGTCGCGCAGCAACTGATGGTCGGCGTTCCACGCGGCGCCGTCGGGGAGCAGCCCGTACAACCGGTGCAGCAGCAGTTGGCGCAGCCCGAAGTCCCCGATGAAGTGCCGCTCGCAGCGCGGCCAGCCGGTATCGACAAGCAGCCTGGAGACCTGGTCCGCGGTCAGCGGGTCGACGTGGCCGTGCTGGTAGTGGCGGAGCAGGACGTCCGCACACGCGCGGTCGTGGGCGATCGACAGATGGGTGAGCAGGTCCAGCCAGTGCTCCTCGTGCTGATCCGGCAGCTCCGTCGGCAACTCCCGCTCGATCAGCTCCTCAAGCAGGACGTCCGCGACCGGCCGCTCGACGGCTCCGCTCTCGCGCAGCGGGGCGGCGAGCAGGTCGCGGTCGTTGGCGTCGGGCGGCATCTGGAAGGACATGGCTGCGGCGGCCAGGCGCGTCACCGAGTGCGGCCGCCCGCCGCTCAGCCGCTCCACCGCGGCGTCGAGGCGCAGGGCGTTGGCGCCGCCGGTCGGCACGCCGTGGCTGCGCAGCCGCGCGGTCTCCTCGCCGATCTGAACGCCGCTGAGATAAGGCATGCGCACCTGCAGCACCCCGTCCGCGAGCACCGCCTGATCGGCGCCGCCCGGAGCGCCCGCCGTCCGCCTGGTCCACGTTGCCGGATAGCCGTCTGCCGGCCGGAACGACGCCGGCGGCTCCACCCGGTCCGAGGGCAGCCCGGCGTGCAGGAACTCTCCGCCGTCCGCACGGCGCGCCGTACCGACGACCACCGTGCGGTCACGCTGCCCGTCGCGGCGGTCGGCGAGCACGGCCCGTAACAGCCCCTGGCCGAGCGGCGCGTCGGCGTGGTCGAGGAGCAGGCCGGGGCGGCCGACGCGGCGCATATAGCCGCTCGCCGACGCGTAGTTGGCCTCCAGGTCCTCGCGCAGCACGCGGAAGAGGAAGTCCTCGGCGGGCCGGCGGTCCTCGCCGCCGGCGTGGAAGTCGGCGGCGAGGTTCATCAGCCCGTGCTTGGGCTGCCCGGCGGCCCCGGGGTACGCGCCGTAGATCCGCTCCAGCTCCGCCCGGCCGCGGTGCGCGGACTGCTTGATCAGCTCGTCCGCCAGGGCACTCAGGACGGCCGCCGGATACGGGCCGAGGGCCTGCCCTGCCAAGGTCATCAGCAGACTGCGGACCCCTCCTTGAATGACGCCACTCCAGAAGTCGCCCGCCCGCAGCCCGAGGCGCCGCCGCCGCTGGGCTATCTGCTCGTACCGCTCGACCTCCGTCGCCACCGCCCCCGCGGTGCCTTGGCGCACGCCGGTCGCGAGCACCGCCAGGCCCGGGAAGAGCCGCGGAAAGGTGAACGAGCCACCCGTTCCCCTCCACGTCCGCAGCCGCTCGGCCACCTCGAACAGCGCCTCGGTCGCCGCCGACCGGGCGTCGGGCTCGGCGCGGGCGCGGGCGGCGTACACCTCCAGGCGGCAGTCCAGGTATATCACCGGCACCTCGGTCGCGAAGCGGTCGCGCACGGCGTGCAGCAGGCGCGTCTTGTCCATGCCGGGACCACCGTTGAGGAGCACCACGGGGAGGTCGTCCTCGTAGAGCAACTTCCGCCCGGAGCCCGACGGCGACCGGCCGAAGAGGTGGGCGAAGAAGCCCCTGTCGCCCAGAAGGCCGCCGAACTCCACTTCTCCAGGCACGCCCTCTCCCCCCGGGGCTGCGGCCCCGCGTGGACGGGGCGGACGAGTGACCCATGTGGCAGAGAACGTTAGCGAACAGCATCGAACATGTCTGGCAAATACCCACCTCGACAGGGGAGTTGACGCATTCACACCTCCTTCGCCCGGGCCCGCCTGCAGGGGCGGGAAGCGGAGGGAGGCCGGTCTCACGCCGGCCCGTCGCGCAGGCAGATCCAAGGCTGCGCGTACGCCGCGCGCAGCCGCGGGGGCGCCGAAGAGGGCGCGGTCGCCGAAGTTCCCTGGTCGCGGCACATCGGACCTCGTTCGCCCCGGGTGCCTCCTGCAGCACACTATTGACCAGTAAAAGGGCGAATGACTGGTTTTCCCCCTGTCGTGCTGTTGCCGCGTCCCGCACTCTCGAACCGAGACGGCAGCCGAGGCGGCCGGCCTCATCGGTGTCCCGGGAGCGGCCATGGCGTACGTTCCGATACTCAAGGGCAAACGCGGTGAGTTCACCGCACTCGGCCACATGGGAGCGGAGGTCCAGGCAGCGGTGCGGCCCGTCATGGAGGTCGTGCCGGACAAGGCGGTGCGGGACGTCCTGGAGACGTTCCGCAAGAACGCCTGGAAGCATCTGCCGCCCGGCCTCGACCTCGCGGTGGACTGCGGAGCACTCTGGCGGCACGGGCCGGTGGGGGGAGTCTGGCAGGGCCCTCCGCTGAGCTGGCTCAGCGAGGCGTTCGGCGCCTGGCTGCTCACCTTGGTACCGGTCTTCCGGCCCTGCGATCCCCCGCGTGCGCTCGCCGAGGTACGGGACGTCCACCGCGCGCACGGGGGCGGCGCGGTGATGCGCGTGGGCGTGGACCGGCTGCCCGCCGACTTGGCGCCGGCCGACCGGCTGACAGCGAGAACCCTGCGTGGGCTGTCCCTGGCGGCCGAGGAGACCGACCTGCTTCTGGACGGGGGTTACGTCTCCGGAGACACGGCGGTCGCCGACGCCGTACCGCGGATGCTCCACGCCCTGCGCTGGGCGAGCCGGACTTCCTGGCGTTCCGTGACCCTGGCGTCCGGAGCATTTCCCCGTACACTCCGCGGACTGGCCCGCGAGCGCCTGCACCCCTTCCGCCGATGGGACGCCGCACTCTGGCGGAAGGCCGCCCATGCCTTCCACGGCCCCACGCCGCACTTCGGGGACTACGGGATCACCCACACGGCCATGAGCGTCGCAGCGAGGCGCCGCACGCCACCCAACCTCCGCTACACCGTGGGCGGGGACTGGGCGGTGTCGATGGCGCACAACCACCACGCGGGCAACGACGGCTTCTTCCTCCTCTGCGAGGATCTCGTGCGCTCCGACCTCTGGCCCGTGCGCGGAGAGTCCCTCTCCTGGGGAGACGCTCAACTCGCCGTATGCGCCCGGAGGCTGCGCCGAAAAGCCGGCGGTCCCGCCGACTGGCGCGCCTGGGCCACGTCGCATCACCTGGCTGTCGTGACGGAATCCCTGCGCACCATGGGCGTGCCGTGAGACCGGGCGGTCACTGACATGCCGAAAACCACGCAGGCCCGGTGCGCGCAGCGTGCCGCCCAGGGCAGCGATCGGGCCGTGCTCTCGCAGCCCCGGGCGAACCGGTGGAATCAGGGACTCGGGAGCCGGGAACTCACGGGTCCACCATCCAGGTCGATCTGCCCGGCACGAGCAAGGACGGCGTCACCCTTGCGCCTGATGTGGAAGAAGGCGTCGACGGCTCGTGGCTGCACAGATCCGCGGATGGCCGCATCCTGCGGGTCGCATGCGGCCCCAGGGATCTGGAAAGAGCCGTTCGTGCGGCACTGGATTTCCTCTCGACCTGAGCGCCGGGGTCCTGCGCGCGAGCGGCGATGAACACCGACCCGGTGATGAAGGGCCTGTGCATCATCCAAGCCAAGGGCACCAAGCACGTCGTGCCGTTCTGTACCGTCTCGGCGCTGGCCGGCGTCGTGGAACACAAACGTGCGGCCAAGGGCATTCTCGTCACCACCTCCTGGTTCGATCGCGCCAGCGAGGCATTCGCGAACGATCACGGCCGCCTGGAACTCCTCGACGGCGCGAACCTCGTCCACCTGTTCAAGGAGCACATGAACCTCGACGTCATCCCCGGCCCCGTGCCACCCAAGCGCAAACCGCGATAGGGCATAACGCCTGTGCGGCGTCCGAGGCCCGCCGGCGCCCGCGGGCGTGCACCTGCAACGGAGCTGTGTGGAAGCTGCGCGATGCCACTGCGACCACCTCGACGTCGGGGCGTGTGAGAGCGACGCGTCGCCATGGAGACGGCCCCGCGCGGCCGACTGTGACCCGGGGCTGAGACTCCCCTCACGGCTCCATACCCGGACGACAGCCTGATCGGCAGGCTCAACGTCCCTCCGCAAGCCTGTCGATGGAGACTGGCACCAGTTTCGCGTTCGTGATCACATCACGGGCGGTCCACCTCGTGCGGTCCCGCGGTCAGGCGCACAGCACGTGCGCAGGTGTGGCACACGCGGTCGGGGCCGCGGAGTCGCCGACGTGGCCGGGTGCCGGGAGGAGAGCGTCGTACCAGACCGTGGCCATCTTGCTGTAGCCGCCGGCGTTGGGGTGGACGCCGTCCGCCAGGTCGGCTGTGGTCAGCGCGCTGTACATGTCGACCTGGTGCACGTTCTTGCCGGCGTTGGCCGCGTTCTCCACGATTCCCGGGATCGTCGCGTTGAACGCCCGCACGACGGAGTCGTTGAAGCCCAGCGGGATGATCGTCGCCACGTAGAGGTTCGCGTCTGGCGCCTGCGCGGTGATGTGGTCGACCAGGCCGGCGAGCCGTTGCGGCGCTCCAGCGGGGTCGCCGCCGTACATGTCGTTGGTGCCGATGTGGAGCAGGATGGTGTCAGGGGTGTAAGTGGCCAGCCAGGCTGAGATGTTCTGGTCGATCTGAGAGATCGTCCATCCGGAGTGGCCTTCGTGATCCTTGTCGCCGAGGCTGTCGGGGCCGTTGGACTGGGAGCCGACGAAGTCGACGTCCTGACCGCCTGCCACGAGCTTCTCCCACAGGTCGATGCGGTAGCCGCCGGGGACCGTGAAGCCGTCGGTGATCGAGTCGCCGAGCGGCATGACCCGCACTCCGGCACCGGGCTGGGCATGGGCGGCGCCGGAGGTGGGCACCAGGGCTGCAATGAGTGCCAGCAGGGTGATCAAGCCGGCGAGAGCGTGCCTGCGTCGTAACACGTGTGGTCGCTTCCTCTCGAGGTCGGATGGTCGCTGCCCAGACGCTGTCGTCGGGGACGGTCAAGGTGATCTCGCGGCTTCGAGCGGGGCCAGTTCGTTCCACTGCTGCTGCCGGACGACCTATGCATGGCCGATGCCTCTCTGGCGGGGAGTCAGAGGGAGCGGTCGCGTTCTGGGAGCGCTCCCATTTGTATAGCGCGAAGCGATGCTTGCGTAAATGCTTCCGGCAGTGAGCCCATCGTGGAACTGGATTCTCGCGGTCGACGTACGGGGTCCTGGCGGTGGGATGATCGTCAGGACGCACATCGAAGGAAGTAAGCCTGACCTGTGTCCAGGGGCGACTTGTGTCGGCCTCGGGGTTTATGGCACGCGGATGGCACGCGGCTTCCATTGGTCCAGACAACTCATCATCCCCAGGTCGCCGACCTGGGGATTCGTTATGGAGCGGGCGACGGGAATCGAACCCGCGCTCTGAGCTTGGGAAGCACCGGACCCTTTAGCGCATCCGATGCGCTGACCAGAGAGAACGCGACTCGCCCGTGCTTGCTCGGCATGCCTCTGGTGACCGCTGTTGACCTTCGCTGACCACCCTGACGGGCACGCATCGGGCACGACCAGGCGATTGTTGCGCACGCCATGAGATAGCAACTGCGAGGACAGCTTCCACCAGGGCACGTGATCCCGGCAGGTCGCTCCTCCTGTGGTGGTACGTTCCGGCTCCCTCTGTGGGGGGACGTGCCACCGGGGGTTGCTTCCTAGCGTGGAAGCGTGAACCGGGTGGAGGCGCGGGTGGGCAGGTGGGCGCGGGTGGGGCGGCGTTTGCCGGGGTGGGTTGCCGACGCCGCGCTGGGGTTGCTGATGGGCGCCGGTGTGCTGGGCCGGGGACTGGACGAGGCGCGGAGCCCGGTCGTGCCCGTCGCGGCGCTGCTGGCCGCCGCCGGCGTGGGGTTGTGGCGCCGGTTGCCGAGTGCCGCGCTGGCGCTGGCGTGCGGCGCCGGCGTACTGGTGACGGCGCTCCGGATGGCGGAGCCGGGGCTGGTCGCGGTGGGGCTCACCGGCTACCGGGTCGGCGTCGTGAGCGGGCGGCGGACCGTGCTGCGGTCCGGCGTGGCGGCGGTCGTGGGGCTGTCGGCGGGGGTTCCGCTCGCCGAGGCGGCAGTCGGCGCGAACAGCACCGAGGGGCCACTGCTGCTCATCGCCGTGCTGGCGGCGGCTCTCGCCGGCGGCAACGGCGTGCGCGGCAGACGGGCCCTGGAGGTGGCGCGGCGGGAACGGGAACGGCGGCAGGCGGCGGAGCAGCGGCTGCACATCGCGCGTGAACTGCACGACTCGGTGGGGCACCACATCGCGGTGATCAACGTGCAGGCGGGAGTCGCCTCGCTGCATCTGCGGTCGCGGCCCGAGCAGGCGGAGGAGGCGCTGGAGCACGTCCAGCACGCCGCACGCACCGTGCTGGGCGAGCTGACGGCGGTGCTCGGGGTGCTCCGTGACCCCGACGGCCGTGATGCCGGCGAGGAGCCCGTGCGGCCACCGGCCGGGCTGGCGGACCTGGAGCGGCTGGTGGCCGACGCGAGGACGGCCGGGATGCGGGTGGAGTCGAGTGTGTCCGGCGAACCCCGGGAGCTGCCGCCGGCCGTCGGTCTGTCGGCGTACCGCGTGATCCAGGAGTCATTGACGAACGCGGGCAAGCACGGCAGCCGCCACGGGGTCGTACGGCTGCGGTTGTCGTACCGTCCGGACGAGTTGTGCATCGACGTACAGAACCGGGCTGCACGGCCTCCCGGTAGGGTGAACGGCGCAGGTGAGAGCGCGGACAGACCTTCTGGCTACGGGCTGGCCGGCATGGCCGAGCGGGTCGCCGCCGTCGGCGGCACGCTGCATGCCGGGCCGCGCGGCGGCGCAGAGTTCGGGGTGCTGGCCCGGCTGCCGACGGGCGGAGAGGAGAGCGGCGGATGACGGTCCGTGTCGTGCTCGCCGACGATCAGACGCTGATTCGCGCGGGGGTCAGCTCCCTCATCGACGCGGCCGACGGCCTTGAGGTGGTCGGTGAGGCGGCGAACGGCGTCGAGGCGGTGGAACTGGCCCGCAGCACCCGCCCCGACGTGGTGGTGATGGACATCCGGATGCCGGAGCTGGACGGTCTTGAGGCCACCCGCCAGATCGTCGCGGACGATGGTCTTGCCGGGGTCCGGGTGCTGGTGCTGACAACCTTCGAAGTGGACGAGTACGTGCTGCGGGCGCTGCGCGCCGGTGCCAGCGGCTTCCTGGGCAAGGGCGTCGGGCCGCGTGAACTCGCCGACGCGATCCGGCTGGTGGCACGCGGGGACGCGCTGCTGTCTCCTACGGCGACCCGCGGCCTGATCACCCGGTTTCTGGCCCGGCCAGACCGTACGGACGGTGCGGTCCCGGAGTTGCTGAAGGTGCTGACCCAGCGGGAGCGGGAGATCGTCGCGCTGGTGGCCACGGGGATGAGCAACGACGAGATCGCCGAGCGGCTCTTCCTCGCCGAGTCCACGGTCAAGACGCACCTCAAGCGGTCCATGGCCAAGCTAGGGGCACGGGACCGGGCGCAGGTCGTGGTCATCGCGTTCCAGACCGGCCTGGTGACGGCCTCGGGCTGAGTCTGCCCGTACCACCCGCGGGGCAGGCCCGACTGACCCCGGTGAGGGGACGCCGGCGACACCCGGCTCCCGGCACCGTGGCTCCCATGATTGAAGTCACCGAACTCACCAAACGCTACGGGTCCACCGCCGCCGTGGACCGGCTGTCCTTCAGCGTCCGGCCCGGGATCGTCACCGGCTTCCTCGGCCCCAACGGCTCCGGGAAGTCCACCACCATGCGCGTCATCCTCGGCCTGGCCGCCCCGACCGCCGGCACCGTGCGGGTAGGCGGATGCGCCCCCAACGAGCACCCGGCCCCGCTGCGGGAGATCGGGGCACTGCTGGAAGCCGGGGGCGGGCACCCGGGCCGGTCGGCGTTCGATCACCTGCACGCGCTGGCGGCCACGAACGGCATCGGCAGGCGACGTGTCTCTCAGGTGCTCGACCTGGCCGGGCTGACCGACGTGGCCCGGCGCCGGGCAGGCAGCTTCTCCCTCGGCATGTCGCAGCGCCTGGGCATCGCCGCGGCGCTGCTCGGCGATCCGGGGACCGTCGTGCTCGACGAGCCGGTCAACGGGCTGGACCCGGAGGGCATCCTGTGGATCCGCGACCTGCTGAACCGGCTCGCGGGAGAAGGCCGCACCGTCTTCGTCTCCTCGCATCTGATGCGGGAGATGGCCGAGATCGCCGAGCACGTCATCGTCATCGGCCGCGGCCGGCTGCTGGCCGACCTGCCGGCCGAGGATTTCACCGGCACCCTGTCCGGACGCCGGGTGTCGGTACGCACCCCACAGGCCGACCGGCTGGAAAAACTGCTCCTCGGCCCCGACGTCACCGTCACCACCGCCGGGCGGAACGAACTCTCGGTCGAAGGCGTCGCCGCCGAGCGGATCGGCGACCTCGCCGCCGCGCACCAGATCCCCGTCCACCAGCTCACCACCTCACAGGCATCACTGGAGGAGGCGTTCATGGAACTGACCCGTGACGCGGTGGAGTACCGCGCGCCGGAACCCGCCGGGAGGGCGGCCTGATGACCGTACTCACGACCGATGGCGGCGCGGACACCCGACGCCCCGGCGTCACCCTGCCCCGGGTGCTGCACTCCGAGTGGATCAAGCTCCGCTCGGTCCGTGCCCTGACCGTCGGCCTGGCCGCGACGGCAGTGCTGCTCATGGCCCTGGGCCCGCTCTCCTCCTCCGCCATGGCCAAGACGTTCGCGGCGGGCACCGAGATCGACGACGCACCGTTCGTCCCCACCACCCCGGTCGGGGCCGTCCTGGGCGGCGTGTTCTTCGCCCAACTGCTCACCGGAGCGCTGGGGGTGCTCTTCATGTCCACCGAGTACGCCACCGGCATGATCCGTGCCAGCCTCGCCGCCGTGCCCACGCGCCTGCCCCTGCTCTGGGGGAAGGCCCTGGTCTTCGGCGCGGTCGTGGCCACCGTGGGCGCGATCTCCGTGGCGGTCTCCTTCCTCGGCTCCGTACCGCTGCTGGACGGTCACGGCGTCGCCCCGTCGCTGTCCGACCCCGGTGTGCTGCGCGCCCTGGCGGCCACCCCCGCCTACCTCGCCGGCATCGGCCTGATCGGCGTCGCCCTGGCCGTGCTCATGCGCAGCACCGCGCTGGCCGTCACCACGGTGTGCTTCGCGGTCTTCCTGCTCGACTCGCTGGCCGGCCTGCTGCCGGCCTCGCTCGCCGACGAGGTGACGCCCTATCTGCCCGCGACCACGGGCAAGGCCATGCTGACGGTCCAGAACCAGCCCGACCTCCTCGACCCGCTTCCGGCCTGCCTGGTCTTCGCCGGCTACGTCATCGCAAGCCTGGCCGCCGCGGGAGTGGCACTGGCGCGCCGCGACGCGTGACGTGCGCCACGCGCAGGACACCGGTCGTCGGCGACATCTGCCGAACCGGTGCATGGTCGGGGCCGGTCCACGCCTCCTCTGTTGTTCGGCGGGGTGAAGTAGATCCACTCGGGCGGTGAGACCGGGATCCGACGTTGCACTCAGCCGCTGGCGACGCCTGCGGTCACTGTGAGGAAGGTCCACGGGTGGCGGTGCAGTGGGCTTCTTGCGCAGCCATGACGTCGTCTCCGTGCTCGAACGCCCAGGCACCGACGGCGTCGATGGGCGCCAGCAAGGAACGGCCGAGTGCGGTGAGCTGGTAGTCGACCCGCGGTGGTGCCGCCCCGGGGTGTGCCTGGCGGTGGACGAGCCCGTTGAACTGCAGGCGCCGCAGTGTCTCGGTGAGGACCTTGGAGCTGATACCCCCGATCTGTGCGCGCAGGTCGACCGGGCGCCGAGGGCCTTCGCGCAGCGCCCAGAGCACGACCGCGTTCCAGGTGTTGGACAGCAGGTCGAAGGCCAGGCGGGCGCGGCAGTCGGCGAGGAGAGGGTCGGTGGTCACGTACCACATGGTGCCCGACAAGCCCCATAGCGTCGTCGTGACGGTCGAAGCAGAAGCAGTCCTGGGAGGGAACCGCGCGATGAGAATCGGTGTGCTGGGGACGGGCAACATGGCGGACGCGCTTGCCACCCACTGGGCGCGAGCCGGCCATGACGTGGCCATCGGGGGACGGGATATGACCAAGGCGGAGCGGCTCGCGGCGCGGATCGGGGACGGTGCTCAGCCTGCCGGTCTGGATGCCGCGGCCGAGTTCGGTGAGGTGGTGCTGGCCGCGCTGCCCTTCGGCGCGGGAGCAGAGGTGGTGCGGGAACTGCGGGCCGCCCTGGACGGCAAGGCACTGATTGATTGTTCCAATCCGGTCGGGCCGGGCTTCCGGTTGCTGACGCCCGGCGGCAGTTCTGCCGCTGAGCAGTTGGCTGCGGCGGCGCCAGGAGCGCAGGTCGTCAAGGCGTTCAATCTCTGTCACGAGGATGTGTGGCGCATGGCGCCGCCCGTCTTCGACGGGCGGCGGCTGGCCGTTCCGGTCTGCGGGGACGACGAAGCGGCGCTGGCGCAGGTGCGTGCGTTGGTGCGGGACGCCGGCTGCCGGCCCGTGGCAGGCGGTGGCCTCGACCGAGCGGGCCTCCTGGAAGCGACCGCCGCGCTGTTCATCGGCCTGTGGGTCGGCGAAGGCGCCGACGTGCAGGCGATCGCACCCCCACTGGCGTACGCAACAGGACCGGGCCCGCAGGAATCGGGCCGCAATGTGGTGGGGTCGAGCACCTGAACATCGATCAGACGCGAGATGGCCGAAGCCCACCTCGACAAGCTCGACGACCTGGACACGGAGGTGCAGCAGGCGGTCGAGGAGAGGGCGAGGCGGTGTTCGTCGCCGCCAGGTCCGGTGCCGATCACCTCGCCGTTCGTGCCGGCGGCGCCCGGCGGCACGGCGGTCGCCGAGACGCGGGTGTACGCCATCGCTCTCAGGGCCGTGTTCGTCCTGTTGGCGGTCCCGTCCCTGATCCTGCTTCGTGCGCCCGCCGTGCACCACTCCGGCCAGACCCGGAGGGCTCCAAGACAGGAGGGCGTGATCACCGCCGCTTGCGGGGGACCTGCGCCGGGACGGCGCGTACCAGTGCGTTGACGACGCGGTCGGGCGTGTCCCGGCCGTTGCCGTCGTCGGTCACGTTCACCAGCAGGCGCGTCAGGTACCGCATGGCGGCGGGCGAGGTGACGATGCGGCGGCTGAGGAACGAGGTGAAGGCGGGCTTGGTCTGGAGGTCCGCCCAGAGGTTGCCCAGCCGGTAGTAACGGCCCAGGCGGCGGTGGATCTCCAGCGGGTAGCGCTGGAGCACCCGCTCGCGCGAAGGGCCGGCGGGGCGGGTGATCTTGGATGCGGGGTGCGGTCCTCTGGGGTTCAACTCCAGCGGGAGGGCGCGGCGTCGCTGCTCGACAAGGGTCTGGAGTCGGTAGAGGCGGGCGAGGGGCCCGACGGGGTGGAGGTGGAGGCCACCGACTGCGTCGTGGGAGCACACGCGGAGGGCGTGCTCCTGGGGGTGTCCGTTGCGAGATCACTGTGCGAGCGACCGACGGTCCCATGTGGCACGGATCTGGCACGCGGACCTGCGCTGACCCCGCCCAGCAAACAACCCCCGGGCTTCTGGCCTGGGGGTTTGTCGTGGAGCGGGCGACGGGAATCGAACCCGCGCTCTGAGCTTGGGAAGCTCATGTTCTACCATTAAACTACGCCCGCGTAAGACGCCCCGAAGGGCGCTGCGCTGCCACTCTACCGTATCCGTGCCCCCCGGCGAGGTCGCCGGGGGGTTGCTTCGTGTGGCGGTGTGGATGTGGGGGGTGGGGGCGGGAGTTGGGGTCTACGGTGGGTGGGGGTGGCGTGGGGTGGTGGGGGGTTGGTCCCGTAGTGTGGCTTTTGTTGCGTTACGGGAAGGAGTCTGATGAAGACCACCGTCGTCCGATGTGCCGAAGGGCACGTCTTCAGCACCGCCTCGCTGCCGATGCAGAACGTCGGTGCGGCCCGGCGGATCGGGTCCGGCGGGCTCGTGCGGTGTCCGCGGTGTGCGCGGCTGCGGAACGTCGTGCCGGTGGGTAAGGGCGAGACGCGGTAGCCGGGAGGGCAGCCGGTAGGGTCGGGGCGTGCTGCTCTCTGACAAGGACATCCGGACCGAAGTCGACGCCGGGCGGGTACGGATCGAGCCCTTCGACGACGCAATGATCCAGCCCTCCAGCGTGGACGTACGCCTCGACCGCTACTTCCGGGTGTTCGAGAACCACCGCTATCCGCACATCGACCCCGCCGTCGAACAGAGCGACCTCACGCGGCTCGTGGAGCCCGAGGGCGACGAGTGCTTCATCCTGCACCCGGGGGAGTTCGTGCTGGCCTCGACGTACGAGGTCATCTCCCTGCCCGACGACATCGCCTCCCGGCTCGAAGGCAAGTCCAGCCTCGGGCGGCTCGGGCTGCTCACGCACTCCACCGCCGGCTTCATCGACCCCGGTTTCAGCGGGCACGTGACGCTGGAGCTCTCCAACGTCGCCACGCTGCCCATCAAGCTGTGGCCGGGCATGAAGATCGGGCAGCTCTGCATGTTCCGGCTCAGCTCACCCGCGGAGCACCCCTACGGATCGGCGAAGTACGGCTCCCGGTACCAGGGGCAGCGCGGGCCCACGCCTTCGCGCTCGTACCTCAACTTTCACCGCACCGTCGTCTGACGCGGGGGCCGCGTCTTCGCCCGGCGCCGGGGTCCGCGTCAGAGCGTGCCCAGTTTGAACAGCGCCAGCAGCGCCACCAACTGGATCGAGCACGCCCCCAGCGCCCGCGGCCACGGCAGGTCGTGCGACTTGCTCACCATCGACGTCAGCAGCACGCCCGCCGCCAGCCACGTCAGCCAGCCCACGCCCTGCGCGAACGGGGCCTCGCCGCCGACGAACATCGCGACCACCAGCCGCGGCGCATCCGTGATCGCCACGATCAGCATCGCCAGCCCCACCGTCGGCGCCAGCGCGCCCGCGCCGCCCATCTGGCGGGCGAGGGTGTGCGTGACCGTGCCCATCACCAGGCCGCTGAGCGTCACGGCGATGCCCGTGGCGATGATCCACGGGATGCTCGCGGAGATCGTGGAGTTGAGCACCTCGTCGCGCGCCTGCTCCAGGCCGAAGACCGCGAGCAGGCCGTAGAGGAAGCTGACGGTCAGCGCGGGGCCCCACATGCTGTGGTCCCGCATCTGCCAGAACGTGCGGCTGGAGTGGAAGACGATCCCTCTGAGCAGGTCCTTCCAGTGCAGCCGCGGGCCTACGGGCGGGGCCGCCGCCTCGCCGGCGCGGTAGACGTCACCGTCGTGGTACGGGCCGTAGTCGCCGGGGCCGACGCCGACGCCGTACGGCTGGGTGTTGCCGGGGCGGTCGGCGGCGTACGGGTCGTGGCCGCCGGCGTAGTACTCGGGGCCCGCGCCGTGGCTGCCGCGGGGCTGCTGCCACTGGCCGCCGTACGGCTGCCCCTGTCCCTGCCCGTGCGGCGGCGGGGGACCGCCGTACCGCGGTCCGCCGTAGGGCGGGGGGCCGCCCTGGGGCGGGCCCTGCTGCCGACTGCCGTGGGGCTGGTGTCCCCGGCCCCTTCTGAATCCTGCCACGCGATCGAACGTACCTGGTCTTGCCCGCCGAGGTCACCGGGCCCCGGGAATACGGGGGATGTTTACGGCCACGACGGTACGTCCCGTAGGGGATCCGCCTTACGGGCCGGGGGCGGGCGGGAAGGCGGGGGACGCGGGCGGGGGCGTGGGACCCGGGCGGGGCGCGTGGGGCGTGAGCCGGGAGCGTGGGCCGGGTGCCGCGGGCTCGGGTGCCCTCGTCGGGGCGGGCGGGTGTGGGCAGGCGCCCCGGGTGTGGGCCAGGGCCCGGCCGGGGGAGGTCCGGGCCCTGGCCGTCTCTGCGGCGGGGTGACGCCGTCAGCCGGCGGTCTCCGACCCGTACCCCGGCCTGCCCGTCGTCGGCATCCCCACCGACGACGGGTAGATCCCCACCGCCCCGTCCGCCGCGATCCCCGCGGCGTCCGAGCGCAGGGCGTAGACGGCGCCGTTGCCGTCGTTCTCGCCGGCCGTGCCGACCGTCAGGTCGTCGAAGCCGTCGCCGTTGAGGTCGGCGAGGAGGAGCGCGGTGCCGAAGCGGTCGCGGGTTTCGTTGCTTCCGGGGACGCCCGGGGCGTTCTGGTGGACCAGCGTCGCGCCTGCGCCGCCGATGCCCGAGCCGTCCGCCGCGCCCCGGAGCACCGCGACGGTGCCGGCGGACTCGACGCCGCCGAGGTTCTCGTTCGCCGCGGCGACGGCCAGGTCCAGGTGCCCGTCGCCGTCCGCGTCGCCGAGGGCCAGCTCGCCGCCGAAGGAGTCGCCGGGCTCCGCCGTCCCGGGCACGCCGGGGCTGGCCTGGCTGAGGACGGTGGTGTGCGCGGGGCCGTGGACCGAGCCGCGGGTGATGCTGATCTTGCCGCCCGGCAGGGGGTCGGTGGCGGGCCCGCTCTCCTCGGCCTGGCCGGTGATGACATCGTCGTAGCCGTCGCCGTCGACGTCCCCGATGACGGTCGAGTCGCCGCCGCTGAGCGACGTCTCGGGGATGGTCAGGCCGCGATCGGAGCCCGGGGTGTAGGTGGCGGCGTTGGTCTCGTGCTTGGAGCCGTCGACGACGAGGTCGTCCGAGCCGTCGCCGTTGACGTCGCCGGCGGCCAGGTCCGAGGGGCCCCAGATCTTCCCGTGCTGGAGCTGCGCGTCGAACGTGTACCACCCGCCGTGGTCGCCTTTCGTCCGGCCGAAGCCGCCCTCGAAGACGTCGACGTACGAACTCGTGGAGGCGACGGCGAGGTCCGTCGCGCCGTCGCCGTTGAAGTCCCCGGCCGCCAGCCCGCGGCCGAAGAGGTCGTGCTCGTCCGGGCGCGGGTCGGGCAGCGTCGTACCGCCGGCGAGGCCGTCGGGACCGCCCCACAGGAGCTGCACGGTGCCGCCGAGGAGGTCGCCGCCGACCGCCTCTCCCGGGGCGGCGACGGCGAGGTCGGTGTACCCGTCGCCGTCGAAGTCCGCGGGCGCGGTCCAGCCGCCCCAGCCGTCGCCGTCCTCGGCGGTGCCGGGGACGCCGGCGCTGTGCTGGCTGAGCCGCTTGGCGCGGCTGCCGGAGATACCGGCGACGGTGCCGTCGTTCTCCGTGCCGTAATGGGCGACGACCTGGCCGGCGCCCCTCACCCCGGCGACGTACGCCTGCGGTGCGGAGACGGCGACGTCGCGGATCCCGTCGCCGTTGAAGTCGACGACCGGGCCGGGCGGTTCGGCGGCCCCGGCGCCGGCGGCGGAGGACGCGGCGAGCAGACCGCCGGAGAGGGCGGCCGCGGTCGCGGCGGCGAGGGTGGTGCGGAGTCGGTGGTGCATGCGGCAGCTCCCGGACAAGCGGTCGGAGTCGGTGATCAGAAGACCCCCGACTCCGGCCAAAGGTTGTATGAATACGGCTAGTTGGTTGATACGGCGACAGAAGATGTCATTCCGCCTGTGGGGACGACGCCCCGCCCACTACTCCGCGATCGTCTCCGGGAACGTCGCGTTCGTCCCGTTCGCGCCCACCGACGCCCCGTTGAACGTCCACGACCCGTCCGCCGTCAGCCCGCCGCCGCCGGACTGCAGCACCCATGCGTACCCGTGCCCGGCGTTCTCGCCCGGCGCGCCCGCGACAAGGCCCGACCGGCCGTCGCGGCCGGCGTCGTGCAGCTTGACGCCGGCGCCGAAGAGGTCGCCGTCCTCGGCGGCGCCCGGGACGCCGGCGGTGTCCTGGTTGACGTGCTGTACCCCGCCCGTGGTCAGCCCGTCGGCCGACCCGCGCAGCAGCCGGACCGCGCCCGCGTACGTTCTTCCGCACTTGTTGCGCAATGACCCCTGTTCAGCGGGTTCCTGCCGGCCCGGCGGGACGGCCGGTCACTCCCCGCCGCTCAGGTAGTGACCCGCGTCCTCGTCCGCGAACCCGGCGCCGAACCGGGCACCCGCACCCGTCCCCGGCCCCTCGAAGTTGTCCGGGCTGAACGCCACCGACCCCGTCGCCGTCAGCCCGCCCGCGGCGCCGCGCAGCGACCAGATCGCGCCCGTCCCGTTCTCCAACGGCGCACCCACCGCCAGCTCCGCCCGCCCGTCGTCCGTGACGTCCCCGAACGCCAGCGCCGCGCCGAACCGGTCTCCGGCCTCCGCCACGCCCTTCACGCCGGACGTGTCCTGGTGGAACGCCTGCGCTCCGGCGGCCGTCAGCCCGCCGGAGCCGCCCTTGAGCAGCACCACGGCGCCCGCGGCCTGCTTGCTGCCGATGGCCTCGTACGGCACGCCCACGGCGAGGTCGGCGAAGCCGTCGCCGTTGGCGTCGCCCGTGTCGAGCCGCGCGCCGAACTGGTCGCCGCGCTCGCCGGTGCCGGGGACGCCGGGGGTGTCCTGGGTGAAGGTCTGGCGCCGCGTTTCGCTGGGGCCGTTCGCGGTGCCGTAGACGACCTTGACCGTGCCCTCGTCGTAGGGGAAGTCCTCGACGCTCACGCCGATCGAGCGGTACGCGAGGTCACCCTTGCCGTCGCCGTCGAAGTCGCCGATCGTCGGCGAACCGCCGTTGGGCAGCTCGGCGTCGTCGACGCCCCGCGTCGGCCCGTCGGGGCCGCCCTGCCAGAACCAGCCGCCCTCGGCGTTGCCCTGGTAGCTGAAGAACGCCACCAGGTCGTCGGCGCCGTCGCCGGTGACGTCCCCGACGGCCATGCCGTCGATGGTGTCCTCCGGCTTCATCTCGATCAGCGCGCTCTCGCGCGCGGGCACGCCCTCGCGGCTGAACGGGCCGAAGAGCACGCTGTACGCCTCGGCGCTGTCGCTGCGGGTGTTGGGCACCAGCAGGTCGCCCACGCCGTCGCCGTCGAAGTCGCCGGCGTGCAGGTCGTGCCCGAGACCACCGCCCCCGGGCACCTGCACGCGCGTGGCGCCGGCGCCGGTCAGGCCGCCCTCGCGCCCCCACAGGACGGTGACGGAGCCCCTCCAGTCGCCGTCCGCGCCGTCCTCGGCGCGGGCGGCGACGGCGAGGTCGGTGAGCCCGTCGCCGTCGAGGTCGCGGGCGGCGAGCCGGTCGCCGAAGCGGTCGCCCTCGCCGGGGTCGCCGGGGACGCCGGCGGTGTGCTGCCCGAGGACCGTGGACTCCGCGGCGCCGATGCCGTCCGCGGAGCCGTAGCTGACGAGGACGTAGCCGGCCTCGGCGTGGCCGCCGGCGGTGCCGCCGGGGGCGCCGGTGGCGAGGTCGGGGTAGCCGTCGCCGTTGAAGTCGGTCCGTACGGTACGGGCGTCGGCGACGCCCGGGGCGGCGGCCGTGCCGGCCGGCACCGCGCGTGCCCCGCCGTCCGGCTCCTCCGCGCCTGTGGCCTGGGCGGTCACGGCGGCGGTGCCGGCGGCGGCCAGGCAGACGGTGAGGGCGGCGAGGGTGCGGATGCGCATGGGGGGTCCTTCCGGCGACGGCCTGACGAGCGGGTTGCGTTCACTCCCGCGTCATACGACACGCTCCGCACCGCGATGGTTGTACCAACGCTTGCGCCAACACCCCCACGGCCGACCCCGTATGGCTCACGGGGCCGGCCGCCGTGGGGGGTTGCCTGTGGCGTCCCGCGGTGCCGTCGTCCGTACCGCGTACTGCTCCCCTGCTAGGTCGCCGGCTGCGGCTCCGGCTCGCTCTCCGCCGCCGCGGCGCCGTCCGCGGGCGGCTCCTCCGCCGGCGTCTTCACCGAGTCGAGCAGGAGCTGCGCCACGTCCACGACGGCCAGCGACTCCTTTGCCGTTCCCGCGTTCTTCTTGCCGTTTACGGAGTCCGTAAGCATCACGAGGCAGAAAGGGCACGCCGTGGACAGAATGTCCGGGTTCAGCGAGAGCGCCTCGTCCACGCGCTCGTCGTTGATCCGCTTGCCGATGCGCTCCTCCATCCACATGCGTGCGCCGCCCGCGCCGCAGCAGAAACCGCGCTCCTTGTGCCGGTGCATCTCCTCGTTCCGTACGCCCGGGACCTTGGCGATGATCTCGCGCGGCGGCGTGTAGACCTTGTTGTGCCGGCCCAGGTAGCAGGGGTCGTGGTACGTGATGATCCCCTCGACCGGCGTCACCGGGACCAGCCGGCCCTCGTCCACGAGGTGCTGGAGCAACTGCGTGTGGTGGATGACCTCGTAGTCCCCGCCGAGCTGCGGGTACTCGTTGGCGATGGTGTTGAAGCAGTGCGGGCAGGTGGCGACGATCTTCTTCTTCGCCTTCTCGACCGTCACCCCTTCCTCTTCGTCCTCACCGAACGCCATGTTGAGCATCGCGACGTTCTCCTCGCCCAGTTGCTGGAAGAGGAACTCGTTGCCCAGGCGCCGCGGCGAGTCGCCGGTGCACTTCTCGTCGCCGCCCATGATCGCGAACTTCACGCCGGCGATGTGGAGCAGCTCCGCGAACGCCTTGGTGGTCTTCTTCGCCCGGTCCTCCAGCGCGCCGGCGCAGCCGACCCAGTACAGGTAGTCGACCTCGGAGAGATCTTCGACGTCCTTGCCGACGACCGGGATCTCGATGCCCGTGTCCGCCGCCAGCTCCTTGGTCCACTCCAGGCGCTGCTTCTTGGCGAGCCCCCAGGGGTTGCCCTTCTTCTCCAGGTTCTTCAGCATGGTGCCCGCCTCGGAGGGGAACGAGCTCTCGATCATCACCTGGTAGCGGCGCATGTCGACGATGTGGTCGACGTGCTCGATGTCGACCGGGCACTGCTCGACGCACGCGCCGCAGGTGGTGCACGACCACAGCACGTCGGGGTCGATGACGCCCTGCTCCGCGGCGGTCCCGACCAGCGGGCGCTCCGCCTCGGCGAGCGCGTCGGCCGGTACGTCCGCGAGCTGTTCGGCGGTGGCCTTCTCCTCGCCCTCGGCCGACTTGCCGCCGCCGGCGAGCAGGTACGGCGCCTTGGCGGCGGCGTGCTCGCGCAGCGACATGACGAGCAGCTTGGGCGACAGCGGCTTGCCGGTGTTCCAGGCCGGGCACTGCGACTGGCAGCGCCCGCACTCCGTGCAGGTGGAGAAGTCGAGGATGCCCTTCCAGGAGAAGTGCTCGACCTGGCTGACGCCGAAGACGGTCTCCTCGCCGTCCTCGTCGTCGAAGACGGTCTCGAAGTCGATGGGCTTGCCGCCGGAGACCATCGGCTGGAGCGCGCCGAGGGCGACCGCGCCGTCGGCGTTGCGCTTGAACCAGATGTTGGGGAAGGCGAGGAAGCGGTGCCAGGCCACGCCCATCGTGTAGTTGAGGCCGAGGACGGTCGCCCAGATGAAGGAGACCGAGATCTTGATCATCGCGACGAGGTAGACGAGGTTCTGGACGGTGCCGGTGCTCAGCCCGTCGACCGCGGCGGTGATCGGGTACGACACGAAGTACGCGGCCTCGTAGCCGTCGACGTGGTGCAGCGAGCCCTCCAGCCCGCGCAGCACCAGGATGCAGATCCCGATGACGAGGATGACGTACTCGACGAAGTACGCCTGCCACATCGTGGAGCCCGCGAAGCGGGACTTGCGGCCGGCCTGCGACGGCAGGCTGAGCTGCCGGATCACGATCAGCGTGGCGATGCCGATCGTCGTCATCAGGGCCAGGAACTCCACGTACATCTCGTAGACGATCCAGTCGCCGATCACCGGCAGCAGCCAGTCGGCGACGAACACCTGCCCGAAGGCGTTGACGAGGGTCAGCACCAGGGTGAGGAAGCCGATGGCGACGAACCAGTGGGCGAAGCCGATGACGCCCCAGCGGTTCATCCGGGTGTGGCCGAGGAACTCCTTGGTCAGCGTGATGCTGCGCGCGACCGGGTCGTTCGTGCGGCTGCCGGCGGGCAGGGGCTTGCCGAGCTTGACGAAGCCGATGATCTGCCCGATGGCGCGCGAGAAGAGCGCGGTGCCGACCGCGGTGATCACCAGCGATACGACGATGGCGGTGAGCTGCATGGAGGGCTCCTCGGCCAGTCTGCTCTGCGTGTCTGCTCTGTGTCTGCTCGGGAAGTCTGCGTACCGGGACCGCCGCGTGCGTACCGTCTGCCGTGTACGTACCGCTGCATGCCCCGTACTGGGCCTACCCAGCTACTACTAAGCGGTAACTTACCGCTTCTCCGCCTGAGGGTACCCGGGTCTCCCCGGCCCTCTGAAGCCGCCCGGCCGGTGATGTGCGTCGCGCTTCCGGCGGCGCCGCGCCCCTCGGCCCGCAGCCGGAGAACCTGCCCCCACCTGCGGTGACGCACAAAACTTGAGTGGGCGAGGCTCAGGTGAATTGCGCCCGGCGTGGTCGCCATGGCACTCTTGAGCCTGACCAGCTCAAGGCAGAGCATCTGATCCGGAGGATAGACAACATGGCACGTGCGGTCGGCATCGACCTGGGCACGACGAACTCTGTCGTCAGTGTTCTCGAGGGCGGTGAACCCAGCGTCATCACCAACGCCGAGGGCGCCAGGACCACGCCGTCCGTCGTCGCCTTCGCCAAGAACGGCGAGGTGCTCGTCGGCGAGGTGGCGAAGCGCCAGGCGGTCACCAACGTCGAGCGGACCATCCGGTCGGTCAAGCGCCACATGGGCACCGACTGGAAGCAGCCGATCGACGAGAAGGAGTTCACCCCCCAGCAGATCTCCGCGTTCATCCTGCAGAAGCTGAAGCGGGACGCGGAGGCGTACCTGGGCGAGAAGGTGACCGACGCGGTCATCACCGTCCCGGCGTACTTCAACGACTCCGAGCGCCAGGCGACCAAGGAGGCCGGCGAGATCGCGGGCCTGAACGTCCTGCGCATCGTCAACGAGCCCACCGCGGCCGCCCTCGCCTACGGCATGGAGAAGGAAGACCAGACCATCCTGGTCTTCGACCTCGGCGGCGGCACCTTCGACGTCTCGCTGCTGGAGATCGGCGAGGGCGTCGTGGAGGTCCGGGCCACCAACGGTGACAACCACCTCGGCGGTGACGACTGGGACCAGCGCGTCGTCGACTACCTGGTCAAGCAGTTCCAGAACGGCCACGGCGTGGACCTGGCCAAGGACAAGATGGCGCTGCAGCGGCTCCGCGAGGCCGCTGAGAAGGCGAAGATCGAGCTGTCCTCGTCCTCCGAGACGACGATCAACCTCCCGTACATCACCGCCTCCGCCGAGGGCCCGCTGCACCTCGACGAGAAGCTGACCCGGGCGCAGTTCCAGCAGCTCACCCAGGACCTCCTGGAGCGCTGCAAGACGCCGTTCCACAACGTCATCAAGGACGCCCGGATCGAGCTGAGCGAGATCGACCACGTCGTCCTCGTCGGCGGCTCCACCCGTATGCCGGCCGTCGCCGAGCTGGTCAAGGAGCTGACCAGCGGCAAGGAGGCCAACAAGGGCGTCAACCCGGACGAGGTCGTCGCCGTCGGCGCCGCCCTCCAGGCCGGCGTGCTCAAGGGCGAGGTCAAGGACGTCCTGCTGCTCGACGTCACCCCGCTGTCCCTCGGCATCGAGACCAAGGGCGGCATCATGACCAAGCTCATCGAGCGCAACACCACGATCCCGACGAAGCGCTCCGAGACCTTCACCACGGCCGAGGACAACCAGCCGTCGGTGCAGATCCAGGTCTTCCAGGGCGAGCGCGAGATCGCGGCGTACAACAAGAAGCTCGGCATGTTCGAGCTGACCGGCCTGCCGCCGGCCCCGCGGAACGTGCCGCAGATCGAGGTCACGTTCGACATCGACGCCAACGGCATCATGCACGTGGCCGCGAAGGACCTCGGCACGGGCAAGGAGCAGAAGATGACCGTCACCGGCGGCTCCGCGCTGCCGAAGGACGACATCGAGCGCATGATGCGCGACGCCGAGCAGTACGCGGAGGAGGACCACAAGCGCCGCGAGGCGGCCGAGACCCGCAACCAGGGCGAGCAGGTCGTCTACACCACCGAGAAGTTCCTCAAGGACAACGAGGACAAGGTGCCCGGCGACGTGAAGTCCGAGGTCGAGGCCGCGGTCGCCGACCTCAAGGAGGCGCTGAAGGGCGAGGACACCGCGGCGATCCGCGAGGCGACGGAGAAGGCCGCGGCCACCAGCCAGAAGCTCGGCCAGGCGCTCTACGCGGACGCCCAGGCGTCCGGCGGCGCCGCGGCCGGCGGCGAGGGCGCGCAGCAGGCGCAGAAGGATGCGCCCGCCGGCGGCGACGACGACGTCGTCGACGCCGAGATCGTGGACGACGACAAGCCTAAGGACGGTGCCGCGTGACGGAGGAGACCCCGGGCTTCGAGGAGAAGCCCGACGTCCCCACCGACGCACAGACAGCGGAGGCGCAGCAGGGCGGCCCGGACGGGGCGGGCGGCTCGCCCGCCGGCGCACGGCGCGCCGAGGGAACCGGGCCCGGTGCCTCCGGGGACGGGGACGCGAACAGCTCACTTGCAGGTCGTCTGGAGGAGACCCGCAAGGCGCTCGACGAGCGGACGAAGGATCTGCAGCGGCTGCAGGCGGAGTACCAGAACTACCGCCGGCGGGTGGAGCGGGACCGGGTCGCGGTCAAGGAGATCGCGAACGCCAACCTGCTCACCGAGCTGCTGCCGGTCCTCGACGACATCGGCCGGGCCCGGGACCACGAGGAGCTGGTCGGCGGGTTCAAGTCGGTCGCCGAGTCGCTGGAGACCGTCGTGGCCAAGATGGGCCTCATGCAGTTCGGCAAGGAGGGCGAGCCCTTCGACCCGCTGATCCACGAGGCGCTGATGCACAGCTACTCGCCGGATGTCTCCGAGACGACGTGCGTGCAGATTCTCCAGCCTGGGTATCGGATCGGCGAGCGTACGATCCGACCGGCGCGGGTCGCCGTGGCGGAGCCGCAGCCGGGCGCGTCGTCGGGGTCGCAGGCCAAGGAGGGCGAGAAGCCGGACGAGAACCAGGCCGACACGGACGACGGCGGACCGGAGTCCGCCGGCTCCGCGGACGCCGGCGGCCCGGACGCCTCCGGATCCGCGAAGGGCGAGTCCGGCAGGGGAGAGACGGACAGCGGTGGCCCGGACGAGGGGTGACGCCGTAGCAGCCGAGGGACGAGAGGAGGGACGCCGGGAATGAGCACGAAGGACTTCATCGAGAAGGACTACTACAAGGTTCTCGGCGTCCCGAAGGACGCCACCGAGGCCGAGATCAAGAAGGCGTACCGCAAGCTCGCCCGGCAGTACCACCCGGACGCCAACAAGGGTGACGCCGCGGCCGAGGAGCGCTTCAAGGAGGTCTCCGAGGCCAACGACGTGCTCGGCGACCCCCAGCGGCGCAAGGAGTACGACGAGGCGCGCACCCTCTTCGGCAACGGCGGCTTCCGTCCGGGTCCGGGCGGGGGCGGCAACGGCTCGTTCAACTTCGACCTCGGCGACCTCTTCGGCGGCTCGGGTCCGGGCGGCGGCGGCCAGACCACCACCGGCGGCTTCGGCGGCGGGCTGGGCGACGTCTTCGGCGGGCTGTTCAACCGCGGCAGCGGCGGGCGTACCCAGCCGCGCCGCGGCCAGGACATCGAATCGGAGGTCACGCTCAGCTTCACGGAGGCCATCGAGGGCGCCACGGTGCCGCTGCGGATGTCGTCGTCGGCCCCCTGCAAGACGTGCGCCGGCACGGGTGACAAGAACGGCTCCCCCCGGGTCTGCCCGACCTGCGTGGGCACCGGCCAGGTCTCCCGCGGCGGCGGTGGCGGCTTCTCGCTCACCGACCCGTGCGTGGACTGCAAGGGCCGCGGGCTCATCGCCCAGGACCCCTGCGACGTCTGCAAGGGCAGCGGCCGCGCCAAGTCGTCCCGCACCATGCAGGTCCGCATCCCCGCGGGGGTGCAGGACGGGCAGCGGATACGGCTGCGCGGCAAGGGCGGCCCGGGCGAACGCGGCGGCCCCGGCGGCGACCTGTACGTCGTCGTGCACGTCGACGGCCACCCGGTCTTCGGCCGCAAGGGCGACAACCTGCTGGTGACGGTCCCCGTCACGTTCCCGGAGGCGGCCCTCGGCGGGGACATCAAGGTGCCCACGCTCGGCGGCCCGCCGGTCACCCTGAAGCTGCCGCCGGGCACGCCCAACGGACGTACGATGCGCGCCCGCGGCAAGGGCGCCGTCCGCAAGGACGGCACCCGCGGGGACCTGCTCGTCACCGTCGAGGTGGCGGTACCGAAGGAGACGGACGACCCGGCGCGCGAGGCACTGGAGTCGTACCGGAAGGCGACCGCGGGCGCGGACCCGCGCGCGGAGCTGTTCAAGGCCGCGAAGGGAGCTTGACGACGATGGACGGCAGGAACGGCGGACGGGGCCCCCGCGGCCGCAACCCGTACGAGCTGACCGAGGAGACGCCGGTCTACGTCATCTCCGTGGCCGCCGAACTCTCCGGCCTCCACCCGCAGACCCTCCGCCAGTACGACCGCCTCGGCCTGGTCTCCCCGGACCGCACGGCCGGGCGCGGCCGGCGCTACTCGGCGCGGGACATCGCGCTGCTGCGGCAGGTCCAGTCGCTGAGCCAGGACGAGGGCATCAACCTGGCCGGGATCAAGCGGATCATCGAGCTGGAGACGCAGGTCGCGGCGCTGCAGGCGAAGGTCGCGGAGCTGACGGACGCGCTGGACGGCGCGGCGTCGGCGATGGCGCAGCGGGAGGCGCAGGTGCACGCCTCGTACCGGCGGGACCTGGTGCCGTACCAGCAGGTGCAGCAGACGAGTGCGCTGGTGGTGTGGAAGCCGAAGAAGAAGCGGGGTTAGCCGCCGGCCCGGTCGGCGAGGAACGTGACCGCCACGTGGGGTGGGAGCCCGGCGTGGCGGTTTCTCATGTCCTCCCGCAGGGAGACCTGACGCAGGGTGGCGATCCCGGCCAGCGGCGAGAGGTCCAGGGGACGGCTGCCCGCCGGCAGGTCGAGGACGAGGCGGTCCAGCCGCGGGAAGAGCCGCGGCAGCCGGCCCACGACGTCCTCGTCCGCGGGGCGGTCGTCGACCAGGCCCAGGGACCGGACACCCGGCAGCGTGGCGCCGGCGGGGGCGGCGGTCGGCAGGTCCGGCCGGGACCGCAGCGCTTCGAGCCGGGGGAGAGCGGCGAGCGCCGGCCAGTCGTCCCTCCTGGCCTCGTGGCGCCAGCCCAGGTAGAGCTGGGCGAGCCGGGAGTGCCGGGCCAGCGGGCGCAGTCCGGAGGTCCGGGCCGTCAGCAGGTTGAGGGTCTCCAGCTCCGGCAGCGGCGGCAGCGCGTCGAGATCGACCAGGCGCGTCCGCTCCGGCGACAGGGACAGCCACTGCAGCCGCGGCAGTGCGGCGAGCAGCCCGGGAGCGCTGTCCGCGAGGCCCGGCACCCCGTCGAGGATCAGGGCGCGCAGCGGCAGGCCGGCGAGGGCCCGGGCGTCCTGCAGGCCGAGACATTCGGTGAGCCGCAGCTCGCTCAGCTCGCCCTGGCCGCGCAGGAATTCCAGGTCCCGCAGCCCGTGCTGACTGCGGATGATCAGCTTGGTGAGGCGGGTCGCGGCGAGGCCGTCGTGCAGCTCGGCGGGGTCGAGCGGACCGCCGCGCACATCGAGCATCGGGCGTCCGCCGAGCCGGCGCAGGGCCCGTAGCCCGGCGTCGGAGGTGACGGTGAAGTACAGCTCGTCCGGATCGAGGCGGGCGATGACCTCGTCCGCGTACTCCTCGGTGTCGAAGCGCTGCCATGCCCAGACGAGTTGGCGGCGCACGGCCGGCGAGGGATGGGCGGCGTAGCGGGCGAGGAACGGGATGGCGCGGTCCGACTCCACGTAACTCGCCGCGACGGCGACCAGGGTCGCCGTCTCGTCGTCCGCCGCCTCCTCCGGGCCCGGCAGCAGCTCCAGCACCAGCGGGCCCGCCGCGCCCAGCGCCCGTGCCTCCAGCGTCGTCGCCGGCGGGATCAGCGCCTCCGTCGCCCGCTCCACCGCCTCCCGCACCGCGGGCGCCAGCTCCGCCGCGTGCTCCAGGCACGCCGCCGCCAGCAGGCGGATCCGTACCCCCTCGACCCCTTCCCGGGTCTCCGCCGCCCGCAGCAGCTCCCGCAGGATCTCCTCGCGCTCCCGCGGGCGGCCCTGCGCCACCGCCATGCGGATGACGTCCTCCCACTGGTCGTCCGCCGCATGCGCCGCCAGGACGCCGATGTCGCCCTCCTCCACCGCCGCGCGGGCGCCCAGGTAGTCCTGGAACGTGCGGTGGACGAAGTCCACCGCACCCGGGCCCGGTTCGCGCAGGAGGCCGCTGCGGTCGCGGAAGTGCTCCAGGACCGCCGCGGCGTCGCCGAGGGCGGCGACCTCCGGGACCGCCGGGAGGGCGTCGGTGATGATGCGCTCCGCCCGGGCGCGGTCCAGTTCCGTGCGGCCGTTGCGGATCAGCCAGTACGCCAGCCGCTGGAGCACCTGGAGCTGGGGCTCCTCGCGCAGGTCGGGGACGGCCATGTCGCGTTCGCGGTCGCGGCGGGTGAGCAGCATCGACAGGGCGGCCTCGTACAGCTCCTTGCGCCCGCGCGGGAGGTGGCCGCGGCGGGCGCGGTTCAGGGCGCACATGAGGCCGCACATCAGCGGGTTGGTGGCCAGCCGGCCGAGGTCGGAGGTGTGCCGTACGGCGGCGGTGAGCTGCTGTTCGTACGCCGCCAACTGCGCGGCGTCCGCCGCCGGGTCGCCGGTGCGTACGGCCGCGTGCCAGCGGGCGATGAAGCGGGCGAGGTCGGCGGGGCGCATGGGGGCGAGGGTCAGCTCGCTGAAGCCCTCGGCGGCGAGCCAGTCCTCGCCGACGGCGGAGGGGCGGGAGGTGACGAGCCAGCGGTTGCCCGGATAGGCGTCGATGAGGTCGGAGAGCCAGCGGCGGGCGCGGTCGCGTTCGGCGCGGGGGACCTCGTCGACGCCGTCGACGAGGAGGAGCCCGCGGCGGGCGGTGAGCACGCGGTGCTCCCAGCCGTCGGGCTGCGCGCCGGCGAGCGGGCTGCCGGTGGCGGAGAGGAAGTCGCGCGGGACGGGCAGGCGCTGGCCGTGGCGGGTGAGGGTGCGCAGGGGCAGGACGAAGGGGACGCGGCCGGTGAGGTAGTCCATGGCGTGTTCCGCGCCGGTGCCGGCGCGGGCGGCGGAGAGGGCGAGCCACTGCACGAGGGTGGTCTTGCCGGAGCCGGCGGCGCCGCGCAGAAGGACCCGCTCGTAGGTGGCGAGAGCCTGGTCCGCGGGGAGCACCGGGTCGGGGAGGGGATCGCCGCCGGCGAAGTCGTAGCCGTCGGGGGCGGCCGGCGAGGCGCCGACGCGGTGCTCGGCGGACGCCTCCAGCCGCAGATACGCCACGTCCAGGGGCCATTTCGCGGGGGAGTCGGCGAGGTCGACGCCGTAGATGGTGAGCTTGCCGTGCTTCTTGGCGACGTAGGCGGAGTACTCGCGCTCGAAGGCCGCGTCCCGGGCGGCGGGGAGGGGCGTGCGGGCGATGAGGGCGTCGAGGCGGGCTATCTGGTCGGCCTGGCGGCGGGACTGCTCGACGAGGGTGCGGGCGACGAAGGTGGAGCGCTGGCTGAAGAAATGCAGGATGTGCAGGCAGGCGGTGTCGAGGAGGGCGTCGTGGAAGTGGGCGGCGTCGGCGGAGAGCTCGCGTACGGGGGCGCCGCCTCGGGCGGCGGCCCTGCGCAGCCGGCGGGCGAGAGCCTCGGGGCCGAGCTGGACGGCCTGTACGTCGTCGAGGTCGAGGTCGCCGAGGGCGGCGAGACTGCGGGCCAGCGCGCCGGCGACCGCCGCGGCCTCGCCGGCGGGAACGGGGGCGTCGTGCCCGTGCTCACCGCCGGTGCCGCGCAGCGCACGCCGTACGAGCGCCTCCGCCAGCACGCGCAGGTCCCCCTCGGTCAACTCCCGCTGCTCGCCGCGGAACGACACCAGCGCCGCCATCCGCACCGGCCGCTCCGCCAGCCCCGCCCCGGGCCCCTCACTGCGGAACAGCCGCCGCACGAGGGGCGCGACGACGGCCGACGCGAGCCTGACGCCGACGGCTGCGGGTTCCATGCGCAAAGACGATATAGCGGTCGGCCACGGGCCACCGGCGGCGCTCGCCGAAGGTCCGTTTCGAGGGGGTATGTACACCCTCATCATCCTGAAAATCAGGAAGATGATGCTCGGTTCGGGTGGAGTTGATACGGACCGTAGGCCAATGTACTGGTGAAGACCGAGGGGCAAGCCGCCGGACGTCGTACACGTCCGACTCAGTGGTCCGGGAGTTCATACTGTGAGTTCTTACGGTTCGGCCAACGCGACGCGACACACAACGCCGGTCGGTCTCGCGCTGCTTTCCGACCGGGAACGAGAAGTGCTTTTCCTGCTCGCCGACGGCCCGACCAACCGCCGGCTGGCGTCACAACTGGGCGTGGCCGAGCGCACGGTCCGCGCCCATCTGACCAGCATCTGCCGGAAGCTCAACGTGGAGTCGCGGGTCCAGGCCGCCCTGGTCGCCGACCGCCACCGCCGGTCCCTGCTGCCGGTCGCGGCGGGCACGGACCGGGTTGCCGCAAGAGACAATGGCGAGGACCGCCGCGTTCCAGAATGATGGGGTCCGGTGCCCGCAGGTAAGGCGGAGGCGACCTGCCCCCGCCTCCGGCGAGAGCCCGCGAGCGGTACCCCTCGGACGGAGCGCTGGTGCGTTCGCTTCCCGGCTTCCTGCGCACCAGCGTCTCCGTTCCCCCGCCCGCACACCCGGCGGCGGTCAGCCGTCGTCGACGATCCCGGAGCGCGCGAGCAGGTAGCCGAGCTGAACGCGGCTGTCGCTGCCGAGTACCGAGCCGAGCCGGGCGATGTGGGCGCGGCAGGTGCGGACGTTCATGCCGAGGCGGCGGGCGATGGCCTCGTCGAGATGGCCCTCCACGAGCAGCCGGGCGATCTTGAGCTGAACGCCGGTGATCCCCTCGGGGGTGTCCTGGTACCGGACCCGGTGCTCCCACGGGACGGCGAACTGCCACAACCGCTCGAAGACGCCGACCAGATACCAGACCAGGCCGGGGTGCCGGATCTCCAGCGCCTTCTCACGATCGGGCTGGACGGGCACGAACGCAACGGCGCGGTCGATGATGAGGAGTCTCTCCGCGGTCTCCTCCATGGTGCGCACTTCGAGGCCGGTGTCCTTGAGGGCGTCGAGGTACGCGAGCGTGGCGGGATGGTGCCGGTAGGTGTGGTTGTACAGCGTCCGCTGGGTGATACCGCGTTCGTGCAGTTCCCGGACACGTTGCGCGGTCGCGCGGATCTTCTCGGCGGTGCGGTCGGTCCGGCCGGCGGCGGGCTGGATCGCGAGGAACTCCTCGGTGCCGTCGTCGAGGGCGCGCAGCAGCGCGGCTTCGATCTGCTCCTTGCCCTTCCAGACGGTGAGCAGGGACGGCGCCGCCCCGTCCGGAGTGGGTGTGGTGAGCTGTTCGACCGTGTCCGCGAGGGCTGTGGCGAACCGCCGGTACTCGGACAGCTCCCGCTCCAGCGGACGGACGAGGTCGGCGACGGCCTCGGACGGCGGTGCGGGGATGAGCCAGTGGGGGTCACCGGGGTCGCGGCGCAGGAGGCCCAGGTCGAGCAGACACGGTGCGGAACCTGTCGCCTCGCGGGAGAGCAGGCCGGTCCGCAGCGCTGAGGCGTAGAGCCTTCTGCCCACGTCGCAGAGGGCGGTTTCGGGGTGGGGGTGGTCCATGCTGCCAGGTCTCCTTGGGTGTACCCAGAGCGGTCGGCGGGTGTCCGCGGTCTTTCGCGCTCTGACGCCTCGGGCGGCGGTGTTGTGACATCCCCCGGACCCGACCGAGGCGTGCGCCAGCCGTCACGGCTCGTCGAGGATGCCGGAGCGCGCGAGTAGGTAGCCGAGCTGGACGCGGCTGTCGCTGCCGAGTGCCGTGCCGAGCCGGGCGATGTGGGCGCGGCAGGTGCGGACGTTCATGCCGAGGCGGCGGGCGATGGCCTCGTCGAGATGGCCCTCCACGAGCAGCCGGGCGATGCTCCGCTGGACTGTCGTGATCCCCTCAGGGCTGTCGCGTTCGGGGAGCCGGTGTTCCCAGGGGACTCCCAGCTCCCAGAAATGCTCGAAGACCGTGCGCAGGAACCAGACCAGGCCCGGGTGGCGTATCTCGATCGCCACCTCGCGGTTGGGCTGGGCCGGGACGAAGGCGACTTCCCGGTCGACGAGGAGGAGCCGCTCGGGCATCTCCTCCAGGGTGCGCACCTCCAGACCGGTGTCGCTCAGCTCGTCCAGGTAGGCGAGCTGAGCCGGGTGGTGCCGGTAGGTGTGGTTGTACAAGGTCCGCTGGGAGACGCCGCGTTCGCTCATCCGTCGTACGCGGTGAGCGGTGGCACGCATCACCGCGACATTCCAGTTGGTCCTGCCGCTGGCCGGCTGGATGGCGAGGAACTGCTCCGTGCAGCCCTCCAGGGCCCGCACGAGTGCGGCGTCGATGCGCTCCTTTCCTGTCCAGACGGTGAACGCGGCAGCGGCCGGGGCGCCCCGGCCGGCCGGCGTCGCCCGCTCGACGGTGTCGGCCAGCGCCGCCACGAAGAGCCGGTACTCGCTCAGTTCCCGTTCCAGGGGCTTGGCGAGCCCGGTGAGCGCCTGCATCGGAGGCGTCGGTACCAGCCAGTCGTCGGTGCCGGGCTCGGGACGTAAGAGGCCCCGGTCGACGAGGCAGGGCGCGACAGCCGCCGCCTCGTGGGAGATGCGGCCGGAGCGCAGAGCGGATGCGTAGAGCTTCCTGCCCGGGGCGCAGAGACCGGTTGTGTGGTGGGGGCGCGACATGTCTCTCTCAGGTCTCTTCGAGGATGCCGGAGCGAGCGATGAGGTAGCCGAGTTGGGTGCGGCTGCTGCTGCCGAGGATGCCCGCGAGTTTGGCGATGTGGGCGCGGCAGGTACGGACGTTCATGCCGAGGCGGCGCGCGATGTTCTGGTCGAGGTGTCCCTCGACCAGGAGCCGGGCGATGCTGTGCTGGACGCCGGTGATGCCCTCATGGGTGGCTGCCGTATATGCGGCTTCCTCCATGGGCGTGGCCAGTTGCCAGAACTGCTCGAAGACGCCGACGACGTAGGACACGAGACCCGGGTGGCGGAGTTCCAGCGCGACCCGGCGGTCGGGGCGGGCGGGCAGGAAGGCCACCTGGCGGTCGACGATGATCAGGCGCTCGATGATCTCTTCGAGCGTTCTGACCTCGACGTGCTGCGGGCCGACGAACCGCAGGTAGGCCAGTGTCATCGGAGCTTCACGCGCCGCGTGCTGGTAGAGGGTGCGCATCCGTACGCCGCGCTCGGTGAGAGGGCGGACCCGTTGCAGGGCCTCCCCGAGGGCGCGGGCGCCGCGGGTGGTCGCTTCGGGCTGGATGGTGAGCAGTTCGTGCGTGCACTCATCGACCGCCATGTCCAGCGCGGTGTTGATCGTACCGAGGCCCTCCAGCACCACGATCGGTGCGTTGCCGGAGGCGACTTCCATGTCGATTTCGATGAACCGGCTGAAACTCTTGGCGAGATCGGCCGCATGCTGCTGCCGCTCCCGGATCTCCCGTTCCCGGGAGACCAGAAGCCCCATCATGGCGTCGGATGCGGGAACCGGCAGCAGCCATTCCGGGGCGTCGGGGTCGGGATGGAGGAGGGCGAGGTCGTTCAGGCACGGGACGAGCCGCGCGTCTGCGGCCGCTATTCGGCCGTCTCGCACGGCGACGGCGTAAGCCTCGCGGGCGGCCGGGCAGGGCTCCTGGAGGCTGTGCCCGTGGTCGTGATCGTGACCTGCGTGCATCTCCGTGTACTCCCTGGCGCGCGGTGATCGGGTCAGGACTGGTCGAGGATGCCGGAGCGGGCGATGAGGTAGCCCAGTTGGGCCCGGCCGTTGCTGCCGAGGACGGTGGCGAGTTTGGCGATGTGGGCGCGGCAGGTGCGTACGTTCATTCCGAGCCGGTCGGCGATGATCTCGTCGACGTGCCCTTCGACGAGCAGCTTGGCGATACTGCGCTGGACACCGGTTATTCCGTCCGGCTCCGGATGCTCGTAGTGCACGTCTTCGTCGAGGGGTGTCCCGAGCTGCCACAGGTGATGGAACACGCCGACGAAGTACTCGACGAGACCGGGGTGCCGTACCTCCACCGCCGTGTCCCGGTTCAACTTGACGGGCCGGTCCCGGTGTGCGGGAACAAACGCTACTTTCCGGTCGATGATGATCAGGCGGTCCACCAGTTCCTCAAGGGTGCGCAACTCCATGAGGTCGTTGCCGACCCGCTCCTGGTAGGCGAGCAGGCCGTAGTTGTGCCGGGCGGTGTGCTGGTAGAGGCTGCGGATGCGTACGCCGCGGTCGACCAGCGGACGCACGCGGTCCACGGCCTTGTCGAGGAGAGCCGGCGGACGGGTCCCGCCGGGCTGGACGGTCAGGAGTTCCTTCTCGCACTCCGCCGTCGCTCTGCCGACGATCGCGTCGATGTTGGTCACTCCGGTCAGCTCGGTGATCGCGCTGCTGACGGTGGTCCGTCCCTGGCTGATGGACAGGAACGGCTCGAACGCGTCCGCCAGTGCCAGAGTCTGGTCCCTGCGCTCCTGAATCTCGCGCTCAATGGGGTGTTCAAGCCTGGCCAGGGCGGCGGTCGGAGGCACGGGGCGGAGCCATCCTGCGTCGTCCGGGTCGGGGAGGAGCAGCATCAAGTCGATCAGGCACGGCACGTTCTCGCCCTCCGACCGGGAGACGCGCCCGGCCCGCAGCGCGCGGGCGTAGAGCTCCGTACTCGCGGCACAGAGGTCGACGTATCCGTGAGGATGATCTGATTCGCCTTGATTTGTACCCATTTATCCTTCCCACAGGAAGATGTGATTCAGGAACATGATGCAGTGCAGAGGTGGTGAACAGCCTTCGCGTGAGGCACCTTCTTCTGTGGGAAGCGGAATCAAGGGAGGCCGGGACTCCCAATGGCAAAAAGACTTACGCGGTGGGCAGTCGCATTCGTGACTGCGGCTGTACTCGGCGTCATAGCAAGTCCCTTTGGTGCAGGCTCCGATGCCGGTCCGAGCGAGCAGGACGCGAGCCGGGCGGCAGTGGCGGCGCAGCAGGACCCGACCTGGGGCTAGCCCGGGACTGGACATTGACAACCTCAGACAGACAAGGACTTCCTCAGACACAGGTATCACGATGAACCCAGACCACCGCCGAAAGACGGAGAACCATTGGCACTCCGTCGATCTCGCTACGGCGGTGCCCCGTCCCGGAGACAGGTTGGCGGTTGCCCTCCTCGGAGAGCCCCTCACCATCCTGCGTGACGGAAGCGGGGTCGTCCAGGCCTTCCGCCGGAGGTCGGGGCGTTATGTGCGCTGCGTGGTGCGCTGCGGCGTGATCTTCGTCAATCTTGGCGAAGAGGATCACGTGCCAGTAGCAGCCGACGGCGTACCTGATAGCGAGAGCATCACCCCCCACTGTGCCTGACCGGGCGGTATCCCCCGTGTCCAGATCGCCCGAAGGCACACCAGCGGTGCCATCGCGGACGCAACCCCGCGATGGCACCGCTTTTGCGTGCGCGGACGCGCATGCTTGGGGGCGGCGGTCGCGTCGCGGTCGCGGGCGGGCGGTGCCGGGTTCAGGTTGAGTGTCGTAGACTCAACTTAGCTTACGTAGCCTCAGGCACGCCGGGCGCGGGCCGAGGCGTACCCACGACCGGCACCCCGGCAAGGAGGAGCACACAGCAGTGGACGCGGAGCTGACCAACAAGAGCCAGGAAGCGATCGCCGGCGCCAACAGCCGCGCCGTGTCCGGCGGGCATCCGGACATCACCCCTGTGCACCTGCTGCTCGCGCTGCTCGAAGTGGAGGGCAACGAGAACCTTCAGGACCTGCTGGCCGCCGTCGACGCCGATCAGGCGGCCGTGCGGTCCGGGGCCGAGCGGCTGCTCGGCGGGCTGCCCAGCGTGCAGGGGGCCACCGTGTCCCCGCCGCAGGCGAACCGGGAGTTGCTGGCTGTCGTCGCCGATGCCGCCGCCCGGGCGAAGAAGCTCGGCGACCAGTACGTGTCGACCGAGCATCTGCTCATCGGGGTCGCCGCCGAGGGCGGGGCGGCCAAGGAGCTGCTGAGGAAGCAGGGTGCGAGCGCCCGGGCGCTCGTCCAGGCGTTCGAGAAGATCCGTGGCGACCGGCGCGTGACCACGAGGAACCCGGAGGGTACGTACCAGGCCCTCGGCAAGTTCGGCACCGACCTCACCGCCGCCGCCCGCGACGGCAAGCTCGATCCCGTCATCGGGCGGGATCAGGAGATCCGCCGTGTCGTGCAGGTGCTCTCCCGGCGTACGAAGAACAACCCCGTCCTCATCGGCGAGCCGGGTGTCGGCAAGACCGCTGTCGTCGAGGGGCTCGCGCAGCGGATCGTGAAGGGCGACGTACCGGAGAGCCTGAAGAACAAGCGGCTCGTCGCGCTCGACCTCGGTGCCATGGTCGCCGGGGCGAAGTACCGCGGTGAGTTCGAGGAGCGGCTGAAGACCGTGCTCGCCGAGATCCGGGAGAGCGAGGGCGAGGTCATCACGTTCATCGACGAGCTGCACACCGTCGTCGGCGCCGGCGCGGGCGGCGAGTCCGCGATGGACGCGGGCAACATGCTCAAGCCCATGCTCGCCCGCGGCGAGCTGCGCATGGTCGGCGCGACGACCCTCGACGAGTACCGCGAGCGGATCGAGAAGGACGCCGCCCTGGAGCGCCGGTTCCAGCAGGTACTCGTCGCCGAGCCGACCGTCGAGGACACCATCGCCATCCTCCGCGGCCTCAAGGGGCGCTACGAGGCACACCACAAGGTCGCCATCGCCGACTCCGCTCTCGTGGCCGCCGCCACCCTCTCCGACCGCTACATCACCTCCCGTTTCCTCCCCGACAAGGCCATCGACCTCGTCGACGAGGCCGCCTCCCGGCTCCGGATGGAGATCGATTCCTCGCCCACCGAGATCGACGAGCTGCAGCGTGCCGTCGACCGCCTGCGGATGGAGGAGCTGGCGCTCAAGAACGAGTCCGACGTCGCCTCCCGCGAGCGGCTGGAGCGGCTGCAGCGCGACCTCGCGGACAAGGAGGAGGAGCTGCGCGGCCTCACCGCCCGCTGGGAGAAGGAGAAGCAGGGCCTCAACCGCGTCGGTGAGCTGAAGGAGCGGCTGGACGAACTGCGCGGCGCCGTCGAGCGCGCCCGGCGCGACAACGACCTGGACACCGCCTCCAAGCTCCTCTACGGCGAACTGCCCGCCCTCGAACGTGAGCTGGAGGAGGCGTCCGCCGTCGAGGAGGAGGTCAAGCGGGACACGATGGTCAAGGAGGAGGTCGGCTCCGACGACATCGCCGACGTCATCTCCTCCTGGACCGGCATCCCCGCCGGGCGGCTGCTGGAGGGCGAGACCCGGAAGCTGCTGCGCATGGAGGAGGAGCTGGGCAGGCGCCTCATCGGCCAGGACGAGGCGGTACGGGCCGTCTCCGACGCCGTACGCCGCACCCGCGCCGGCATCTCCGACCCCAACCGGCCGACGGGCTCGTTCCTCTTCCTCGGCCCCACCGGCGTCGGCAAGACCGAGCTGGCCAAGGCGCTCGCCGACTTCCTCTTCGACGACGAGCGGGCCATGGTCCGCATCGACATGAGCGAATACGGCGAGAAGCACTCCGTCTCCCGCCTGGTCGGCGCGCCCCCCGGGTACGTCGGGTACGAGGAGGGCGGACAGCTCACGGAGGCCGTACGGCGGCGCCCGTACTCGGTGATCCTGCTGGACGAGATGGAGAAGGCGCACAACGAGGTCTTCGACATCCTGCTGCAGGTGCTGGACGACGGACGGCTGACGGACGGTCAGGGCCGCACCGTCGACTTCCGCAACACCATCCTCATCCTCACCTCCAACCTCGGCTCCACCTTCCTCGTCGACCCGATGATCAAGGAGGAGCAGAAGCGGGAGGGGGTGCTGGAGACGGTGCGGAAGGTCTTCCGCCCCGAGTTCCTCAACCGGCTCGACGACCTCGTCGTCTTCCACGCCCTCGGCAGCGACCAGCTCAAGCGCATCGCCGCCATCCAGCTCGCCCATCTGCAGGAACGGCTCGCCGAGCGCCGGCTCACGCTGGAGGTCAGCGACGAGGCGCTGGCCTGGCTGGCGCGCCTCGGCGTGCCCATGGACGAGCCGGAGCCGGACTTCAGCTACGGGGCGCGGCCGCTGCGGCGGCTGGTGCAGACGGCGATCGGTGACCAGCTCGCGAAGGAGATCCTGGCGGGCGAGGTGCGGGACGGGGACACCGTGCGGGTGGACGTGTTCGGCGACCAGTTGCTGGTCGGCGGGGCGTCGTAGGAGCGCACAGCGGAGGGGCGTGGTGCTGCGCGCCTTGCCCCGCCGGGCGGTGGTGCCGCCCGGCGGCCTTGCTCCGCCGCGGCGAGTTGTCCCCAGGGTGTCGTCGCCGGGTTGCGGGCACGGCCCCCCGGTGGGGGAGGATGGGCGGGAACCGTTCGAAGGGAACCCCACGTGAGCATCGACCCGTCCTCGATTCCGAACTTCGGGGGCCAGCAGCCCGAATCCCGCGGCAGCGGGGGCCCGCAGGGGCCCATCGTGCCCGACCAGGATCTGGTCAAGCAGCTCCTGGACCAGATGGAGCTGAAGTACGTCGTCGACGAGGAGGGGGACCTCGCGGCGCCCTGGGAGCACTTCCGCACGTACTTCATGTTCCGCGGTGAGGGGGACCAGCAGCTCTACTCGGTGCGTACCTTCTACGACCGCCAGCACTCCCTGGACGACAAGCCGGAGCTGCAGGAGGCCATCGACGACTGGAACCGCCGCACGCTGTGGCCGAAGGTCTACACGCACACGCACGACGACGGCTCCGTCCGGCTGATCGGCGAGGCGCAGATGCTGATCAGCACGGGCGTGGCGCTGGAGCACTTCGTGTCGAGCACCGTGAGCTGGGTGCGGGCCTCGATCGAGTTCGACAAGTGGCTGGTGGAGACGCTGGGCCTGCAGCAGGAGCTGGACAGCGACAAGCCGGACAACGTCGACGGCGAGGGCGGGAGCGGGCCGGAGGGCGCGGGGGACGACGGGCCGAAGGAGAGCTGAGAGCGGGCCGGCCGTCAGCTCCCCGCCACGGCGGCGAGCAGCGCCTCGTACGCCCGGGTGCCGGGGGTGACGGGCGCGTAGTGGCCGGTGCCGGGCAGCTCCACCAGGTGCGCACCCACGGCGTGGGCGTAGCGGCGGGACAGCTCCGCCGGTACGTCGGCGTCGGCCTCGCCGTGGACCAGCACCACCGGCGCCGCCGGGGCCGGCATCCGCATCGGGTCCGTCTCGTCGAGCCGGTCCGCCACGCGCGCGGCGCCGCCGAGGAGTCCGGCGACGGCGCCGTCGCTGAGGCCCAGATCGTGAGCGCGGGCCAGGTCCGCGACCGCGGCGATCCCGACGACGCGCGAGACGGCGGTGGGGCACCGCGAGGCGGCCCAGAGCGCGAGGTGGCCGCCCGCGGAGTGCCCGGCGAGCACCACAGGCCCGGCCCCGGGCAGCGCGGCGAGCGCGGGCGGCAGGTCGTCGAACGTCGCGGGGAACCCCCCGCCGCCGCCCACCCGGCGGTACTCGACGAGCGCCACGCACCCGTTCAGCTCCTGCGCCAGCGCCGCCGCCAGCGGGGTCAGGTAGCCGCGGTCGTAGCGCTCCCGCCAGAAGCCGCCGTGGAGCAGGGCGACGACGGGCCGCGCGGAGGTGTTCCCGTACAGGTCGACGACCTGCGACGGGTGGTCCCCGTACACCAGCGTGCGGATGGGCGCGACGCGCTTCAGGGCGAACAGCGTGCGGGCCTCGTCGTCCCGTTCGTCAACGGCGGTCATGCAGCACCTCTCCCAGCACTCCGGCAGCGCGGTATATGTCCGAGAACGAGGTATACAGCGGTGTCACGCCGAAGCGGAGCACATCCGGCGGCCGGAAGTCGCCGACCACGCCGCGGGCGATCAGCTCGCCCATCACCTCCTCCGCGCCCGCGCACCGCAGCGCGACCTGGCTGCCGCGCTCGGCGTGCGGGAGCGGGGTGAGCGGGGTCAGCGCGGGCCCGCCCGGCAGGGCGGCGACGCACTGAAGGAAGAAGTCCGACAGCGCCAGGCTCTTCGTCCGTACCGCCTCGATCGCCACGCCGTCCCACACCTCCAGCGCCGCTTCCAGCGCCAGCATCGACAGGATGTCCGGCGTTCCGACCCGCCCGCGCACGGCGCCGTCCGCCGGGCGGTAGCCGGCGGACATGGCGAAGGGGTCGGCGTGCGAGTTCCAGCCGGGCAGCGGGGAGTCGAAGCGGGGCTGGAGGTCGCGTCGTACGTAGAGGTACGCGGGTGAACCCGGGCCGCCGTTGAGGAACTTGTACGTACACCCCACCGCCAGGTCCACCCCGTGCACGTCGAGCCCGACCGGGAGCGCGCCGGCGCTGTGGCACAGGTCCCACACGGCGAGCGCGCCCGCCGCGTGCAGCGCCGCGGTGGTGCCGGGCAGGTCGTGGAGCCGGCCGGTGCGGTAGTCGACGTGGTTGACCAGCGCGACGGCGGTCCGCGGGCCGGCGGCGGCGGCGATCTCGTGCGGCTTCACGGCCCGCAGCGTGCAGCCGGTCAGCCGGGCGGCGGACTCGGCGACGTAGCCGTCGGTGGGGAACGTCGTCGCGTCCACCAGCACCTCGTCCCGGGCCGCCCCCGCACCGGACCGCGCGATGCGCACCCCGGCGACGACGGCCTTGAGGACGTTGACGCTGGTGGAGTCGCCGACGACCACCTGCCCGGGCGCGGCGCCCAGCAGCGGCGCGATCCGGTCGCCGATCCGCTCGGGCGCGGTCCACCACGCGGACTCCGTCCACGACCGGATCCGCAGCCGCCCCCACTCGTGCGAGACGACATCCGCGACCCGGGCGGGGACGGCGGCGGGCAGGGCGCCGAGGGAGTTGCCGTCGAGGTACACGACCGGCGGGCCGGCGGGCGCCGCACGCGACGGCCCCGCCCCCGGCCACCCCGGGCCGGGCTGCTGCGGGCCGGGCGGGCCGGCGCCCTGCCGCGGCGGGCCGGGATGCTCCGCGTCGTCGAGGACGAACTCCGTCCGCTTCGCCCGCAGCGGGTCCGCCAGGTCCAGCTCCGCCGCCCGCTTCGCCAGCGCCGCGAACGCGCCCGCCGCGCCGGCACCGTCGCCGGAGCCTCCGTCGCCGGGGCCGCCGCCGGCGCCGTCCCGCGCGCCGCCCGGGAGGTCCGCACCGGGCCCGCACGCCTCAGACATGGCTGCGCGCCGTCCACAGCTCGGGGAACACCTGCTTCGCCGCGCGCTTCTCCAGCCACGCCACCCCGGCCGAGCCGCCCGTGCCGACCTTGCCGCCCATCGCGCGGCGGGTCGCCACCAGGTGGTCGTTGCGCCAGCGCCACACCAGTTCGGCGATGTCCGTCAGCACCTCGCCCAGCTCGATCAGACCGGAGTCCTGCGGCCCCGCGTAGACCTCCGCCCACGCGGCCTCGACCTCGGGGTGCGGCTCGTACCGCAGCTTCCGGTCGCGGTCCAGGACGGCGGCCGGGAGGCGGTGGCCCTTGGCGTCGAGGTAGCGCAGCACCTCGTCGTAGAGGCTGGGCTCGCCGAGCTGCTTCTCCAGCTCGTCGTGGACCCGCGGGGCGCCGCGGTGAGGCACGAGCATCGACGCGGACTTCTCGCCGAGCAGGAACTCCATCCGCCGGTACATCGCCGACTGGAAGCCGGAGCCCTCGCCGAGCGCGGCGCGGTAGGAGTTGAACTGCCGCGGTGTGAGCCGTGCCAGCGGCTCCCAGGAGGCGTTCAGCGAGCGCAGCTCGTACGTGCTGCGCCGCAGCGCCGCCAGCGCGACCGGGAGGTCGTCGCCGCGCAGCGCCTCGGCGGAGGTCTCCCACTCGTGCACGATGACGGTGAACCACAGCTCCATGACCTGCGTGGTCACCAGGAAGACCAGCTCGCCGGGGTCGTCCGAGAGCGGGTGCTGCAGATGGGTGAGGACGTCCGCCTGGACGTAGTCCTCGTAGGGAGTGGTGCCCCGGAAGTCGAGGTTCGGGGGCTGGTTCCCGTCGGAGGGCCCGTCCGGCCGGTGAGCCTCGGTCTCCGCGGGCAGGGGGTTGTGAGCACGGCTTTCCATGAGCTGTCTCCACGCAAGAGCCACCGGGTAGCGGTCCGCCCCTTCCTGCCGGCAACAGGGCCCCGGTCCCCTCGGGTACGGCCGCATCCGTGCGCCGTACCCACGTCGCATCATCCGCGGCCCGGCGGCGGTAGGCAAGAGCGGCCGACGCGGCGGGGCGGGCCCGCGCCCGGCCCCGCGACGACCGCCGCGTCAGCCCTCCGCCGGCGCAGCGACGCCACCGTGACCTGCGCTTCGATGGATCTCGATCAGCCCTCGGCGGCCCAAGCGTCCGGTCTGCGGCGGCTCTTGGCCGGCCCGCCGCCTGCCCTGCCGGTCCTGCGCCCGCCCCTGCCCGTCCTCCGGCCGCCCGTCAGGACAGGGTTTCCGCGGCGGTCGGCGAGCTGTCACGCAGAAATGTGCTGCAGCGCTCGTACTCCTCGGTCTCCCCGATGGCCTGTGCCGCGCGGGCGAGCGCGGCGAGGGCGCGCAGGAAGCCGCGGTTGGGCTCGTGCTCCCACGGCACCGGGCCGTGGCCCTTCCAGCCGTTGCGGCGCAGGGCGTCCAGGCCCCGGTGGTATCCGGTGCGCGCGTACGCGTACGACTCGACGGTGCGGCCGGCTTCGAATGCCTCGTCCGCGAGCTGTGCCCAGGCCAGCGAGGAAGCCGGGTACTGCGCGGCCACCTCGGTCGGGGCGGCGCCGCTCGCGAGCAGGTCGCGCGGCCCGGGGTCCTCGGGCAGATGGGTGGGGGGTGGTCCGCCGAGGAGGTTTTCATGAATCGCCATGGGTTCCAGCCTGCCACGACCGCGCCGGAGGGTGACCGCCGCGGTCGGTATGCACGGCGGTTCCCGCCAGGGTCCTCACCACGGACGGCCCTGCCCCGGCGATGCGGGGTCACCCGGTTGCCCGCCGTGCCGCCGCGGTCGCGCCGAAAGTTCGGCGACGCGGGGCGTGTCTTGACGAAGCGGCTCGGGGCGAGGGGTAAAAAGGGCGCTAAGTGGTGTGATGACTGGCATTCACACCCAAACACAGAAAGTAGGGACGGCATGCGCAAGCTTCGTCAGGCCGTGGTTGTCGGCGCGATGCTCGGCAGCATCACCATGCTCGGCGCCGGTGTGGCCTCCGCCGACGACACCGCCACCACCCCCAAGCACGGGGTTACCTCGTCCGAGGAAACCACCGCTGCGCCCAAGTCGGCGCCCAAGAGCGGCCACGACAAGGGCAACGACTACGAGATCATCACGGCCGTCGAGTGCGAGCAGGAGATCGACAACAGCGTCGAGCGTAACCAGAACGGCCTGATCAACGTGGGCGACATCACGGTGCCGATCCTGGGTTCGGGCAACGCGGACTCGTCTGCCAGCCAGAACGTCTGCGGCGTCGGCAACGACAAGAACTACAGCGGCAGCGAGGCCGACACCGAGAACGACGGCGACCTGCTGGACCTCCTCTGAGGTCGTTGCTCGGTAGACCTCTTGCTCGGGAAGAGGTCTGATGGGATGAACTCGGTGTCGGCGGTGCCCGCAGGGCACGCACCGGCGCCGAGTTCTTCCCTGTCTCCCGCCCGTTGATGCGCCGTTCCTCGATCAGCCGGGGCGGACACCCCCCGACCGGGGGCCGGCCCGCCGTGCGGCCCGGCCGGGGCGGTGTCCGCGCGGTGTCACTTCAGCTTCGTACCCGTCGAGCGCAGGTGCTCGCAGGCGGTCTGGACGCGCTCGGCCATCGACGCCTCGGCGAGCTTGCCCCAGGAGCGCGGGTCGTACGCCTTCTTGTTGCCCACCTCGCCGTCGACCTTCAGCACGCCGTCGTAGTTCTGGAACATGTGCCCCGCGACCGGGCGGGTGAAGGCGTACTGCGTGTCGGTGTCGATGTTCATCTTGACCACGCCGTTGTCCAGCGCCGTGGCGATCTCCTCCTCGGAGGAGCCGGAGCCACCGTGGAAGACGAAGTCGAACGGGCTCTGCTTGCCGTACTTCGCGCCGACGCCCTCCTGCAGGTCCTTCAGCAGCTCCGGACGAAGGACGACGTTCCCCGGCTTGTAGACCCCGTGCACGTTGCCGAAGGAGGCCGCCAGCAGGTAGCGGCCCTGCTCGCCCAGGCCCAGCGCCTCGGCCGTGCGCAGCGCGTCGTCCACCGTCGTGTACAGCTCGTCGTTGATCTCGTGGGTGACGCCGTCCTCCTCGCCGCCCGTCGGGGTGATCTCGACCTCCAGGATGATCTTCGCGGCGGCGGCGCGGGGCAGCAGCTCCTGCGCGATCGACAGGTTGTCCGCGAGGGTCTCGGCGGAGCCGTCCCACATGTGCGACTGGAACAGCGGGTTCTCCCCGCGGGCGACCCGCTCCTCGGAGGCGGCGAGCAGCGGGCGTACGAACCCGTCGAGCTTGTCCTTGGGGCAGTGGTCGGTGTGCAGCGCGACGTTGACCGGGTACTTCTTGGCGACGATCGCCGCGTACTCGGCGAGGGCGACCGCGCCCGTGACCATGTCCTTGCTGTACTGCCCGCCCAGGAACTCGGCGCCGCCTGTGGAGATCTGGACGATCCCGTCGCTCTCGGCCTCGGCGAAGCCGCGCAGCGCGGCGTGCAAGGTCTGCGACGAGGTGACGTTGATGGCCGGGTAGGCGAACTTGCCTGCCTTCGCCCGGTCCAGCATCTCGTTGTAGACCTCGGGGGTTGCGATGGGCATCTGTCCGCTCCTTGGAGACGTGCGGGTGTCTGCATGGGTGTACGAGTGCGGCCGGCTCCGTTGCCGTGGCGCCCCTGGAGTGCCCCCATCCTCCCAGATGTGCGCCCGCGCTTCCCCGCCCTGTGGATAACGCCGCGCCGCGCGGCGGGCCGTTCCGCGCGGCTCAGCCCAGACCCAGGTCCGCGAGCCCGTAGGCGTAGAGGTACGGCACGCCCGCGGTGTCGCGCACCCGCTCCGCCGCGCCCGTGTCGCGGTCCACGATCGTGGCGACCGCGACCACCTCCGCGCCCGCCTCGCGCACCGCCTCCACGGCGGTCAGCGCGGAGCCGCCCGTCGTCGAGGTGTCCTCCACGACCAGCACCCGGCGGCCCGCGATGTCCGGGCCCTCGATGCGGCGTTGCATGCCGTGCGTCTTGCTCGCCTTGCGCACGACGAAGGCGTCGAGCGGGCGCTCGCGGTCCCCCGCGGCGGCGGAGGCGTGCAGCATGGCGTCGGCGATGGGGTCGGCGCCGAGGGTGAGGCCGCCGACGGCGTCGTAGGCGAAGTCCTTCGCGAGGTCGAGCATGACGCGGCCGACGAGCGGCGCGGCGGCGCCGTCCAGCGTGATCCGGCGCAGGTCGAGGTAGTAGTCGGCCTCCATGCCGGAGGAGAGGGTCACCTTGCCGTGCACGACGGCCTTGTCCTTGATCTGACCCAGCAGGTCGGCATGTGCGTCGCTCATGGCGGTGAGCCTAACCGAGCGTGCGCCACGCCCAGGTGGTCGATACCTCCAGCGGCTCGATGGGGGTGACGAGGTGCGGATGGGTGTTGAGCCCGTTGGGCGGGCCGGACTGCGGCTCGACGCACACGGCCTCGGGCTGCTCGTCGTAGACGACGACCCACTCCGCGCGGCTGGTGACGGTCAGCTCCAGCCGGCCGGGCCAGGTGAGCGTCACCTCGACACCGTCGGGCATGCCGAAGCAGTCGTCCCACGGGCCGGGCCGCGGCTCGATGCGCTTGCCGGTGGGGAGGTGGTCCTCGCCGCGCTGCTCCTGCCAGGCGGCGGTGAAGCCGAGGCGTACGCCGGGATCGCCCTCCGAGAGGTGGCGTACGAACCAGGGGTGCCAGCCCGCCTGCGCGGGGAAGGAGTCGCCGGCGGCCTCCACGGCGAGCGTGAGCGTCACCCGCTCCGGCTCCAGCTCGACCAGTTGGGTCACGCGCCCCGGGTACGGCCAGGGGTCGGCGAGGTCGTACGAGAACGCCGCGGCGGCGTCGTCGGCGCGCAGGGTGCGCCAGGCGGTGCTGCGGCCGGTGCCGTGGATGGCGTGCGGCGGGGCGTCCAGGGGGAGGCGGTGCTTGACCCCGCCGTTGCGGAACGCGCCCCGCTCCAGGCGACCGCAGAAGGGGACCATGGGGAAGCAGCCGTAGTGGTCGCCGGCCCGCAGCAGCTCGGCGCCGGCCACGCGGAGGCTCGCGACCCGGCAGCCGTTGCGGGGATCCATCGTCAACTCGGCGTCACCGGCGGTGAGACGTGTGGGCACGCGTCGAGCCTAGACGAGGAGCGGGCGGGGCCGGCACCCAGCACCGGCCTCGGCGGGCCGGGCCCGGCGGCGCGCGGGGGCGGCGGGAGCGCGTGGGGCGCCGGCGCCGGCGGTGGGCGCAGGAGCGGGCGGTCGTGGGCGCGCGGGCGGACCCGGGCCGCGGTACAACCGCCGCCGCCCCGGCGCCCTGTGGTGTCCGCCCCGGTGGAGCCGGTCAGCGGCGGCGGCGCAGGGCCCGGCCGAGGATGACCGCCGTGGCCACCGCGACCGCCGCGGCCGGCGCCAGCCAGCGCAGCCCCGGCGAGGAGAGGGGCGCGTCGGCGGAGGGAGTCGGCGCGTACCGGCCGCGCGGCGGGGCGTGGTCGACCTCCTCCGCGCTGCGGCCGATCATCGTGCGCCGGGCGTGCGCGGCCTCCGGCTCCTCCAGCAGGTCGTCGGACGGCTCGTCCGTGTCCTCCTCCTCGTCGGACAGGGCGTCGATCACGTCGTCGGAGAGCGGGTCGAGCGACGGCGGCGGCACCTCGGTGCCGAAGACCTTGCCGGTGCCGGGCGGGGTCTCGTCGCCGTGCTCGGGGGCCGGGATGCCGGGGATGGCCCGCTCGTTGTCGTCGCCGAGCCCGGCGTCGGCGCCGTCGGCCGGCTGCACCGCGTCGTCCGGATGGTCCGTCTCGACCACCTCCACCGTCTCGACCGTGTCGGCCGTCTCCGCCGTGCCGGCCGGCTCCCCGGGCCCCGCCGCGAGCGGCTCGGCCAGCAGGCCCGCCGCAAGGCTCTCGGCGAAGCGCTCCAGCAGCCGTCCGCCCGCCGCCTCCGCCTGCGCGTCCTCGACGGCCGCCAGCCGCCCCGTGCTCACCACCGTGCCCGCGCACAGCAGCACCGTCGTCCCCGCCTCGTCCGCCTCCCGGGGCGTGAGGGTCAGCGACGCCGTCACCTCCCCGCTGCCGCGCGACTCCTTGCCCTCGGCCTCCACGGCGACGGAATCGCCCCGGGGCGTCAGCCGCAGCGTGCCCCGGTACGTGATGCTGGAGCCGGCGACGCGAAGCCGCAGCCGGCCGTGCAGCGTGCCCGGGTCCTCCGCCGGGCCGTCGTCGAGCGTCAGCCCGGGGGCGCTGCGGGCGACCCGCTCGGCGTCGGACAGGGCGCGGCGAACGGTTTCAGCGGGCTGCGGTACGTGCACCTCTCGCTCCATGGACCGGAGCCTACCCACGGGGAACCTGCCCGGCACAGGGTTCTGCGGCGGGTGGGCGAACAGGTCACTCCACCGCCCCCGCGGCCCGTCGCACCCACCCCGACCAGCGGAAAGTAGCGCGTGGTCCGGCGCGGCAGCCCTCCGGGACGGGACGCACCCGCCGCCCTCACCCCGGATACGCCGGGTGCAGCAGCGTCGACGGCTCCAGGTCCGCCGCCTCCGGCGGGGCGGCCAGCAGGGTGGCGCCCGGGGGCAGCGCCGGGGTGAGGGGCCGGCGGGCGGCGAGGACGAAGCCCCAGCGGTCGTCGCCGTCGCCCGCCTCGTACACGGACGGGGTCAGCCCCGCGGCCCGCACGGTCGCCGCCACCGTCCACAGGCTGTGCGCCGCGCCCCCGGAGCCCGGCCCCGCACCCGCCCCGGCCCCGCCGTCCGGCCCCGGCCCACGCCACGACGCCGCGTGCACCACCAGCCGCCCCCCGTCCGCCAGCGCCCGCCGCGCCAGCCCGTAGAACTCCTGCGCGTACAGCTTCGTGCTCCCGGTGTTCCGCGGCCCCGGCAGATCGGACACGATCACGTCGTACCGCCCCCGCGGCGCCGACCGCCGCAGCCAGTCGAACGCCTCCGCGTGCGCCACCCGCAGCCGCGGGTCGGCGTACGCGTGCTCGTTGAGCCTCGTCAGCCGCGGGTCCTCGGCCGCCAGCCGGCTCAGCTCCCGGTCCACCTCGACGACCGTCACCTCCGCGACGTCCGCGTGCCGCAGGGCCTCGCGGGCCGCCAGCCCGTCGCCGCCGCCGAGGACGAGGATCCGCCGCCGCGCGTCCGGCGCGGCCAGCGCAGGCCGCGTCAGCGCCTCGTGGTAGCGGCGCTCGTCCGCGGAGTCGACGCGCACCTGCCCGTCGAGGTACAGGGCAACGGAGCCGTCCTCGTCCGCCGTGAGCACGATTTCCTGGACGTCGGTCTGCTCCGCGACGCGCACCCCGGAGCCGTAGACGGCGTTTCTGGCCGCAGTTTCGAAGGGGGCGGACAGGAGCGCCGCGAGCGCGAGGAGCGCGAGGACGGTCGCGTTCCCCGCGAACAGCGCCCAGCGCGCACGCCGGCTCAGGTCATGCCGGAAGAGATAGAGCACGAGCGCGCACCCCGCCGTGGCGTTGACCGCCCCCGTGATGAGCGCGCTGGAGAGCTGGCCGAGCCAGGGGAGCAGCACGAACGGGAAGGCCAGCCCGCCGGCCAGTGCCCCCACGTAGTCCGCGGCGAACAGGTCGGCCACCGCGCCGCCCGGGTCCTGCCGCCTGACGCGCTGGATCAGCGTCATCAGCAGCGGCACCTCGGCGCCGATCAGCACGCCGATCGCCAGCGCGTACGCCACGAGCACGAACCGCGGCTGCCCGAACCACGCGAAGCACGCGTGCAGCGCCATCGCCGACAGCCCGCCGAGCAGCGCGAGCACCGCCTCGACCGCGCCGAAGGCGACCGCGGCCCGGATCCGCAGCCGCTTGGCCAGCAGCGATCCGACGCCCATCGCGAAGACCATGACGGAGAGCACGACGGACGCCTGGGTGACGGAGTCGCCGATGAGGTACGAACCGAGGGCGACCAGCTCCAGCTCGTACACCAACCCGCAGGCGGCGCAGACGAAGACCGTCGCGAGCACGAGAAACCGCCCGGTGGCGGGGGGCACCGGGAGCGCGGGCGGCGGCGCGCCCGGCAGCGCGGGGGCGCCGCCGGGAGCACGCGTCGTCTGCTCGTACGGTTCGATCACGGAGGAACGATACGTTTGCGCTGGTGCCGCCCTTTGTCACCCACACGTGTGCAATACGCCCTGGAGGCAGGCGAATTATCACTTTCAGGGCATCGGGGGCGCCCGGCGACCGTCCTAGACCGGCTCCGCGACCCGCGCGGCCATCGTCGTCCGCGTCGTCACCAGGCGTCCTTCCTGCGGATACGAGTGCCACGTGCGCCATCCGACGACGTCACCCTGGCGGTGCACCAGCAGCGCGGTGAACGCGTGCGGACTGCCCGGGAACGTGCCGGCGAGCCCGCGCGGGTGGTCGGTGACCAGCGCCAGCAACTCCTGGGCGCGGGACTCGAAGGCGCCCCGGGGCAGCGTCTCGACGCGGGCGGCGAACTCGTACTCCCACCCGGCGACCTGCTTGGCCACGCCGAGAGGGAGTGGCGTGCTGCTGCCCGGCAGACAGGCGACGGTCTCGGAACAGGCCGAGTCGCCGTCTCTGAGCAGCACTTGATGTGACGCCCCGAGCAGTCTGAGCTGCACGTCGGCGGAGCCGAGGCACAGATCGAGCACCGCGAGGGCGGGCATGGGGTCCATCCCGAGCCGCCATGCGAGGTCCTGGGCCCGGGTATCCGTGTACGAGGTCTTCAGAGTGGTGAGCATGGGTCGGCTCCGCAGGCAGGGTGGAAAGACATCGGGCCGCCCGCCTGATGGCGGGACCACGGGTGCGGGCGCAGGCCGAGAAGCACGCGGGCACGCCCCGGCAGAAGGGGAATGCGCCCGGGAAATACGGAATCATGAAGTGCGGCCCGCCGACAGCGTTTTTACCCTTCTTCACCGGGTTTCCATCGCGCGGGCGCGCGACTGGTCAGTTGTTCAGTTTGTGACAACTAGTACCCGCCGCCGCCTCCGCCGCCTCCGTCACCGCCACCACTCCCGCCACCGTCCCCGCCGGCGCCGGCGTCTCCGCCCCAGCCGAGCGCGTCCGTCCCGCCGGACGCACCGCCCACACCGCCCCAGCGACCCGCTCCGGACAGCCCGTTGCGGTGGGTGCTGCGACTGGACACGACGGCGGACAAGACCGCGACCAACCCGATCACGGCCCCGCCAAAGATGAGGAATACCATCGGACCCTCCTAATCTCCCCCGCCCCCGCGGAGGTCCGCTGTACCACCGGATGTGCCCGGCACGGGGCCTCCTCAACCCTCCGCCGTGCAAGCATGTCCCCATGGGACGCCCACCGCTGAGCAGCCGCCTGACGCCCTTCGTGACCACGATCTTCGCGGAGATGTCCGCCCTCGCCGTGCGCACCGGGTCGATCAACCTGGGCCAGGGCTTCCCCGACACCGACGGCCCCGCGGAGGTCGCCGAGGCGGCCGTACGGGCCGTGCGGGAGGGGCGTGGAAACCAGTACCCGCCCGGGCCCGGGATCCCCGAGCTGCGCCGCGCCGTCGCGGAGCATCAGCGGCGGTGGTACGGGCTGGAATGGGACCCCGACACCGAGGTGCTCGTCACCGCCGGGGCCACCGAGGCGATCGCGGCGGCGCTGCTCGCGCTGCTGGAGCCGGGCGACGAGGTGATCGCCCTGGAGCCGTACTACGACTCGTACGCCGCCGGCATCGCCATGGCCGGCGCGCGCCGGGTCCCGGTCACCCTCCACCCCGACGCGAGCGGCGAGGCGCCCGTCTACCGGCTCGACCTCGACGAGCTGCGCGCCGCCGTCACCCCCGCCACCCGCCTCATCCTCCTCAACTCCCCCCACAACCCCACCGGCACCGTCCTCGACCGCACCGAGCTGGAGGCCGTCGCCGCCCTCGCCCGCGAGCACGACCTGCTCGTCGTCACCGACGAGGTCTACGAGCACCTCGTCTTCGACGGCGCACACCTCCCGCTCGCCACCCTCCCCGGCATGCGCGAGCGCACGGTGTCGATCTCGTCGGCCGGCAAGAGCTACTCCTTCACCGGCTGGAAGGTCGGCTGGGTCACCGCCCCCGCGCCGCTGGTCGCCGCCGTGCGGACCGCCAAGCAGTATCTGACGTACGTCAGCGCCGGCCCCTTCCAGTACGCCGTCGCCGAGGCCCTGGCGCTGCCGGACTCCTACCTCACGGGCCTGCGCGCCGACCTGCTGCGCAAGCGCGACCTGCTCGCCGCCGGGCTGAAGGAGGCCGGCCTGCGCGTCTTCCGGCCGTCCGGCACGTACTTCATCACGGCCGACATCACCCCCCTCGGCGAGAAGGACGGCGTCGCGTACTGCATGTCGCTGCCCGAGCGGTGCGGGGTCGTCGCGGTGCCGACGCAGGTGTTCTACGACGATCCGGACGCCGGGCGCAGCATCGTGCGGTTCGCCTTCTGCAAGAAGGACGAGGTGCTGACGGAGGCGGTGCGGCGGCTGAAGGAGGGCCGTCCGGCGTAGGCCGGCGGGCCGCGGGGGCGCCGGGGCGCGCGGATGACAACTTCCTGCTCCCGCCCGGCGCCGGGGACCGGTCAGACCTTCTCGTACACCGAGACGTGCGACCGGCTCGCCGCGTCGAAGGGCCGCCGGTCCCACCCGGAGTAGCGCTCCCGCAGCCGCATCCCCGCGAGCCGCGCCATCAGGTCCAGCTCACTCGGCCAGCAGTAGCGCAGCCGCAGCGGGCGCAGCACGGTCCCGTGCGCGTCGAACGTCACGCGCTGGTACGTGACCGCCTGGGCGACCGGGTCGTGGACGAGGAACTCCATCTTCACCGCGTCCTCGGTCAGGGCGCGGGTGGCGACCCGCTGGTTGCGGTCGAACTCCTTGAGGTCCTGCACGAAACACTCGATGACGAACAGCCCGCCGGGCTCCAGGACCGCGGCGACGTTGCGGAAGCAGTCCACCTGACGGTCCTGGTCGGGCAGGTTGAACAGGGTGTTGAAGACCAGATAGGCCAGGTGGAACGGGCCGTCCACCGGAACGTCGGCCATGTCGCCGATGGTGACGGGGATGTCGGCGCCGCCGGGCTTGGCGCGCAGTCGGTCGACCATGGCCGTGGAGCCGTCGACGCCTTCGACGGCGACGCCGCGGGCGGCGAGGGGGAGCGCCACGCGGCCCGTGCCGATGGCGAGTTCGAGGGTGCGCGCGCCTGCCGGTGCCAGCCCGGCGAGGAAGTCGACGGTCGGGGCGGGTTCGTACACGTCGCCCTGGTCGTACTCGTGCGCGTAACGGTCGAAGAACGCGGGGTCGTTGAGATCGGTCACGGGGCAGGAGTCAAGCAGCGCAGGGCGGGGCGCCGCGAGCGAATTACCGCGGGGGAGCGGGCCGTACGGGCGGGTGCGCAGGGCCCCGTACGGGCGCATGCGCAGGACCGTACGGAGGCGGTGCGCGGGGGCGCCGTGCCGCGCACGCGCCGGGCGCGGGTGTCCCGCCTTCCGGCAGGACACCCGCGCCGGACGGCTACTTCGTCTCCAGGTCCCGCCGGCGGAAGCCCACGAGGCCCAGCCACACCAGCCCCACGGCGATCGCCGTCAGCGCCAGCAGCGGCGTCCACGACATGTCCTTCGCCGGAAGCTGCGGTACGTGCCCGAAGGGCGACAGCTCGTTCAGCACGCCCGGGAACTTGAGGATCTCGCCGAGGTAGCCGACGACGAACCCGTACACCGGGACCACCCACGCCGCCGCCACCGCCCGCGGGGCCCAGCCGAAGAGCGCCACCGCCAGGCCGATGGCGACCCACAGCGCGGGGGCGTACGCCAGAGCCGCGCCGACGAGCTTGAGGAACAGCCCGCCGTCGCCCGTGGAGGCGGCGCCCGCGGCGCCGAAGCCGACGCCGGCGAGCAGCATCAGCACCGTGCCGCCGGCCGCGCCGATGACGGTGTGGCTCAGCACCCACCGGTCGCGCGACAGCGCGGTGGAGAGCAGCGGCTCCGCGCGGCCCGCGGACTCCTCCGCACGCGGGCGCAGGGCGGCCATCACGACGTAGATCGAGCAGACGACGGCGACGACGATCATCACCACCGAGGCGAACGACTCCGCCACGTTGGCGCCGCCGATCTCGGCGAGTTGCTCCTCCAGTTCGTCGATGCCCTCGATCATCTCCTCGGCGTCGCCGAGGATCGACCCGTACATCACGCCGAGCAGCAGCGCGCCCGCGCCGAAGCCGAAGAGCAGCCCGCGGTGCAGCCGCAGCGCGAAGCCCAGCGGGGTGGTGAGGGTGCCGGAGCCGACAGGGCTGCCGACGCGGGCGGCCTTCAGGCCCGCGCCGACGTCGCGGCGGGTGCTGAGCACGAAGCCGGCCGCCGCGCAGACGACGGTGGCGACCACCACGAGCAGCAGCGGCCACCAGCGGTTGTCGACGAAGACGTAGGTGCGCTGGACCCAGCCGATCGGCGAGAGCCACGACACCCAGTCGTTGCCGACGTCGCCGGCGGCGCGCAGCGCGTACGCCGCGCCGATGACGGCCATCGCCATGCCGGAGGCCCCGCGCGCGTACGGGGTGACCTGCACGGTGATCGCGGCGACCGCGGCGAAGAAGATGCCGGTCACCGTGTGCGCGAGGCCGTAGAGCAGGGAGCCCTGGCCGTCGACGCCGTCGATGCCCATGCCGGCCATGCCGCCGGCCATCAGCAGCCCGACCGCCAGGTTGGCGAGGACGGCGACGGCGAGCGCGGCGGCGAGGTAGGCGTGCCGGCCGACGACGCCGGAGCGCACCAGCTCGGCGCGGTTGGTCTCCTCCTCGCTCCTGGTGTGCCGGGAGATGATGAGCACGCTCATGATGCCGACGAGCACGGCCGTGAAGCCGAGCATCTGGTGGCCGGTCATCGAGCCGATGTTGTAGTCGTCGAGGTAGCGCTCCGGGCCGGTCATGGCCAGGCCGGCGGGGCTGTCCATGGTCTCGGCGACGTCGGCGCGCTTCTTGGCCGTGTCGTACGACGTGTCGAAGCTGCTGACGCTGGAGACGGTCCCGAGGAACAGCGCGAGCACCCATACGGGCAGCCGCACGCGGTCCCGGCGCAGCGCGAACCGCACGAGCGTCCCGGTGCCGGCGAGCGCACCGGTGCCCTCGGAGGCGCTCGGGGGTGCGGAGAGCCGGTTGTCCGTGGCGCTCACGGCGCTCGTGTCGTCGGTGGTGGAGGGGGTGGCAGACATCAGGCTGCTCCTGCCTCCGAGTGGTGGCCGTTGTGCTCCAGCTCGTCGCCGTAGTGGCGGAGCATCAGCTCCTCCAGAGTGGGGGGATGGCTCACCAGGCTGCGGATGCCGAACTCCCCGAGCCGCCGCACGGCGGCGTCCAGGTGCTCGCCGTCGACGGCGAAGTGCACCCGGCCGTCGTCGGTACGGAGCTGGTGGATGCCCGGCAGCTCCTCGATGCCGGTGGCGGGCCGCTCGGTTTCGGCCTCGATGGTCGTCCGCGTCAGGTGGCGCATCTCGCTGAGCGTGCCGGACTGCACGATCTTCCCCAGCCGGATGATGCTCACCCGGTCCGCGAGCTTCTCCACCTGCGCGAGGATGTGGCTGGACAGCAGGACGGTCTTGCCCTCGGCCTTCGCCTGGGTGATGACGTCCTGGAAGACGACCTCCATGAGCGGGTCGAGGCCCGCGGTGGGCTCGTCGAGCAGGAGCAGCTCGGCGTCGGAGGCGAGGGCGGCGACGATGGCCACCTTCTGCCGGTTCCCCTTGGAGTAGCTCCGGCCCTTCTTGGTCGGGTCGAGGTCGAAGCGCTCGATGAGCTCTTCGCGACGCTGCTTGTCGATGCCGCCGCGGAGCCGCGCGAGCAGGTCGATGGCCTCACCGCCGGTGAGGTTGGGCCACAGCTCGACGTCCCCCGGCACATAGGCCAGTCGGCGGTGGAGCGTGACGGCATCGGCCCACGGGTCGCCACCGAGCACCTGGGCGGTGCCCGTATCGGCGCGCAGCAGGCCGAGCAGCACGCGGATGGTGGTGGACTTGCCCGCGCCGTTGGGGCCGAGGAAGCCGTGCACCTCGCCCGTCGCGACGTCGAGGTCGAGGCCGTCGAGCGCACGGGTCCGGCCGAATGTCTTGGTCAGGCCGGAGACGGTGATTGCCTTGGTCATACCATGTAAGCTACACGAACATTCACAAATTTGTGAAGTTACTAAAGCGTTAGGGTCGAACCTGACGTGGCCGGACGGGGAGTACGGAGAGAAGTGGCAGATCAGCAGCGTGATGAGCGCGGTGGGCGCGAAGAGCGCGGCGAAGGCGCGGAGCGCAGACGCGACGCGGACCGCGACGCAGGCGACGACCGGGACGTACGCGACGACCGCGACGCACGCGGTGAGCGCGATGAAGAGGCCGTGGCGAGATACGTGGAGCGGGTGGCCGCCGAACTCACCGAGATGGGCATGCAGCGCATGGCGTCCCGGGTCTTCGCGTGCCTCCTGGCGGACGACGCGGGCGCCCTCACCGCGGCGGAGGTCGGCGAGCGCCTGCACGTGAGCCCGGCGGCGGTCTCGGGCGCGGTCCGCTATCTCGCGGCGGTCGGCCTCATCACCCGCGAACGCGAGCCGGGCTCGCGGCGCGAGCGCTACCGGATGGAAAGCGACCGCTGGTACCAGATCTTCGCCCAGCGGGAGGGCATGATCCGGCGCTTCGAACAGACCCTGGACACGGGCGTCGGCATCCTGGGCGAGGGCACCCCGGCGGGCCGGCGGATCGAGGAGACCACCCAGTTCTTCGCGTTCCTGCGGGAGGAGAACGGCCGCCTGGAACAGCGCTGGTGGGACTACGTCAAACGCCGCGACGAGGCCCGGGCGACGGACGAGTGACGGCCCCCGTCACCGCACCCCGCCACACGGCCCGCGAGCCGCGCAGGCCCCGGAATCTTCCGGCGGACCGGCCGGCCCCGAATCCGGCACCACCGAACAACGCCACACCCGCCACCACCCCGGCACCCCCCTCCCCCACGCAGGGCAGCAGGGTTCACCAGGCACTACGCCTCTGGCCGCCCCCGCGGCGGCGTAACGGGCGGCGGAGGGCGAACGATTGCACGCTTCTGGAGGCCGATCGCGGCACCAAGCAACGTGGAGAAGAGGATGAGGTAAGCGCAGGCCGCGAAACCCAGGTAGACCGTGTCCTGTTCACGGATCACCGTGTGGGATCTACCCGTCCGGAGGGATCGGCGATCACGCTTACGTGGTCCCCCGCCTTGAGATTGCCGCAGCTTATGGAGCCGTGGATGGGGTCTCCGTCGGGTTCCTCCAGTCTGGAGGTGGGAAGTCTTCGGGCGTGCTACCCCACTGCCGTCACAACCGCGTCTGTCCCGTACCCTCTGTCATTCCGTACGAGGTCATCGTCGGCGATGATGAAGATCACCGCAAGGTAGTCGTCCGAGATCTCCGGTGCCTCCTGCCTTTTCGCCGGGACCACTTCCACCTGCCAGACACTGCTTTCCGCACTTCAGGCGCTGGCCGCTTTCCTGTCCTGTGTGTAGACGTCAATGGTTGACTTTCCCGCCATGAGCGCAACAATGCACGCCAGTTCTCGCACCTGTTCGACATCGAGGCACTGGCCGACGACGGCCAGGCCCCGGCCGCCGCCTGGAGGCATCGCGAGAGCGACTGCCAGCCCAAGTGTCACCTCGGCGTGAGGCTCAGTGCTGTAGGCGGACGTGTCCGGGAGGGGTAAGGAGACGGAGCCGTCCCCGAAAACCTGCGTGGTGCTGATCAGCCCGACACCCGTGCCGATCGCGGTCGGGAAACTCTCGGTATAGACGTCATCGTCGGCGACTCCTTCACCCAGAAAATGGGCGAATGCGGACCCTGCATCGAGGTCCTTATCGAGTGGCTCTGTTTCGATAACTCCGCTGCAGATCTGCCAGAATACCGGGCCTTGCTCGGTCTCCGGTAGCGCGACCAATCCGCACGAAAGCATGCCGTCTTCCAGAAATATTCGTCGAGTGTGCATCAAGGCGTCGATCATCGAATCCCTGATATCTGTCGAATGGTGAGGGAATGCCAGGCGGGTCGCTTCTGTGAATCGCTCTTTCGTGATGCTGTCATCGGCCGGATATCCGAGGATGTCAAACCAGTCGGTGGGTGCGAATAAATTGACTTGTCCGAGCGGTGGCCTGGAGCCAGACGTATGCGCCTGGCTGCCCGAGCGGGGGGTGCTCAATGGCGTGGTCGCTTTCGCTTCTAGGAGTGGAACGCGCGTGCTGTGATGAGCAGCGCCTGCGCAGGAGATTGCTTGCCTAGTATGGAGGTGCGTCGGGGGGCTGATATGGCCCGGGCGGACCTTTCGGTGGAAGCGGTGGTGCCGGGCGGGGCGGCGGGGGAGCTGGCGGAGGAGAGGGAGGGGGAGGTGCCGACTGGACGTATGTCGACTGTCCACGCTTCGCCGCGACAAATGTGCAAGCGGCCATGATCAGCGTGGTGCCCCCTGACAGCCCGAGCCAGAGAGGAACATTCGGCGAACGATGGCTTGGCCGAATCTCGTGCCGGGGATCGTAAAATACCCGGATGGTGTCCCCGGGGCGGGCGTTGCGGCAGCCGCCGAGGGGGCCGGAGGTTTTCACTCCGTCCTTGAACCGCAAGGTGCAGTAGGAGTTCTTCGGAGTGTCTTCACGAGAGACGACCTCGGCTGTTGTCCATTCGCCCCGCTGGCTGAGCAGCCGGTCCTGTTCCGTGAACACAGCCCATATCACCAACAAGAGCAGGGCAACGACGTAAGCCGAGGGGATCCAGCCCTTCGGGGCTGTACCGACGACGACGAACCAGATCAATGCGATGCCCAAGATCACACCGAGAATCCTGCACCAAGCGTCCAGTGTGTCGGATAGGGGAGCCAGAACGCCGGAGACCATCACGCCGGCTAGGGCTGCGGCGAGCATGGCCGCCACATTGAAGCGACTGGTCGTAGTACAGCGAGAGAGCCGGATGAGCCAGCTCGGCCAGTACACCTTCATGCCCATGCGATCGAGACCTCGGCAGACGATCGAAAGCTCATCAGGAGTGTTCTCTGCCTTTTCTTCAGCGCCGTCACCGGGTCGCCTCCTCGGCCTCGTCAGGGTCGAGGAAAGCCGGAGTCCTACCTGCCTCCCGGCCGATCAACCCGTTCGACGCCCACTTCGAAAACTCATAGGTGTTCTGTGCTCCTCCCCCCGGGAGCATCGCCACCGAATTCCCCATCCAGTTACCGGTGAATTGCAGAGACGAGGCGGTGAGCTCCATGCCTCCCACGGTCCGACCAGGTTGGGTGAGTGCAGTCCTGAACAACCCGGCGCTCCCCGGCCCGGCGATTCTGGTAAGCGCCTTCCCTGCCGCGAAAGCGCCGCCGCCGAATGCAAGACCTGCGGCGTCGATGAGCACCGTCTCGTCTGTGAGGGCTGCCAGGAAGCTCCCTGTCGTTCCCACAGCCATGAGATAGTGACTGGTCAGTGCCAGCGCCCCCAGGCCGAGGGCGAACGGTGCGAGCACCGGGAAGGCAAGGGACAGCAGCCCCAGGACGGCGCCGAGCGTACCGGCGATGTCACCGATCATCTTGAAGACCCAGGCGTGTTTCTCCAGGAATTCCCTGAGCTCACCCAGAGCGCTGTCGAGCACTCCGTCCAGTGCACCGACTGCCGCACCTATGGCTTCACCGATTTTGCCGAACAGGCCTGGTTCGTTGGGGGCGATGTCCATGGCTCGTTTCAGGCGGTCGGCGATGGCCTCGCCCTCCGCCCGGTAGCGGTCGGCCAGCGTTGCGGCGCGGTCCCGGATCTCTTCGAGGGTGCTCTCGGCGTTGCTGACGGCCGTCTCCGCGCGGGAGCGTTCGTTCGCCTCCCGCTTGGCCTCCCGCTCCTCCCGGTCGTTCTTGGGGACGTCGTGCCACTTGGGCTCGGGAGGCAGCCCCGACAGGTGAGTCCTTGCCGTCTCGGCCCGCGACTTCGCGGCTCCCGCCTCGTCCTCCAGCGCACGGGCCTGCAACTGCTTGGGCGGCATGTACGCGGCCCACTCCTCCAGCGCCGCGGCCGATCGGGCGAACGAGTCGCGGGCCTTGTCGATCTTCGGCCTGAAGTCGTCGTTGAACTGGCGGCGGAACTCCTCGGCGGCCTTGCCCCGCCATTCGCCGTCCCCGCGGCCGTTGAGTACCTGCGATATCTCGTCCAGCGAGCGGGCCGCCCGGCGGACGACGCCGGCGACGTGCTCGGCGGCGCGGTGATCGCCCGGGCACGGGTCGAAGCCGATCGCGGGGAAGCGGGCCCTGGCTTCTGCCGTGTGGCCAGGGCCGAGCTGGTGCCACTCCGTCATCCGGACTGCACCCCCTCGCCACTGCCGCCGTCACGCAGAGCCTGGGCGAGGTCATCGTCCAAGCCGGCGAAGGACTTCTTGATCTCAAGCAGTGCGTCAGCGGCTCTGTCGGAGAACTTGGTGAGCTGCTTGATGCCGTAGGACCACTCGTCACCGAAGTCGTCCATCCGTGAGGCGAGCTTTTCCACCCCCATGTCCGAGCCGTCGAGCTGCTCCATCTCCTCGCCGGGCACCTTCAGCACCTTCACGATGTGCAGGAGGTCGTGCCGGGTGCGATCGAGCATCTCGCCATCGACGTATAAGTCACCCAATGGTTGTCCCTCCCGCGGCCTGGGTCGGCCGCCCTGACGTGTGCGGGGTCGGCTGAGAACGATGCCCGCGGTCTGGGCCGGCGGACGACGGGGGGCGGCGGGTCACGATCAACTCCGAGTGAGGAAGGGATACTCCGTGTGACGACGCTATCGAAGACCCTCACCACCCCACCACCCTCGAACGCCCCGCCGCTCTTGCCTCATGAGGTAAGCGGCGGGGTTCGGGGCGCTGCCCGCTGCTAGCGGGTCGGGGCGGTGATCAGGCGCCAGGCGTTGGGGTGGGCGGTCCAGGTGCGCTGGCGGACCGGGGGGCTGAGGAGGGCGTCGGCGCGGTAGCGGAAGTCGCTGCCCCAGACGCGTACGCTGCGGGCCTCCGCGTGCAGGGGGTCGCCCGGGCCGCGGGGGCGGATCACCACCTGGGCCAGGCCGCTCGTCGGGTCCGTCACTACCCTGACCTGCGCCGTCGAGCCGTCCAGGTCCGCCAGGAGCACTCCGTCCGCCTCCACGCGGAGGCGGAAGCCGTTCTCCGGGGCCGGGTCGGCGCCGTCGTGCGCGGTGTCCTCGTCGTACGGGGCCGGCGCCCAGCCCTCGCCGTCGTCCTTCTCCGCGCCGTGACCGCCCGGCGGCGTCCGGCCTGCTGCGTCCGCACCGCCCGACTCCCAGCCTCCCGTCGCGTCCTCCGCGCCCCACGTGGTGACGACCGGCGGGTCCGGCTCGCGTCCGCCCTCGGTCCGCTGGCCAGCCGTCCGCGCCGCCACCGCCCGCGCCGCGAGCGCGCGCAGGCCCGCCGCCGGGGTCCACCGCCGGCCGCCGCCTCCCGCTCCCGGGCCGGCCCGCTGCGCCAGCCCGGCAAGGCCGCCGAACGGGAGGCCGCCCGGTGCCCCGCCCGGCGCACCGGTGCCTTCCGGCGTTCGGCCGCCGCCCGGCGTCCGGGGGCCGTGTCCCGTCCGGTGGTCATCCGCCGGTCCCGGTGCGCCCGCGGCCCTCGGCGCGCCCGGGCCGTCCGGGTCCGTCCCCTCCGCAGGCAGGCCCTCCGCCGGCAGGCGCAGGGCGTCCAGGACCACCCCGCCGCCGTCGTCCACCAGCAGTCCCAGCCGGCGCTCCTCGCCGTCCAGCACCGTCCGGGCCGCGTCCACCGTCCCCGTCGGGACCCCCAGCGTCGCCGCCAGCGTCCGCGCCGTGCCCACCGGGACCAGCGCCAGCGGGGCGTCCGCCAGCGTCTCCTGGCGGCGCAGCTCGCTCACCACCCGGAGGAAGGCGCGGTCGTCACCGATGACCACCGGCCGGCGGGCCCCCCGGCGGGCCAGGGCGCGGGCCAGTTCCGGCGCGCTCTCCGGCAGGCAGATCTTCGTGGCCGCCGCCGCGGAGAGCACGTCCCTCGCGATCCGTACGGCTTCCCCGTCCGCCCGCCGTGCAGCGGGGTCGATGAGCACGAGCAGTGAGCGCCCGGTGGGGTCTGGAGCCGACACCACGGTCCTTCCTCAGGTAATCTCTCGGTGCAAGAGCCCCTGTCGCACTTGTGCCAGGGGCTTCGTCTATCCGGGGCCCGGTCCGATCCCCGGTGCACGGCGCACCGCACGTTGGACATGCCCCGCCCGGAAGGGGTGTACGCCTGTGCCCGCACTTGTGCTGCTCGGTGCTCAGTGGGGTGACGAAGGCAAGGGGAAGGCCACCGATCTGCTCGGCGGCTCGGTGGACTACGTGGTGCGCTTCCAGGGCGGGAACAACGCCGGGCACACGGTGGTGGTCGGCGATCAGAAGTACGCGCTGCACCTGCTGCCCTCGGGCATCCTGTCGCCGGGCTGCACGCCGGTCATCGGCAACGGCGTGGTCGTCGATCCCGAGGTGCTGCTCGGCGAGCTGAGCGCGCTGCAGCAGCGCGGCGTGGACACCTCCAAGCTGCTCGTCAGCGGCAACGCGCACCTCATCACGGCGTACCACACCGACCTCGACAAGGTGACGGAACGGTTCCTCGGCACGCGGAAGATCGGCACCACGGGACGCGGCATCGGACCGGCCTACGCCGACAAGATCAACCGCGTCGGGATCCGGGTGCAGGACCTCTTCGACGAGTCGATCCTGCGGCAGAAGGTCGAGGCCGCGCTGGACCAGAAGAACCAGATCCTCGCCAAGCTCTACAACCGCCGCGCCATCCGCCCCGACGCCGTCGTCGAGCAGCTCCTGGGCTACGCGGAGCAGATGCGCCCGTACGTCGCCGACACCACCCTCCTGCTCAACGAGGCCATCGACGCCGGGAAGGTCGTCCTCTTCGAGGGCGGGCAGGGCACGCTCCTCGACGTCGACCACGGCACGTACCCCTTCGTCACCTCGTCCAACCCGACCGCGGGGGGCGCCTGCACGGGAGCCGGCGTCGGCCCCACGCGGATCAGCCGGGTCATCGGCATCCTCAAGGCGTACACAACGCGCGTCGGTGCCGGACCGTTCCCGACCGAACTGCTCGACGAGGACGGCGACCGGCTGCGCACCATCGGCGGCGAGCGCGGCGTGACCACCGGCCGGGACCGACGGTGCGGCTGGTTCGACGCGGTGATCGCCCGCTACGCGACCCGCGTCAACGGCCTGACGGACTTCTTCCTCACGAAGCTCGACGTGCTCACCGGCTGGGAGCGCATCCCGGTCTGCGTCGCGTACGACATCGACGGCCGCCGCGTCACCGAACTGCCGTACAGCCAGACCGACTTCCACCACGCCACGCCCGTGTACGAGATGCTGCCCGGCTGGTCCGAGGACATCTCGAAGGCCACGTCCTTCGAGGAGCTGCCGAAGAACGCGCAGGGGTACGTCAAGGCCCTGGAGGAGATGTCGGGGGCCCAGATCTCGGCGATCGGCGTCGGCCCGGGGCGGGACGAGACGATCCAGATCAACTCGTTCCTCTGAGCCTGCCTCTAAGTCAGTCAGCCGTCAGACCGTTCCCTTGAGGCGCTGGTCCTGCAGCGTCGTCAGTTGCTGCACCGCGAGCAGCGCCAGCACGCTCGTCACGATCAGCACGAACGAGAACAGCAGGTCGAACAGCACGATCCGGACCGCGGAGCCGATCGCCATGCCGACCTCCCAGTTCTCCGCGGTGACCAGGGCGAGCACCATGGTGGCGACCCAGGCGGCCCACCAGCAGTTCAGCACGCCCTTCCCGTACGACACGGGCCGCGGACCGTAGCCGGCGTGCGGGCGCGCCTGGTGCGGGAACGGACTGCTCACGCGGAACAGGTCGTTGGCGATCTGCATGGGGAACCAGAACTGGGCGACCGGGATGAACCAGGAGCCGACGGCAAGCCCGGGGGAGTAGCGCACCTGGCCCGGGGCGAACGCCTCGGCGTTCGCCCGCAGCCGGTGGAACCAGACCGACCACAGCACGGCGCACACCGCGAAGAGGAGGAAGTTGCCGGCGGTGAAGTTCTCCATCCGGTCGAGGTCCCCGGCCATGTACCAGGTGCCGGCGCCGTCCTCGCCCAGCATGACCAGAAGGTTGATCTCCTGGATCACCTGGAGGCAGACGTACGCCGCGTACACGCCCAGCACCACCTGGAGCGCCGTGGCGATGGGCCGCACCGCGCGCGGCCGGCCCGGCAGCGGAGGGCGGGGGGTCTGCCAGCCGGTCTGGCCGTAGGGGGCCGCCGGGGCGCGGTAGGGCGAGGGGTGCGCCGTGGGCGCGGCGCCGTAGGCGGGGCGCTGCTGCTGCGGTGGGGTGCCGTACGGCTGCTGGTGCCGGGGCTGCAGACCGGTCTGTCCGTACGCGCCGGGCGCGGCGCCCGTCGGCGGCGGCCCGTACGCCGGGGCCGCCCCGGCCGCTCCGGTGACGCCGCCCGCGGTCTGCGGGGTCTCGGCGTCCAGCAGTTCCACCGCCCGCCGCGCCAGCACCTCCAGCAGCGCACCGGGCAGCCACGGCCTGAGCTGCGCCGCCTGCTCCGTCACCGCGACCAGCTCGGCGATTCCGGGCCGCGCGTCCGGCTCCTTGATGAGGCAGCGCTCGATCAGGGTGCGCAGTTCGCCGTCGATGCCCGACAGGTCCGGCTCCTCGGCGGCGATCCGGAACATCAGCGCGTGCGCGCCACTGTCCTCCGTGCCGAACGGCATCCGCCCGGTCGCCGCGAACGCCAGCACCGTCCCCAGGCAGAACACGTCGCTCGCCGCCGTGACCTTCTCGCCGCGCACCTGCTCGGGCGACATGAAGCCGGGCGAGCCGATGACCGCGCCGGTGCGGGTGAGCCCGTCGCCGGCGGCGGTGACCGAGTCCAGCGCGCGGGCGATGCCGAAGTCGATGACGCGCGGGCCGTCGATGGTGACGAGGATGTTGGAGGGCTTGAGGTCGCGGTGGACGAGCCCGGCGGCGTGGATCGCCTGCAGCGCGCGCGCCAGACCGCCCGCGAGCGCGCGCACGGAGGCGTCGGGCAGCGGGCCGTAGTCCCTGGCGATGACCTCGTGCAGGGAGGGGCCCGCGACGTACCCGGTGGCGACCCACGGCGTCGCGGCGTGCGTGTCGGCGTCGAGCACGGGCGCCGTCCACTCGCCGCCGACCAGACGCGCGGCGGTGATCTCCTGCGTGAACCGGCGCCGGAACTCCGGCTCGCGCGCCAACTCGGCCTTGACCAGCTTCACCGCGGCGGTCCGGCCGCGTTCGGAACGGGCGAGGTACACGCGTCCCATGCCGCCCTCGCCGAGCCGTCCGAGCAGGTGGTACGAGCCGACGCGGCGCGGATCATCCGGTCCGAGGCTGTCCATGCTGCCCCCTTCCCCCTCGTCGGGCGAGCCTATTGTGTCGGGTCGGCCGGCGAGCCGTCCGCCCTCGTGTAGTGCCGGGTGCGCTTCTCGCCGCCGAGGAACTGGCGGTCCAGCAGGGAGCCGTCGGCGGTCGCCTGCACCGCGGACGAGAACCCGGGCACGCACGGACCGCCGAGCCGGCCGGTGTCCGCGTTGTCGCCGGGGGCGCCGCCGGTGCCGGGGTCCTCCGGGCCCTCGACGGAGGTGATCTCGGAGGGGCCGAGCAGCACGCGGTCGTCGCGCTCGTCGACGCCGACGAAGTCGGCCCTGGCCCGGCACGTGCTGCCGTCGCCGGTACGGGTCGTGAAGTGCACGGCCGCCTGCCCCGGCGCGGCCTGCACGATGCGCATCACCTGGGTGCCGGAGCCGGCGGGCCGCTGCCAGCGGCCCAGCAGCTCGCGCGGCACGCGCCGGTCGCGGGCCTCGACCCTGGTCAGCTCGGCGGTGCGGCCGCCTTCCGCACGCCAGCGCAGCTTGCCGTCGGCGTAGGAGAGTGTGTGCCCGCCGACCGGCCGGCACCGGCCGGCGGGGGCGGCCTCGACGACCTCGGTGTCCAGATGCAGCCCCTTGGCCGCGGAGGTCAGCTCGCCCTCGCTGGTGCACTGCGTCTCGCCGTTGAGGACGATGCTGGTGGCCACGACTTCGCCCTTCTGGCCGGGGCGGATCGTGAACTGGCGGTAGGCGCCGGTGGGTTGCCCGTCGCGGTGCTGGGTGCCGAGCCAGGTGCCGACGTAGCGGGCGGGGACGTCGGAGCCCGCGGTGCCGGCGGGGTCGTCGCCGCGCTGGGTGGCGAGGGCGACGGGCACGGCGACGCCGACGGCGACGAGGACGGCGAGTGCGGCCAGGAGCCGGGCGCGGCGCGGGCGCCGGCGGCGGGGCGAGGCGTCTTTGCCGGGGTTCCCGGGGTTCCCGGGGTTCCCGGGGTTGCCGGGGTTCCCGGGGTTGCCGGAACCGGAGGTGGTGCCGTCCTCGGGGCGGGCCGCGGAGCCGTAGGCGGCGGGGGTCTCGTACGGGCGGGTGGGGCCGGGGCGCGGCCGTGGGTCGGAGCCGGAGTCCGCCCCGTCCCCGCCCCTTCCCGGAACCCGAGGCTCCGCCCCCGGGCCGTGGTGCGCGGCCCGCGCGCCGCCCGCGGGGCTCCGGACGGTGACGTCCTCGGAGCCCGCCGTCCGGGACCAGGCCCGGGCGGCGGTCGCGGCATCGCCGCTCGCGCTCGCGCCCGCGGGCGGTGTCGCGTAGTCACCCGGTTCGTCCGCCGCGCCGGGCGCGTGCCCGCCGGTCCGCCCGTGGCCCGCCCCGGTGGGGGTTTCGTGGCCGAACGGTTCTGCTTCCGAGCCGGCGCCCTGCGCCCCGGCGGGGCGGGCCTCCGCCGGCGGCACCGGATCCGCCGGGGGCACCGTCCGCAGAGGGCTCGTGTCGCGGTCCCCGGCCGGGGGCGTGTCCGTGTCCAGCAGCCGCACCGCCCGGCGGCCCAGATCGGCTGTCAGCGGGGCCGGGAGCCAGGCCGCCTCCGGGTCCGGCGGGCCCGTCAGCCCGGCGAGCCGGTCGGTGGTGTGGCGGTCCGCGGGGTGCTTGGCCAGACAGCCGGATATGAGGGCGTGCAGCGCCGGGTCCGGCACGCCCGCCAGATCCGGTTCCTCCTGGACGACGCGGAACATCACCGCGTGCATCCCGGACGAACTCGATCCGAACGGCGCCCGCCCGGTCGCCGCGTACGCCAGCAGCCCGCCCATGCAGAACACGTCGCTGGCCGTCGAGACGTCCTCCCCGATGATCTGCTCCGGGGACATGAAGCTCGGCGAGCCGACGACGATGCCGGTGCGCGTGACCGTGCCGTCGGACAGGGAGTCCAGCGCGCGGGCGATGCCGAAGTCGATGACGCGCGGGCCCTCGATGGTGACCAGCACGTTGGACGGCTTGAGGTCGCGGTGCACGAGCCCGGCGGCGTGGACGTCGCGAAGCGCGCAGGCCAGCCCGTACGCGAGCGTGAAGAGCGACTCCGGCGGCAGGGGCCCGTACCGCTCGACGACCTCCTGCAGCGTCGGGCCCGCGATGTACCCGGTGGCGACCCACGGCACCGGCGCCTCGGTGTCGGCGTCGAGCACGGGCGCCGTCCACTCGCCGCCGACGCGCGCCGCGGCGCGGACCTCCGTACGGAAGCGGGCGCGGAACTCCTCCTCGGCGGCCAGCTCCTGCTTGACCAGCTTGACGGCCACCGTTCTGCCGCCCGCGGTCCGGCCGAGGAAGACCCGGCCCATGCCGCCGCTGCCGAGCCTGCCGAGCAGCCGGTACGCCCCGATTTGCGGTGGATCCTGCGACGCCAGCGGTTCCACGCTCTCCATTCCCCTACCCCCGTGGTCTACCCGGAGAGGGTAGGCGGTGAGGGGCGCCGGGGATGAGGGGGGACGGGATTCTCGTTGCGGGGCTGTCACATCATCGTCGTGGGCCGGTGATCTCGGCGTGGCGCCGATGCGGCCTCCTCCGCGTCCGCCTCCTCCGCCCCCGCCTCCTCCGCCTCGGCGTCCTCCGCCTCCAGCGCCTCCAGCGCCGACGACAGCCGGCGCAGCGCCGTCAGCGTCTCGCTGAAACGTTCCTCCCCGCCCAGTCGGCCGGTGAGCCGAGCGGCGAACCGCGCGTGCCCCGGCCCCAGCCGCGCCATCGCCCGCCGCCCGGCGGGCGTCGGCCGAAGTAGCTTGGCGCGGCGGTGCGCGGGGTTCGGTTCGTACGCCGCAAGGCCCTGCTCCACCAGCACGTCGGCGATCCGCTGCACGCTCTGCCGGGCCACCCCCAGCCCGCGCGCGACGGCGGCGACGGACGACGGCTCGCGGTGGACGGCGTAGAGGACCTGCCAGCGCGCCGCCGTCAGCCCGGCCGGGGCGGCCAGCCGGTCGCCGCGGGCGAGGAACTGGCCGCCGAGGCGGAACGAGGCCGCGGCGACCGCGTCGAGGAGCCCGCCGGCACCGAGGGCGGCCAGGTCGTCGTCCGGCGGGCCCCCGCCGGTGCCCTTGCGCATGATCCGCCGCCTTTCCGCTCCGTCGCTTTTCGGCCGCTTACGCGCAGACGGCCAGGTGAACGGTTCTGCGGGCCCGGAGCCCGCATTCCCCCTCACGACAGCATGCTGTCAAATGGGCAGCATGCTGTCGATCACCGCGACCGGCTGCCCTTATCGTGTGGGGGCATCCCCCATCAGGAAGGCCCACCGCATGACCCCCGCAGGTGCCGTGGTCCGGCGCGAGACGCTGCGTGCACAGATCGCCGACGCCCTGCGCGACGAGATCCTGGCCGGCCGGCTCGCGGCCGGGCAGCACATCACGGTCGGCCAGATAGCGGAGCAGTACGGGGTCTCCGCGACCCCCGTACGCGAAGCCCTGGTCGACCTCGCCGCCCAGGGCCTCCTCGACGTCGAGCAGCACCGCGGCTACCGCGTGCACGCCTTCACCCTCGACGACTTCCGCGCCATGGCCGACGCCCGCACCGTCGTGGAGATGGGCGTCTTCCGCGCCAGCCCTCTGCACACCGTCGTCCCCCGGCCGGGCGCGCTGACCGCGATGCGGCGCCGCGGCGAGGAGGCCGAACGGGCGGCGAAGGCCGGGGATCTCGACGTGCTCGTCCACTACGACCTGCGCTTCTGGCGCGAGATCACCAGCCTGATCGGCAACGACTACATCACCGAGTTCCTGGAGCGGGTCCGGATCCACTGCTGGATCTTCGCCGTGCCGTATCTGCGCGAGGAGTGCGAGAACTGCGTGCCCGGCACGTTCTGGCAGGGGCACATGCAGCTCGTCGAGGCGATCGAGCGGCGCGACGTGGCCGCGGCCGAAGAGGTGGTCCGCACGTACAACCGGCACTCGCTGGAGCTGATCGAACGGCTCGCGGGCGGCTGACGGCCCGATCCCGCGGCGCGGTGGCCGAGACCGGGCGCAGGCGGGGCGCGCTACCCGGCCGGGGGGTGCTGCCGGGCAGCGGTCAGCGGCTACGCTGAGCCGGACCGCGCAGTTAAGGAGCGTACCGCTTGGCCTGCGACCTGTGGCTGGTGCCCCTCGTCGATGTGCTGTGCCACAGCCCCGACAACCCCTTCGCCGAGGAGATCGCCTCCTACGACGCCGCCCTGGCGCAGGCGGGGCTTCCGCCGGTGCCCGTGCAGAGTTATATGCCGGGTCTCTCCGGCGACGTCGCCCCGGTCGCCGGCTTCGACTACGACGCGCTGCACTTCCTGCGCCGCGCGTACCTGCTGCAGTTGTGCGGACTTGAGGTCACGCCGGTCGGGGAGCTGGGCGGGGACTACGAGCAGTTGCTGGAGATGTTCGAGTCCACGGCGCAGCAGTCGCACCTGGTCTGGCACTACGACCATGCCGGCGCGTACGTCCCCGTCGACTTCCCGCATCCGCTGGTGACGGAGGAACTGCTGGCGGGAGGCGGGCCGCTGGGCTCGTCGCAGGGGCTCGTCCGCGAACTCGTCGCCGTCGCTCCGGCGATCGGCATCGACCCGGACAACCCGCCGCCGGCCCCGGCCCCGCCGCCGGGACCGACCGAGCTGTCGGAGCCGGCGGCGACCGCGCCGGCGGAGGGCGGGGAGTTCGCGCAGGAGCGGCACGTCTGGCTGGGCCTGCACGCGGCGGCGACGCGGAGCCTGGCGCAGGGGTCGATGATCGTCTTCAGCTGACGCCGGGCCCGGCCGTGCGGCCGTCGCCCGGTGCCGCTTCGGGGCCGCCGGTGGCCGGCGTACCGGCCGGTGCGGCGGTGAAGTCCGCGCCGGAGCGCGGCACCCCGACGCCCCGCCAGGTGAACGGCACGCCCGAGGCGCGCCGCGGATCCGGCCCGTCCATGAGCTGGAAGTGCAGATGCGGCTCGCTGGAGTTGCCGGAGTCGCCGCACTCGGCGAGCTGCTGCCCGGCCCGTACGACGTCGCCCGCGCGCACGGTCGCGGAGCCGCGGCGCAGATGGGCGAAGAGCGCGTACGAGCCGTCCTCCAGCTCCAGCACGACGTGGTTGCCGACGATCGCGCCGATGCCGGCGACAGCGGCGAGGGAGCGGACCACCTGCTCGACCACCATCAGATACGCCAGCCCCGGAACGGTGTTGCGCGCCCGGTGGTCGCGGTAGCCGGAGGCGGTGACGGTGACGACGCGGCCGGCGGCGGGGGCGAGCACGGGGGCGCCGTAGGTGGGAAAGTCCCCGTTGGCGGGGAACGGCGGCCACCAGCGGAGCCTCCGGGCCGCCGGGTCCCCGGGGGCGCGGACGATGTCGATGGCGTAGGTCTGGGCGAGGTAACGGGTGCCGTGGCTGGGCACCTTGTCGGCGGGGCTGTTGAACGCGCGCCACCGGCCGGTGACGGGGGAGCCGAGGGCGACGGCGCCGGGGAGCGCCCCGTCGGCACCGGGCGCGGCACCGCCCTTCGCGCCGCGCCGGCGCAGGGCCCGTACGCCGCCGAGGCAGAGCCGTACCGCCAACTCCGCCATGGCGGTGCCCCACACGACGACGGCGACCCACAGCACCACCCGCCCGGTGGACCCGGTCCCGACGCCGGTCAGCGCCGCGCCCGCCAGCACCACCGTGGCCGCCGCCTGCGCACCGCGCACCACCGTGACGGCCTCTGCCCTGCCCACGCGTCGCCCCCACCCGTCGTCTGTCGTCGCCCTCACCACTCTGCCTGACGGGCGACGGAACACCCAGCGGGGCTACCTGCCCGGGGGTTCCGGGGGGCGTTGGCGCGGCATGGTGGGGCGCAGGCCGGCCGGGGGGAGGGGGGCGCGGGCCTGGGGCTGGGTCTCGGGGCAGCGGGCCCACGCCAGCGACTGCGTCGCCAGCGCCGCGCGTCCGCCGCCGAACGCGACCATCCAGTCTGCGGTCTCGGCCCGTACCAGCTCGGTCACGTCCTCCGTGAAGCGCCGCAGGACCGCCAGGCACCGCTCCGCCGCCTCGCTCGCCGTGCCCTCCGTCGGGCCCAGCACCTCCCGTACCGACTCCGACGCCCAGTCGAACTGCAGCGCCTCCAGCCGCCGCTGTACCGCCTGGGCCGTCGCCACGTCGCGCATCCAGCCCGCCGTCAGCCCGAAGAACCGGTCCGCCGCCAGGCACGCCAGCGCCGCGAAGAGCGCCACGAACGCCCACCCGGCGAACCGGTCCGGCACCGTCTCGGTCAGGTCGAGCACCGGCAGCGCGGCGCCCGCCGCCGCGCACAGCGCCGCCGAGGCCCGCAGCGTGCGCGCCGCGCGGCGCTTGACGCGGCGGGCGGCGAGGTACGACCGCGCGGTGTGCAGTGCCCCCTCCTCGGCCCACAGGTACAGCTCGTCCAGCCGCTTGGCCGGATCGCCCCAGTCGCCGAGGGGGAACGGCCGGGCGAGCAGCTCACCGGGGCGCGCGACGCAGCCGGGGCCGCCGGGATAGCCGGGAAAGCCCGCGCGCCCGGCGCGGTTCCTGCGGCCGAAGCGACCGCGGGCGCCGCGGCCTTCGTGGGTGACGCCGGTCGCGGTGCCGCTCGTCCGGGTCTCCTCCGAGTGGTTCATACGGGACTCCTTGCTCGCGTAGTTCGCACTGCTCGAATCCGCCTGCTGCTTCCGGGATCCGACCTCTGGGGCCTGTGTGCTCCATGTGACGTGCGTGACGTGTGATGACTGGGCAATCGGATGGTGCGCCCGCGGCGGCCTTCTTACCGCCGAACGAGGGGACACGAGCCGAAAATGGCGATATTTACCCTCGTAAGGAGTGGTTGATCGGGTATAGGGGCGAAAGCACCGTCACCCGGACCGGTGGCCGGAAGCCGACCGCTAGGCTGATCCCGTGAAGGTCCTCGTCATCGGCGGCGGCGCCCGCGAACACGCCCTGTGCCGCGCACTCTCCCTCGACCCCGACGTCCACGAGCTGCACTGCGCCCCGGGTAACGCCGGCATCGCCGCCGTCGCCGAACGCCACGCCGTCGACGTGCTCGACGGCGACGCCGTCGCCGCGCTGGCCGCGGGCCTCGGCGCGGACCTCGTCGTCGTCGGCCCCGAGGCGCCCCTCGTCGCCGGTGTCGCCGACGCCGTACGGGCGCGGGGCATCGACTGCTTCGGACCGGGCGCCGCGGCGGCCCGGCTGGAGGGGTCGAAGGCGTTCGCGAAGGACGTGATGGCCGAGGCCGACGTCCCCACCGCCCGCTCCTACGTCTGCACCACCTCCGAGGAGGCCGACACGGCGCTCGACGCGTTCGGCCCGCCGTACGTCGTCAAGGACGACGGGCTCGCGGCCGGCAAGGGCGTCGTGGTCACCGAGGACCTGGAGCGGGCACGGGCGCACGCGCGCGCCTGTACCGCCACCGGGCAGGTGGTGATCGAGGAGTTCCTCGACGGTCCCGAGGTGTCCCTCTTCGCGGTCACCGACGGCGAGAGCGTCGTACCGCTGTCGCCCGCGCAGGACTTCAAACGCGCGTACGACGGCGACGCCGGCCCGAACACCGGCGGCATGGGCGCGTACACGCCGCTGCCGTGGGCCGACCCGAAGCTCGTCGACGAGGTCGTCGAGACCGTGCTGCAGCCGACCGTCGACGAGATGCGCCGCCGCGGCACGCCCTTCGCCGGGCTGCTGTACGCGGGTCTCGCGCTGACCTCGCGCGGCGTACGGGTCGTGGAGTTCAACGCCCGGTTCGGCGACCCCGAGACCCAGGCCGTCCTGGCCCGGTTGCGCACCCCGCTCGCCGGGCTGCTCCGGGCCGCCGCGCAGGGCCGGCTCGCCGCCTTCCCGCCACTGGTGTGGAGCGACGACGCGGCCGTCACCGTGGTCCTGGCCGCCCGGGACTACCCCGCGAAGCCCCGTACAGGCGACGTCATCACCGGACTGGACGCGGTCGAGGCGGCGGACGCCCCGGATGCGTATGTGCTGCACGCCGGTACCAAGCTCGATGACTCCGGCCGGGTCGTCAGCGCCGGGGGCCGGGTGTTGTGCGTCACCGCCGTGGGCGCGGACCTCGCCGTCGCCCGCGACCGCGCCTACGAGGCGATTCGGCGGATCGGTCTGGACGGTGCGCACTACCGCGGGGACATCGCCGCGCGGGCCGCGGAGGGCGCCACCGGCTGAAATTTCACCGCGTCCTGACCTTTGCCCAAGGCCATACCATCGGGTGACCGGGCGGCGGTCCTGCTGACGTGGCCGCGCCCCCCAACTATGGTGCACCTGCCCGACGTACCGGCCGTCCGGTCGGCCACGTCCGGGCGGTGGGGCCTGATCAGGCCAACTGGCCTACCGGCATTGCACGCGCCGTGGCCGGTGCGACAGTGGTGGAGTACGGCCGTTTCGTCTCGTTACGGCCGTAGCCCTACCCGTCGGCGGTTGAGGGGGTGAGTACGGACGTGTCCACAGCGACCGGTACGGAGGCGGGTGCGCAAGCCGCCCGCTCCCGCGCTCTCGCCGTCCTGCGCGTGCGGGGGACGGCCCTCGGCGCCGTCCTGCTGCCGGCGGCGGTGGCCGTCGTGCTGCTGGCCGGCTCGGCCATGGGGCGGGTGGACGGGGTGCTCGCGGCGCTGCGCTGGCCCGTCGTCGCGCTCGCCGTCCTGGTGCCCGCGCTGGCCGCCGCCGTCGCGCGGTCCCTCTCCCGCGCGGAGCCCGCGGCCACGCTGACCGTCCCGGTACCGCGCCGGGCCGCCCCCGACCTGTACCGCCTCGTCGGCGACCTCGCCGAGCGGCTGGGCGTGCCCGTGCCGGCGGCGGTGGCGCTCACCCCGGACTGCGACAGTTGGCTCGAAGATCCCGTCCCCGCGCCGGCGGGAGTGCGGAACCGGCTGCGGCGCCTCGGCGACCGGGTGGCACGGAGGCTGCTGCCCCGCGGGCGCGACGGCGCCGGTTCCGGTTCCCGTACGGGCCCGGGCACGCCCGGGGCGTACGGCGCCGGGGACGCCGCGGTGTTCGGCGACGGTCACGGCGCGCCGCGCCATCCCGCGGCGGAGAGCCACGCCGCCGCGGCGGCGGCCCGGCGGCAGGCGTCGGCGGAGGCGTCGTACGCGCCGAACTGGCGCGAGGTCGTCGAGCGTGCCACCGCGGACCCGGAGGGCCCGGTGCTCGTCATCGGCTCGCCGTTCCTGTGGTGGATGCGCGTCGGCGAGCTGCGCGCGGTCCTCGCCCCCGTCGTCGCCGGCACGGCCGCCTCGGCCCAGCCCGACATCGCCGCGGCGCGCCGCTTCGTCCGCGCCCTGGACGCGGCGGCGGCGAAACCGTCGCGCGCGGCGCCGGGGGACGGCGAGGCCGCGGAAACGTACGACGCGGGCCCGGTGCCGTACGGGACCGGCCCCGGCGGAGCGCTCGGCGTGCCCGGTCCGTACCCCGCCCCCCACCCGGACCCCGCCCCCGCCCGACCCGGCCCGCGCGCCCGCGCGGCCCGGCACTGGCAGCGGTTCACCGGCGGCGTCGCCCGGCTGCTGCTGCGCGCCTGCGGCGAGCACCCCGTCGAGATGGAGCGGGCCGTCGCCGCCGCGGCGGCCGAGCGCGCCCAGGCGGTGGACTACGGCCTGCGGATCGTGGCGCAGGAGCAGGTGGGGCTCGCGTACGCCGGCTGGGACCGGTTGCTGACCCGGGTCGCGGTGCCCGCGTGGCGCATGGGCCGCTGGCCCTCCCGGCTCAACGCCGGAGTCGTCTCCGCACTGACCGAGCTGTCCCGCCGCGACCGCCTCGCCGAGGGCTTCGCCACCCGGCTCGGCGAGCGCCCGGCCTGCGATCTGCTGGAGGAGCCCGGCATGGTCGACGAGGCGGCGTCGCTGCTGGCCGCGGAGCTGTTCAGCGGCCCGGGCGGGGCGGCGGCCGGCGCCGTGGTCGGCGGCGAACCGGCGGCCGGGTTCGCGGGGGTGAGCTGGGAGCAGTACCCCGACGAGGTCGTGGACCGCAAATGGCGGCTGGAGGCCGCCCGTCTGCACGCGGTGCTCGACCGGCTCGAAGACAGTCCGGAGCCCGCCGGCCGTCCCGACCGCGGCACGCTCGCCCGCGTCGTGGACCGGCTCACCGCCGGCCCGGAGGAGCCCGACCGGATCGGCGCCGCCCTCGCCCGCGCACAGCAGCCCGCCCCGGCCGGCTCCGCGGCACCGCTGACACCGCCCCGTACCGGCCGCGAACTCCTCGTGGATCACGTCCTCGCGATGGTCTGCTGCGCCGCCGTCGACACCGCCGGAGCCGCCCCCGGACTCGACTGGCTGGACGGCCCGGTGCTGCGTCTCCGCGGCGGCGGCAGCCCGGCGAGGGCGGTCCGCACCCTCGTCGAGACCCGCGACGACACCCAGTTGCGCTCCTGGCTGACAGCCGCCGGCGTACGGGCCGAGAAGCCGGTTCTGCTGGTCTGACGCTCGCGTCCGGAACCGTCACCCTCGTACGGGCGTCATGTCGAACGAATGTCGGCGTTCCGTGAAGGGCCGTTCGCGTTATGTGATGTCCTGCATCCGCCGACCCGCGCGGGGGGCGAGGGAGGGAATCGGCCCGTGGTTCACGACAGCATCCGGCGGTGGGAGTCCGGGGCGCTCGCGCACGCCGTCTCCGACCCGTTCGCGGCGGGTCCCCTGCCGTGGCTGCACGCCGGGGAGGAGTCCTTCGAGGACGGCCGCCTCGTCCCCTGGTACGTCGACGCGGCCACCACCGGCGACGGCGGGGTCCACCTCGCCAACGACGTACTCCAGCAGATCAAGGGCTTCGCCGCGCCCTCGTGCGCCGAGCCCGGCGAGTCCGTCGACTTCCGCATCTCCGTCGATCCGCCCCAGGAGTTCGGCGTCGACATCTACCGCATCGGCCACTACGCCGGCGACGGCGCCGCGAAGGTGACGAGCAGCCCGCGGCTCGCCGGCATCGTGCAGCCGGAGCCGCTCGCGGCCGGGCGCACGGTCTCCTGCCACCACTGGTGGCTCTCCTGGCGGCTGCAGATCCCCTCGTACTTCTCCCCCGGAGCGTACGTCGCGGTGCTCACCACCGCCGACGGCCACCGCTCGCACGCGCCGTTCACCGTCCGCTCCACCGAGCCCGCCGACCTGCTCCTGCTGCTGCCCGATGTCACGTGGCAGGCGTACAACCTCTACCCCGAGGACGGCAGCACGGGCGCCAGCCTCTACCACGCCTGGGACGACGAGGGCCGCCTCCTCGGCGAGCCGGAGGCCGCCACCACGGTCTCCTTCGACCGCCCCTACGCGGGCGCGGGACTGCCGCTGCACGCCGGCCACGCCTACGACTTCATCCGCTGGGCGGAGCGCTACGGCTACGACCTGGCGTACGCGGACGCCCGCGACCTGCACGCGGGCCGGATCGACCCGGCGCGCTACCGCGGCATCGTCTTCCCCGGCCACGACGAGTACTGGTCGGTGCCGATGCGCCGGGCCGCCGAACGCGCCCGGGACGCGGGCACGTCGCTGGTGTTCCTCTCCGCCAACACCATGTACTGGCAGGTCTCCCTCTGCCCCTCCGCAGCCGGCGACCCGGACCGGCTGCTGCACTGCACCAAGCGCCAGGGCCCGGGCCGCGCGGCGCTCTGGCGCGAACAGGGCGAGCCGGAGCAGGAGTTGCTGGGCGTGCAGTACGCGGGCCGGGTGCCGGAGCCGCGCCCTCTGGTCGTACGGAACGCGGACCACTGGCTCTGGGAGGCGACGGGCGCGCAGGAGGGCGACGCACTCCCGGGCCTGGTCGCGGGCGAGGCCGACCGCTACTTCCCGCGCGCCCCGCAGCCGAAGCACACCGAGCGCAGGCTGCTGGCCCACTCGCCGTACCCGGACGGCCGGGGGACGAGGCGCTACCAGGAGACGTCGCTGTACGAGACGCCGGCGGGCGGGCTGGTCTTCGCGGCGGGCACGTTCGCGTGGTCGCCGGCGCTGGACCGGCCGAACCACGTGAACAGCGTCATCCAGCGGGCGACGGCGAACCTGCTGGACCGGATCTGCAAGAGGGACTGAACGGCGGCCGCCGCGCGGGAGCCGCCCGGTTCCTGAAGACTGATGCCATGCGGAAGCTCTTCCCCGAAGCGGTGGCGGACGCGGCGGTGCCGCGCACGCCCGCCACCGCCACGTGACGGGCGGGTACGGGGACGCCGACGGCCCCGCCCCGCTGCTGACCGTGGGCCACGGCACGGCCGGCCGGGACCGGCTCGCCGCCCTGCTGCACGGCGCGGACGTCCGCTCGGTCGTCGACGTACGCACCGCCCCCGGCAGCCGCCGCAATCCGGACGTGGCCCGCGACGCCCTGGCGCGGTGGCTGCCCGCGGCGGACATCGCGTACCGCTGGGAGCCCCGCCTCGGCGGCTTCCGCAGAGTGGCGCCGGACTCCCCGGACACGTACTGGGAGAACGCCTCCTTCCGCGGCTACGCGGGCTACACCCGCGACCCGCGCTTCGCCGCGGCGCTGACCGACCTCCTGCGCGAGGCGTCCGCGGCACGGACAGCGGTGATGTGCGCCGAGTCGCTGTGGTGGCGCTGCCACCGCCGCCTCATCGCCGACGCCGCCGTCCTGGCCCACCGCACGCCGGTCCTGCACCTGGCCCACGACGGCCGCCTGACCCCGCACCGGGTGACGCCGGGGGCGAGGCTGCGGCAGGACGGCCTGCTGGTGTACGACGGAGACGGAGAGGCGCCGTCCGGCTCCTGAACCGTCCGGGGCACCCGCACGGAGCACGTCGTCCCCGGCCACCCGGCTGCTTTGTAGGGTGATCGTGGGAACGACGAGGGAGGCCGGGGTGGAGCAGGCGTTGCGTATGGCGGTGGCGCAGCCGAGGTGCGCGGCTCACGACGTGGCGGCCAACGCGGTGGCTCACGCGCAGGCCGTCAGGGCGGCGGACGCGCGCGTGGTGGTCTTCCCGGAGCTGTCGCTGACGGGATACGAGCTTGAGGCCGAGCCGGTCGGCCCGGACGACGAACGGCTGGCTCCGATCGTCGCCGCATGCGCGCAGACGGGAACGCTCGCGCTGGTCGGCGCGCCCGTGCCGGGTCCGCACATCGGCGTCCTGGCCGTCGGGGGAGACGGCGCGCGCGTGGCCTACGCGAAGGTGCACCTCGCCGACACCGAGGCCGCCCGTTTCGTGCCGGGGAAGCAGCACGCCGTGATCGACGTGGACGGGTGGCGGCTGGGGCTCTCCGTCTGCCGCGACACGGCGTTCCCCGAGCATGCCGCGAAGACGGCCGCGCTGGGGATGGACGGGTATGTGGCCGGTGTCGTCCACGCGGACGACCAGGCCGGGCTGCAGGGCGAACGCGCCTGCCGGATCGCGGCCGACCACGGTGTATGGGTCGCCACCGCGGCCTTCGCGGGCCCGACCGGCGGCGGATTCGCCCGTACGTCCGGTCGTTCGAGCATCTGGTCCGCCGCCGGACAGGTGGTCGCGGAGGCGGGCACCGCCCCGGATGAGCTCGCGCGGGCCGTCTTCCGCAGGTGAGTCCGGCGGGACGGGTGCGCGGCGGGGCGGTCATGCGCGAGCAACCGGCCCGCCTGCGCGGCGGGACCGGGTCGCCGAACGTGTGGAGTACTCGTCCACGCCGCTCTCCCGTCACCGAGACCGCCGGCCCGCCCGCGGTCACCCCGCCGCGGACCGCCCCAGGGCCGCGGGCAGGTCGCGGCGGGAGGTGACTCCCAGCTTCGGGTACGCCTTGTACAGGTGGTACTCCACCGTGCGGGGGGAGAGGAAGAGCCGGGCCGCGATGTCGCGGCTGCTGGTGCCTTCCGCCGCCAGGCGGACGACCTGGAGCTCCTGCGGCGTCAGGCGGTCCGCCGGGTCGGGGGCCGTGGCGCGGCCCGTGGCCCGGGCCTCGCCCGCGGCGCGGAGTTCCGCGCGGGTGCGGTCCGACCAGGGGGCGGCGCCGAGGTCGTCGAAGAGCCGGAGCGCGGCGCGCAGGCGGGTCCGGGCTTCCGCGCGGCGGCGCTCGCGACGCAGGTGCTCGCCGAAGAGCAGCTCCGTGCGGGCCTGTTCGAAGGGCCGGCCGCCCGGCTCGGAGTGGAGCCGCACCGCCTTCGCGTACGCCTCCTCCGCTGCGCCGGGCGTCGTCGCCAGCAGCGCCTCGTTGCGCAGCGCCACCGCCCGCGCCCACGGCTGCCCGTTCGCCGCCGCCCAGGCGGAGAACCGCCGCGCCGGTACCGCGGCCCGCTCCGGGGCGCCGAGGCGGACCGCCGCCTCCACCTCGTCCGCCGTCGCGTACAGCAGCGCCGCGCTGTACCGCGCCGCCCCCGCGCGGGCCTCCGCCAGCCGGGTCAGCACGTCCTCGTAGCGGCCATGGCCCAGGTCGAGGAGGGTCAGGGCGGTGATGCCGTAGTTGCCGCCCGCGTTCATGCCGGGGGTCACGAGGGTCCGTACGCGCTCCTCGTCGCCCTCGATCGCCGGGATGCGCGCCAGCAGGTTGTGCAGCCGGACGATGCGCATCGCCAGCCCGGTGTCGCGGGCGATCGCCGCGGCCTCGGTCACCGTGCGCTCCGCCTCGCGGTGCTCGCCCGCGTATATCTGCAGGCGGGCCAGGACGTGCAGCAGGTACGGCAACCGGCCGACGATGCCGTCGCCGCGGGCGAAGTCGATCTCCTCCGTGATCACGGGCAGTTGGACGTCGTCGGCGAGGAGCGAGCCCGAGGAGATCGCCTGCAGGCGCGTCGAGCTGCCCACGGCAGACTCGTCGAGCAGGTCGGCGACCAGCGGCAACCCGCGCGCGAAGTCGTCGGCCGCCATGTGCGCCAGGCCGCGCACGGCGCGGTCCGCGCGCCGGGCGTCGGGGTCGGACGCGTCCCCGTACCCCTCCAGCAGGTCCGCCGCCCGGTGCAGCGCTTCGACGTCCCCGCCGAACCACGCGTACGTCGCCGCCGCACGCAGCATCTCCCGCCCGTACGCGCACGACGGCCGGGCATGGGAGATGAGCAGCGCGCCGGCCTCCGCCGCCGCGTCCTTCTCGAAGAGCCAGAAGGAGCGTACGTACGCCAACTCCGCGCGCCGGTCGCCCTCCTGCGTCTGCTTGTACGCCTCCTCCGCCAGGAGCGCCGCCCGCTCCGCGTGCCCCGCCTGCTGCGCAGCCCACGCCGCCGCCGTCAGCCGGCGTACGCGCGGCGCCTCGTCCGGGGTGAGACGGGCGGCTTCCTCGTACGTGTCCGCCGCCGCCGCGGGGCCGCCGCGGGTCAGCGCCCGCTGCGCACACGCGGCCAGTTCGGCGGCGACTTCCTCGTCGGGCCCCGTCGCGGCCGACGCCAGGTGCCGGGCGCGGCAGTCGGGGTCGCCCGAGGTCCTGGCCAGCGCCTCGTGCACGGCGACGCGGCGGGCCAGCGGGGCGGCGGTGTAGGCGGCGGTACGGATCAGGGGATGACGGAACTCGACGGACTCACCGACGACGGCCACCAGCCCCCGCTGTTCCGCCGCCGCCAGGTCGGCGAGTCCGACGCCCAGCCCTTCGGCGGCGGCGACCACGTACTGCAGGGTGCCGCGGGAGTCGGCGGCGGCGATGAGGAGCATCAGCCGGGTCCGCTCGGGCAGTTCCAGCACCTGGCCGCGGTACGCGGCCAGCACCCGGTCGGCGGCCGGCAGCGGCTGCCCGGCGGCCTGCGGACGGCCGGCGGCGGCCGGCCCGGTGGCGCCGAACTCGCGCAGGGCGAGCGGGTTGCCCAGGGACTCGCGCAGCACCCGGTCCCGTACCGCGGCGGGCACGTCGAGGCCGGCGAGGAGGGTCAGCGCGTCGTCGCGGCCGAGCCGGGAGAGCGTGGACTGCGGCAGTCCGGCGGCGGGGAAGTCGGTGTCGCCGCGGGCGGCGAAGAGCAGCGCGACGCGCTCGGCTCCCAGCCGGCGGGCGGCGAAGAGCAGCGCGTCGGCGGACGGCTCGTCGATCCACTGCGCGTCGTCCACGAGGCACAGCACCGGGGCGTCCTCCGCGGCCTCCGCGAGCAGCGAAAGCACCGCGAGCCCGACGAGGAACCGGCCGTGCTCGGCGGCGGCGCCGGTGCCGAGCGCGGCATGCAGCGCGTCGGCCTGCGGCTGCGGCAGCTTGCCGGCGTGATCGGCCACGGGCCGCAGGAGCTGGTGCAGTGCCGCGAACGTGACGCCCCACTCGGCCTCCCAGCCGACGGCGCGCAGCACGGTGAAGCCGCGCCGCCGCGCCTCGTCCTCGGCGTACGCCAGCAGCGACGACTTGCCGATGCCCGCCTCGCCGCGCAGCACGAGGCTCTGCCCGTGGCCGTCCGCGGCGGCGCCGATCAGCGCGTCGAGGTCTGCCAGTTCGTTCTGACGCCCGTACAGATTCACCAGAGGTACCTACGTGGGTTGTCGGCGGCGCGGTTTACGTATCCGATTACCGAAGCGCTACGGATCCGGCGGGCATTCCCCCGTGTCTAGCGTCGAGGGTATGACGAACAAGATCTTCGAACCGGTACGGATCGGCCGCCTCGACCTCCCCCACCGGCTGGCGATGGCACCGATGACCCGCTCCCGTGCCACCGCGGACAGCGGCCAGGTGTCCGAGCTGACGGCCGAGTACTACGAGCAGCGGGCCACCGCCGCGCTGATCGTCACCGAGGGCACCCAGCCGAGTGTGCGTGCCCAGGGCTATATCCAGACTCCCGGCATCCACACCCCCGGGCAGATCGCCGCCTGGCGGAAGGTCACCGACCGGGTGCACGCCGCGGGAGGCCGGATCTTCCTGCAACTGCTGCACGCCGGCCGCATCGGCCACCCCTACCTCTACCCGGACGGCGGGCTTCCGGAGGCGCCGTCGGCCGTGGCGTCCGGCGAGTCGCTGTTCACCGCCGACCAGGGGATGCTGCCCCACCCCGTGCCCCGCGAGCTGACCGCCGACGACATCGGTGAGATCGTCCGGGACTTCGCGGCCGGCGCGCGCAACGCGATCGAGGCGGGCTTCGACGGCGTCGAACTGCACGGCGCCAACGGCTATCTCATTCACCAGTTCCTCTCCTCCGGCGCCAACCGGCGCACCGACGCCTACGGCGGCACGGTGGCGAACCGCATCCGCTTCGCCGTCGAACTGGTGCGTGCGGTCAGCGACGCGATCGGCGCGGACCGCACCGCGCTGCGCATCTCGCCCGGCAACGAGGCCAACGGCGTCACCGAGACCGACACCCCCGAGCTGTACGCGGCACTGCTCGCGGAGCTCGCCCCGTATCCGCTGGCCTATCTGCACGTCCTGGAGGCCCACCCGCACCTGCGCGGCGTGACCGAGCAGGTGCGCCGGGACTGGGCCGGCCCGCTGATGCTGAACTCCATGCACCACGGCGGCGGCGACCCGGTCGCGGAGGCGCAGGAGCTGCTCACGGCGGGCACGGCGGACGTCGTGGCCCTCGGCGCACGCTGGCTCGCCAACCCGGACCTGCCCGCGCGGGTACGGGCCGGAGGGCCGTACAACGAGGCCGACGAGGCGACGTACTACGGCGGCGACCACCGCGGCTACACCGACTACCCGGCGCTCGCGCCGCTGGCGCCCTCGGCGGGCTGAGACGCCTGGTCCGGGGCTCGCCGCGCCGATGCGAGACAATTCGACTGTCCCCGTCGGCGATCCCCGGAGGAATCCGTGACCGGTTTCGTGGAGAAGCCCCAGCCCGTACATGTGCCCGGCCTCGTCCATCTGCACACCGGCAAGGTACGCGATCTGTACGAGGACGCGGACGGCCATCTGGTGATGGTCGCCAGCGACCGGATCTCCGCGTACGACTGGGTGCTCCCGACCGAGATCCCCGACAAGGGCCGGATCCTCACGAAGCTGTCGCTGTGGTGGTTCGAGCGGATCGCCGACCTCATGCCGCACCACGTGCTCTCCACCGAGGTGCCCGAGGGCGCCCCCGCCGACTGGGCGGGGCGCGTCCTCGTGTGCCGCCGGCTGCGGATGGTGCCGGTGGAGTGCGTGGCCCGCGGCTATCTGGCGGGGTCCGGGCTCGCGGAGTACGCCGCCACCGGCTCCGTCTGCGGCGTCGACCTGCCGCCGGGGCTGACCGACGCCTCCGCGCTGCCCGCGCCCGTCTTCACGCCGGCGACGAAGGCGGAGGTGGGGGAGCACGACGAGAACGTCACGTACGAGGAGATCGTCCGCCGCGTCGGGCCGCTCGTCGCGGCGGAGCTGCGGCACGTGACGCTGCAGGTGTACGGGCGCGGGCGGGACATCGCGCGCGAGCGGGGGCTGATCCTGGCGGACACGAAGTTCGAGTTCGGCTACACCGGCGACGAGGTCGGGCAGGGCGAGCTGGTTCTCGGCGACGAGGCGCTGACCCCGGACTCCTCCCGTTACTGGGGCATCGCCGCCTGGCGGCCGGGCAGGCCGCAGCCCTCCTTCGACAAGCAGTACGTACGGGACTGGCTGACGTCGGCCGCGTCGGGCTGGGACCGGTACGGCGAGGCGCCGCCGCCGGAGCTGCCGGCGGAGGTGGTGGAGCGGACGCGGAAGAAGTACGTGGAGGTGTACGAGCGGCTGACGGGGGAGCGCTGGGAATCCTGAGCCGGCCCGGGCGGGGCGGCCGGGGGCCCGCCCGGCCGGGACGCCGCGGCGTCGGTCCTACGCCGGCCGTACGCCCGTCAGGTGGTACTCCACGATCGGCGCCATCCGCAGGATCAGCTCCTCCGGATCGGCCGAGGCCATCGGTTCGAGCTGGATGACGTAGCGCAGCATCGCCGTACCGACGAGCTGCGCCACCGCGAGCTCCGCGCGCATCTCGCGTTCCTGCTGCGGCAGCGACGGCGTGATCTCGTGCAGCAGACTGCGTGTGACGATACGGCGGAAGATGGAGACGGCCGCCTCGTTGCTGGCCGCGGAGCGCAGGACGGCGAGCAGGGGCTCGCGTGAGTGCGGGTTCTCCCAGGTGCCGAAGAAGAAGCGGGTGATGCGCTCGCCCGCGCCTTCCACCGGGCCTTTCAGGAGGGGATCCGGCGCCACCATCGGGGGCGCGAAGGTGATTTCGAGCGCGGCCTCGAAGACCTGCTCCTTGCCGCCGAAGTAGTGGTGGACCAGCGCCGGGTCGACGCCCGCGGACTTGGCGATGCCGCGGATGGACGTCTTCTCGTAGCCGTGCTCGGCGAACTCCGAACGGGCCGTGGTCAGTATCAGGTCCCGGGTGCCGGGCCCGTCCTCGACCGCCTCGCGCCGGGGGCGGCCCCGGCCGCGTTTCGGGGCGTCGTCCCCCGTCTGCCCGGGCGTCACGACGACGCACCGCGCGGGACCGGTGCCGCGAGGTGGAGCCGGGTGAACGCCAGCGACTCCGCGAGGTCCGACTCGCGCTCCGCCGCCGACATCGCCCGCCGGGTGTTGATCTCCACCACGACCTGCCCGCCGAAGCCGCCCGCCGCCAGCCGCTCCAGCATCTCGGCGCACGGCTGGTTGCCGCGTCCGGGGACCAGGTGCTCGTCCTTGCCGGAGCCCGAGCCGTCGGCCAGGTGCACGTGGCACAGCCGGTCACCCATGCGGTCGGCCATCTCCAGCGCGTCGTTGCGCGCGGTGGCCGTGTGCGAGAGGTCCAGGGTGTGGTGGCGGTAGTCCTCGTGGGTGACGTCCCAGTCGGGTGCGTACGCGAGCATCTCCTTCTCCCGGTAGCGCCACGGGTACATGTTCTCCACCGCGAACTGCACGGCGGTCTCGTCGGCCATGCGCCAGACGCCCTGGACGAACTCGCGCGCGTAGCCACGCTGCCAGCGGAACGGCGGATGCACCACGACGGTCTCGGCACCCAGCCGCTCGGCGGCCGACTGCGCGCGCCGCAGCTTCTCCCACGGGTCCCGCGACCAGACGCGCTGTGTGATCAGCAGGCACGGCGCGTGGACGGCGAGGACGGGCACGCCGTGGTGATCGGAGAGGCGGCGCAGCGCCTCGATGTCCTGGCTGACGGGATCGGTCCAGACCATGACCTCCACGCCGTCGTACCCGAGGCGGGCCGCGGTCTCGAAGGCGGTGGCGGTGGATTCCGGATAGACGGAGGCGGTGGAGAGGGTCACCCGCGCGTCGGGCACGGTGACCCCGCGGTCGTCGCCGCCGGCACCGTCCTCGTGTCCCTCGCCGGTCATGCCACGCCCGCCCGTCTTGCCGGTTTCGCCGGTTTCGTCAGGCATGTCGGTGCGGTAACGGGATGCTCCTGCCACCCGGACAGGGTACGCGGCCGTGCGTGCGCCCCGCCCCGTCACGGCAAGTGGTCCAGCCGCTTCAGAATGACCCCCTCGCGCAGCGCCCACGGACAGACCTCCACCGACTCCACCCCGAACAGGTCCATCGCCCCCTCCGCCACCAGCGCCCCCGCGAGCAACTGCCGCGCCCTGCCCTCCGACACCCCGGGCAGCTCCGCCCGGTCCGCCGCCGGCATCGCCGCCAGCCGCGGCACCCACTCCTCCAGCGCCTTCGCCGACAGCGACCGGTGCACGTACAGGCCCTCCGCCGAGCGCGCCGCGCCGGTGATCCGGGCGAGCTGCCGGTACGTCTTGGACGTCGCCACCACGTGATCGGGCTGACCGAGCCGGCTGAACTCGCCGACCACCCGGGCGATCTGCGCGCGTACGTGCCGCCGCAGCGCCCGTACGTCGTCGGGGTCGGGCGGGTCCCCGGGCAGCCAGGAGGTGGTCAGCCGGCCGGCTCCGAGCGGCAGCGACACCGCCTTGTCGGGGTCCTCGTCGATCCCGTACGCGATCTCCAGGGACCCGCCGCCGATGTCCAGGACCAGCAGCTTCCCGGCCGACCAGCCGAACCAGCGGCGTGCGGCCAGGAACGTGAGCCGCGCCTCCTCCTCGCCGGTGAGCACGGTGAGCTTCACGCCCGTCTCGGCGGCGACGCGCGCGAGCACGGATTCGGCGTTGGCCGCCTCGCGGACCGCGGAGGTGGCGAAGGGCAGCACGTCTTCTGCGCCCTTGTCCTCCGAAACCTGTAGGGCCCCATGAATCGTGGCTATCAGCCGGTCGACGCCGTCGTCGGAGAGGGCGCCCTCCTCGTCGAGGAGTTCGGCGAGCCGCAGTTCCGCCTTGTGCGAGTACGCGGGCAGCGGCCGGGCACCGGGGTGCGCGTCCACCACCAGCAGGTGCACCGTGTTCGAGCCCACATCGAGAACGCCGAGTCGCATAACGGGAAACGCTAGCGCCTTGCCGCGCGGCCGTACGCTGGGTCCCGTGAGCAAGAGGAAGAATCAGGGCAAAACGCAAACGGGTTCGGGCGTCGTGCGCAAGAATGCCGCGCGGGCGGAGGCGCGGGCCGAGGAGGTCGGGCTCGACTTCGCCCGCGCGTGGGTGGAGTTTCCGGACCCCGACGACGACGAACAGGTCTTCCGCTGCGACCTGACGTGGCTGACGTCACGCTGGTCGTGCATCTTCGGCCGCGGCTGCCAGGGCATCGACGCCGCCGGCCCCGACGACGGCTGCTGCACGCTGGGCGCGCACTTCTCCGACAAGGACGACGAGAAACGGGTCGCCGGCCATGTGCGAAGGCTCACACCCGAACTGTGGCAGCACCACGCGGAGGGCAGCGGCCCGGGCGGCTGGATCGAGACCGACGAGGACGGCGAGCGCAAGACCCGCCGCGTGCGCGGCGCCTGCGTCTTCCACAACCGCGCCGGCTTCCCCGGCGGCACGGGCTGCGCGCTCCACCTGCTGGCGCTGCGCGAGGGCCGCGAGCCGCTGGAGACCAAGCCGGACGTCTGCTGGCAGTTGCCGGTCCGCCGGTCCTACGAATGGATCACGCGCCCCGACGACACCAAGGTCCTGATGGTCTCGATCGGCGAGTACGACCGCCGCGGCTGGGGTCCGGGCGGCCACGACCTCCACTGGTGGTGCACGTCGGCGCCCTCGGCGCACGGCGGCGGCCGGCCGGTGTACGAGTCGTACCGGCCGGAGCTGGTGGAACTGATGGGCGCAAAGGCGTACGCCCACCTGGCCGCCCTCTGCGAGGAACGCCTGCGGGGCGCCCGGCACGGAGCCCTCCCGGCCCCCCACCCGGCGGACTGAGCGGACCGCGGCCGGCGGTCACCCGCCGGCTCAGCCGGCCGGCCCCGGTACCACCGGCGAAGCCGGCGGGCCCTGGGACGGTGTGGACGCCGCAGGCGTGGGGTCGGGGTCCGAGGGCGACGGGCCGGGATCCGACGGGCCGGGACCGGGATCCGACGGGCCGGGGCCGGGGTCGGACGGCGACGGGTCCGGGTCCGACGGCGACGGATCCGGGTCGGAGGGGGACGGGTCAGGGTCCGAGGGGGGCGGTGATCCCGGCGGGGACGGCGAGGGAGGCGGGGGCGGTGAGCCCGGGCCCGGGCTCGTACGGCCGCTGCCCGAGCCGGTGATCAGGATCGCCGCCCCGGCCGGTGACACGTACACCCGCGCCTTCCAGCCGCCCCGCGGCTCGCCCGCCTCCGCGACCGTCACCGCCACCGTCGTCGCCTCGCCCGGCCGCAGCGTTCCGTACGTCGCGCTGAACCGCAGCCACCCCGCGTCCGTTCCGACCCGCCAGGCGACCGGCTCGCCGCCGGACGCGCGCAGCCGCAGGTACGTGGTCTCCCCGCCCGGCCACGCCTCCACCGTCAACCGACCCGGGCCCCGGCCCGGCCGCGCCCGGGCCGGGCCGCCCCGGTCGACGACCTCCACCGAGACGTCCGGCCGGTTGCCGCCGTGCGACGCCCCCGGGCCCTTCTTGTCGTGCGCGCTGCCGGCCTTCTCCACCGGGCGGCCGTCCAGCGATTCCGGTTCGTCCGCGTCCGTGCTCGGCGGCGGCCACTCGGACTGCGCCTCGCCGGCCGGCGGTGCGCCGCGGTTCGCAACCCACAGCGCCAGCACCGGCGCCGCGATGACGGTGGCCACCACGGTCGACGTCACCGCCCGGGAACGCAGCCGGTCGCGGCGGGCGGCGCGGTGCCGGGGGTCGCGGGGATAGCCGCGGCGGTCGAAGCGCGGGGCGTGGGTGAGACGGCTGCGCTGGGCGCGCAGCATCGCCGTGTACGCCGCCGCGCGGGGCGCGTGGAGCACCGGCAGCGGGCCCTCGGGTCGCGCGGCCCGCAGCGTGCCGGGCCAGGCCCAGCCGGCACCCGCGCGCTCGGCGGCACGGCGGCACTCGGCGCAGTCGTCGACGTGCCGGACCAACTCGCGGCTCAGGGCGGCGCTGAGGAACAGCCGGCTGTCGCCGGCGAGCCGGGCGATGGCGGGGCAGCCGTGCTGGTCGACGACGGCGAGCGCGGCCCGGGTCCGTTCGACCTCGGCGGCGGCGGTGGAGAGCAGCACGCGGGCGGTGTCGGGGTGCTGGCCGAGGACGGTGGCGACCTCGTCGGCGGGCAGCCGGTGGCGTACGGCCAGCTCCAGCGCCTCGCGCTGCTCGGGGGTGGTGCCGGCCGCCTCGGGCCAGGCGAGCGCGGCGAGTTCGCGGCGGTGCAGAGCGGCGGTGTCGGTGGCGGTGTCGGTGGCGGTGGTGTCCGGGGTGGCTTCTGCGGTGGCGTCCGCCCCCGCGGCCGAGCCGGCCCGCGAGGCGGCGCCCGCGGCACCCGGCTCCGGCTCCGCGGGGGCGCCGGACCGCTTCTCCCCGGCCGGGCTGATGAACCGCTTCTGCACGGTCCGGTGCACCGGCCGGTGGGCCGGCCAGTGGGCGGACCGCTGCGCCGGTCGCTGTGCCGCCCGGTGCCCGGGCTTCTTGTCCAGCCGGCGCACGCAGGCCCAGCGCGCCAGCGAGTACAGCCAGGGCCGCCACTCGGCGGGCGTCGTGGGCCGCCGCCGCGGCTGGCGTTCGGCGATCGCGAGGACGTCGCCGAGGGCGGCCACGGCGTCGTCGTGGTCGCACAGCACCGACATGCAGTAGGTGAACAGGCCGTCCAGGTAGGGCTCGTACTGCTCGGGCGGGTGCGGGGGCGGCGGCTGCCGGGCGGGTTCGGGGTCGGGGCTGCTCGTCACCCCGCGAACGTAGGCGCATAGTCGCGTACGGATCGGGGTGGTTCGGCGCTTCTCACCCCAACGGATGACGATGTCACTCGATGGGGGACGTCGCTCCCGTCGGAGTGCCCGAAGCCCGTCGGCGGCGTCTCCCGGCGCCCCCGATCCGTAGGCGTGCGAAGGCCGCGCTGGGCGCCGCGACCGCCGCGCCCAGCGCCAGGCCCGCCGCCACGTCGAGCGGGTAGTGCACGCCGACGAAGACCCGCGACGCCGCCAGCAGCACGCCGAACGGCAGCACCCACGCGCTGATCCGCGGCCACGCCAGCGCCAGCGCGACGGCCGCGGCACCGGCGATCGTCGCGTGGTTGCTGGGGAACGACCAGTCGCCCGGCGGCGGGCAGTCCGCCAGCGGCTCCGCCGCCCCGCGCACCGCCCGGCACGGCCGCTCCCGTTCCACCCACGTCTTGACCAACTCGCTCAGCCCGTACGCCGCCACCGTGCCCGCCGCCCCCGCCACCACCGGCGCGCGACGCGGGGCCGCCCACCACGCGGCGGCGAAGAGCGCGGCCAGCAGCACCAGTCCCGCGTCCGTGCCGTACTCGGCGAGCGCGTGCAGCCAGTCCGGCGTGCGACGGGCCAGCGAGGTGACGTCCCGGTACAACTCGTCGTTCATGCCGGGACGGTACGAAGCGTGTTCGGGTCACCACTTCCGGCGAAAGTCAGTACGCTCCCCTGACGAAAGTCAGACCGCGCGGCGGGTACGGGACCGCCCTGCGCCTCAAGTCTCGTAAGGTTTCCGCGTGGGATCTTTCCGCCGTCCTGTCGGTCCGCTGCCGTCCGCCATCTACTGGCGGCGCCGGGCGGTCCTGCTCGGCCTGCTCGCCGTGCTCGCGATCTTCGCCGTTCTGGTCATCAACCTCGGGGGCGGTAGCGAGAACGCCGCCGACGAGAGCAGGAAGCCGGCGGAGTCGATTACTCCGGGGCCGACGGACGACTCGTCGGTGATCGACAACCCGCCCGGGGGACGCGAGGAGGACGGCGGCGGCTCAGCCGGCTCCGGCGGATCCGAGGACGAGGACGGCGGCGGCTCGGGCGACTCCGAGGGCTCGGGCGGCCCGGACGACTCCGGTGACGGCGGCTCCGGTGACGGCGAGGACGACGGCTCCGCCGGCGGCGCAGGTTCCGCGGGCGGTTCCGGCTCCGCGGGCGGCGGTTTCGGCGTCGGTTCCGACGGCGTGCCGGCCGGCTCGTCCATGGCCGCGTGCGACGCCGGCGACGTGGAGCTGACGCTGCGCAGCGAGAAGCGTTCCTACGCGCCGGGGGAGCGGCCGGTGTTCGAGCTGACCGCCGTCAACTCCGGTGCCGGCGACTGCAAGATGGACTTCTCGCCGACCTCCGCGGTGCTCACGATCAAGACCGCGACGGGTGGCGAGAGCCGGTGGTGGGCGTCGGACGACTGCCCGTGGACGACCGGCCCGATCGTGCTCGCCGTCCCGGCGGGCGGCGAGGTCTCGCGGACGTACGAGTGGGACAAGCGGGCGAGCGAGCCGCGCTGCGCGACGCCCGAGGCGGGCACGGCGGGTGCGGGGAGCTACGAGGCGGAGGTCCGCGCGGACGGCTTCGCGACGGCGACGGCGCCGTTCGTGCTGGAGAAGGCGTAACGCCACCCGCGTATCCGGGCGTTGTCGACCGTATGTTCCCAGGTGCCGCCCGGGCGCGGGGTGTTGACGGCCGTACGCCGCCATGAGGCACTCGCGTGCGGGGCGTTGACGTCCCCTTCCGCCGCGCGGGCCGCCGTCAGACGTAGCGTTCCAGGATCGACGACTCCGCCAGCCGGGAGAGCCCTTCGCGCACGGACCGCGCACGCGCCTCGCCCACGCCGTCGACCGTCTGCAGGTCGTCGACGCTGGCCGCGAGCAGCTTCTGCAGGCCGCCGAAGTGCTCCACCAGCCGGTCGATGACGGCGCTGGGGATGCGCGGCACCTTGGCCAGCAGCCGGTAGCCGCGCGGTGAGACCGCGGCGTCCAGGGTCTCGGGCACGCCCGTGTAGCCCAGCGAGCGGGCCACGATGGGCAGTTCGAGCAGCTCGCCGTGGGAGAGCCGGTCCAGCTCGGTGAGCGCGCGCTCCACGGTGTACGGGCGGCGGCCGGTGCGCTCCGGGACGTAGTCCCGGACGACGAGCTGGCGCTCCGGCTCCACGCCCGCGATCAGCTCGTCGAGCTGGAGGGACAGCAGCCGGCCGTCGGTGCCCAGCTCGACCACGTACTCCGCGATCTCGGTGGCGATCCGGCGCACCATCTCCAGCCGCTGGGCGACGGCGGAGACGTCCCGCACGGTCACCAGGTCCTCGATCTCCAGCGCGGAGAGCGTGCCGGCCACCTCGTCCAGCCGGAGCTTGTACCGCTCCAGGGTGGCCAGTGCCTGGTTCGCCCGGGAGAGGATCGCGGCGGAGTCCTCCAGCACGCGCCGCTGGCCGTCGACGTACAGCGCGATGAGCCGCATCGACTGACTGACGGAGACGACGGGGAAGCCGCTCTGGATCGACACCCGCTGCGCCGTGCGGTGGCGGGTGCCGGTCTCCTCGGTGGGGATCGAGGCGTCGGGGAGCAACTGCACGCCCGCGCGCTCGATCCGCGTGATGTCCCGGTCGAGGACGACGGCGCCGTCGAGCTTGCACAGCTCCCGCAGCCGGGTCGCGGTGAACTCGACGTCCAGCACGAAGCCGCCGGTGCAGATGGACTCGATGATCTTGTCCGTGCCCAGCACGATCAGCCCGCCGGTGTTGCCGCGCAGGACCCGCTCCAGGCCGTCGCGCAGCCCCGTGCCGGGCGCGACCGCGCTCAGCGCGGCCCTCACCGCGGCGTCGGAACCGGAACTGCCGCCGGCTCTGCCCGGGGTGCCCACCCGGTCTGCTGCCACTGGAACCCTCCGGAATCCTCCGGTCGTCGTTTCGGCGCTCTACGCGTACGCCGGCGGCGCACGCACAAGCCCCCTGCGCTCCCCCGCACGGAAGAGACCGGGGCAAAGTCTACCGGCGAGCCTCCTCGGGCTGCCGGGACTCCCTCGGCTCCCTCTCCCCGCTCTGCCCCCGCGGCCCGCCGCCCGCCCGCCGCCGGCCGGCCGGCAGCGCCCGCAACGCGTCTGCTATGTCCGCGACTTCCCGTACCTTCATGCCCGCGGGGATCTTGCCCGGATCCGCCGGTACGAGCGCATGCGTGAACCCGAGCCGGGCCGCCTCCGCCAGCCGCCGGGCCACCCCCGTCACCCGCCGCACCTCGCCGGCGAGGCCGACCTCCCCGATCGCCACCAGATTCTTCGGCAGCGGGGTGTCGCTCGCGGCGCTGGCCAGCGCGAGCGCGACCGCCAGGTCGGCGGCCGGCTCGGAGAGCTTCACACCGCCGACGGTGGCGCTGTAGATGTCCCGCTTGGACAGCGCGCGGATGTCGCCGCGCTGCTCCAGCACGGCCAGCATCATCGAGACCCGGGATGTCTCCAGGCCGGACGTGGTGCGCCGGGGGGAGGGGATCTGGGAGTCGACCGTCAGCGCCTGCACCTCCGCGACCAGCGGCCGGCGGCCCTCCAGGGTCACCGTCAGACAGGTGCCCGGCACGGGCTCGTCCCGCCGGGTCAGGAACAGGCCGCTGGGGTCGGCGAGGCCGATGATGCCCTCGTCGTGCAGCTCGAAGCAGCCGACCTCGTCGGTCGCGCCGTACCTGTTCTTCATGCCGCGGACCAGCCGCAGCCTGGCGTGCCGGTCGCCCTCGATGTGCAGCACGACGTCCACCAGGTGCTCCAGCAGGCGCGGGCCCGCGATGGCGCCGTCCTTCGTCACGTGCCCCACCAGGATCGTGGCCATCCCACGCTCCTTGGACGCCCGGATCAGCGCACCGGCGACCTCCCGGACCTGGGCCATGCCGCCGGGGGCGCCGTCGATCTCGCCGGAGGCGACGGTCTGCACGGAGTCCAGCACGAGCAGGGCGGGCTTGACCTCGTCGAGATGGGCGAGGACGGCGGCGAGGTCGGTCTCGGCGGCGAGATACAGCCCGTCGCTCAGGGCCCCGATGCGGTCGGCCCGCAGCCGGACCTGGCCGGCGGACTCCTCTCCCGTCACGTACAGCGTGCGCTCCCCGCCGACCGCGGCCTTCGCGGCGACGTCGAGCAGCAGCGTCGACTTCCCCACGCCCGGCTCGCCGGCCATCAGCACCACGGCGCCGGGCACGAGCCCGCCGCCGAGCACCCGGTCCAGCTCCGGCACCCCCGTCCCGCGCGCTTCGACGCGGCGGGCGTCGACCTGCGCGATGGGCAGCGCGGACGTCGTGACCCGCCCGGCCGCCGTGGTCCTGACCGCGGGCGCGCCGACCTCCTCGATCGTGCCCCACGCCTGGCACTCGGGGCAGCGGCCGAGCCACTTCACGGTGGACCAGCCGCACTCGGCGCAGCGGTACGCGGGGCGGTCCCTGCCGCCGCTCTTACGGGATGCCATGCGCCTAACGTAGTGGGGGCCGCTGACACCGCGGGGAGTCGTCCACAGGCGGGGGAACGGAGGCGTACCCCGCCGTCCGGACTGTGGACAAACGGTCCGGACCGTGGGCAGGGGGCGTAGGCTCGGAAGCTCAGATGTGCCGCTCCCCGGGAGGGAAACATGCCCGCGCTGAGGTCCCGCACCGTCACCCACGGCCGCAATATGGCGGGCGCCCGCGCCCTCATGCGCGCCTCGGGCGTAGCGAACGAGGACATCGGCAAGCCGGTCGTCGCGGTCGCCAACAGCTTCACCGAGTTCGTCCCGGGCCACACGCACCTGGCGCCCGTCGGCCGCATCGTCTCCGAGGCGGTCAAGGCCGCCGGCGCGGTGCCGCGCGAGTTCGACACGATCGCCGTGGACGACGGCATCGCCATGGGCCACGGCGGCATGCTCTACAGCCTGCCCTCGCGCGACCTGATCGCCGACTCCGTGGAGTACATGGTGGAGGCGCACTGCGCCGACGCCCTGGTCTGCATCTCCAACTGCGACAAGATCACCCCCGGGATGCTGATGGCGGCCCTCCGGCTGAACATCCCCACGGTCTTCGTCTCCGGCGGCCCCATGGAGGCCGGCCGCGCCACCCTCGTGGACGGCAGGGTCCGCAAGCTGGACCTGATCGACGCCATGGTGGACGCGGCGAACGACGGCGTCTCCGACGCCGACGTGCTGCGCATCGAGGAGAACGCCTGTCCCACCTGCGGCTCCTGTTCCGGCATGTTCACCGCCAACTCGATGAACTGCCTGACGGAGGCCATGGGCCTGTCCCTGCCGGGCAACGGCTCGGTGCTGGCCACCCACACCGCCCGGCGGGCGCTCTACGAGGCCGCGGGCCGCACGGTCGTCGAGCTGACCACGCGGTACTACGAGCAGGACGACGAGACGGTCCTGCCGCGCAGCGTGGCGAGCCGGAGCGCGTTCGAGAACGCGATGGCGCTCGACATCGCCATGGGCGGCTCGACGAACACGATCCTGCACCTGCTGGCCGCCGCCCAGGAGGCCGGCCTCGACTACGGCCTGGCGGACATCGACGCCGTCTCGCGCCGGGTGCCGTGCCTGGCCAAGGTCGCGCCCAACGTCGCCCCCGGCGGGACGTACTACATGGAGGACGTGCACCGCGCGGGCGGCATCCCCGCCATCCTCGGCGAGCTGTACCGCGCCGGCCTGCTGAACGAGGACGTGCACGCGGTGCACTCCGACTCGCTCGCGGACTGGCTGAAGCGGTGGGACGTCCGCGGTGGCTCCCCGTCGCCCGAGGCCGTCGAGCTGTGGCACGCGGCGCCCGGCTGCGTGCGGTCGGCGGCGGCGTTCTCGCAGTCCGAGCGCTGGGAGACCCTGGACACCGACGCCGAGGGCGGCTGCATCCGCTCGCTGGAGCACGCGTACGCGAAGGACGGCGGCCTGGCGGTGCTCAAGGGCAACATCGCGGTGGACGGCGCCGTGGTGAAGACCGCGGGTGTCGACGCCTCCATCCTCACCTTCGAGGGGCCGGCCGTCGTCTGCGAGTCGCAGGAGGAGGCGTGCGACAAGATCCTCGGCAAGCAGATCAAGGAGGGCGACGTCGTCGTCATCCGTTACGAGGGTCCCAAGGGCGGCCCGGGGATGCAGGAGATGCTGTATCCCACGTCCTTCCTGAAGGGCCGCGGCCTGGGCAAGGTGTGCGCGCTGGTGACCGACGGCCGCTTCTCCGGCGGCACCTCCGGGCTGTCCATCGGCCACGCCTCCCCGGAGGCGGCGGCGGGCGGGACGATCGCGCTGGTCGAGGACGGCGACCGGATCCGCATCGACATCCCGAACCGCGTCATCGAGCTGCTGGTCGACGAGCAGACGCTCGCCGGGCGCCGCGCGGCCCTCGGCGGGCGGTACGTGCCGAAGAGCCGCGAGCGCAAGGTGTCCACGGCCCTGCGGGCGTACGCGGCGATGGCGACCAGCGCCGACAAGGGCGCCGTGCGGGACGTCACCAAACTGGAGGGCTGAGCGCGCCGCGAGCCGGTCCCGCAGGGGGGCGGGACGGGCCGCGCACGGCTCCGCGATAATCGGGTCCGTGAGCGACAATCAGCAGCCCGAGAGCCCCGACGGCGCGCCGCTGCCCGAGCCCCTGCGGTTCTTCGGCACGACCTGGGTCGACCGCTCCGGCGGCTACTGGGTCCGCCGTGCCGGCCTCGCCGTACTGTCCCTCGCGCTGGCCGCCGGCGGCGCGTTCGTGCTGGCGCTGTCCTACAACGGGCTGCAGCTTGCCAACGGCGGCGGCCTCATCCAACTGCTGATGATCGTCGCCTTCGCGGTGTGCAGCTCGCTGGCCTTCACCCGCACCCTCAACGGCTTCAGCAGCCCGCACGAAGCCGGACCGGCCGACAGCTCCTTCCGGCCGATCCGGGTCATCGGCTTCGTCGGCGTGCTGCTGGCGTACACGGTGCGGAGCTTCGTCGAGGCACCGGGCGAGGGGATGCTCCGCCAGGACTACGAGCACCGCCTGGAGCGGCACGCGCGGCGGCGCTCGTCCCGTACCGGTAACCCGGCCAAGCGCAAGCGTAAGAAGCGCCGCTGACGGGCGCCCGTGCGCCCGGCCCGCGCTCCGTCCCCTACGCCCCCTCCGGCGCCCCGGCGTGGGCGGCCACCCAGCCGTCGGCGAGGTCCGCCAGCCGGTGCGCCGCCGCCGTGGTGCGCTCCCGGTCGCCGGTGTTGAGCATGTCGATCTGCAGCCCCGCGAAGGCCGCGTTGAGCAGCGTCGCGTAGCCCGTCGCCGCCTCCGCCGGCACGCCCCGGTCGCGGAACCAGCCCGCGACGAAGTCCACCCGGTCCGCCAGCAGCCGCGATGTCGCGCCGCCCAGCCGGTCGCCGGCGGCAAGCCCCTCGATCTCGTGGATGAGCCGGGTGAGCGGCAGATGCTCCGGCGTCAGGTGGTACTCCCATGTGGCCCGTACGACCTCGCCCATGCTCATCTCGCCGTCCGCGCCGGGCAGCCCGGCCAGCCACTCCCGCTGCCGCTCGTCCAGCCGCGCCAGCGCGGCGGCCAGCAGGTCGGCCTTGTCGGCGAAGTGGTGGGTGAGCACCCGCGTGCTCTGTCCCAGCTCCTTGGCCAGGGGCCGCATCGACAGGGTGGCGAGGCCGTGGTCCACGAGGTAGTCGACGACCGAGTCGAGCAGGGCGGTCTTGCGGGCCGGGTCGGCGGGTCTGGGCATGGCACTCCTGGTAGGTGTCACCGGGCCGCCCGCGTACGTGCGCCGGAGACGCACGTACGCGGGCGGCGCGGAAACCGGTGGACGCCGTTAAGGTAACGACTGTTACCTTAACGGCATGGACGAGAATCCCACCCTGCAGAAAACCGCCTCACCCCTCCGCCGCTCCCTGCCGGGCTGGCTGATCGCGCTCACGCTGACGACCTTCACATTCTCCACCGACGACTACCTGGTCGCGGGGGTGCTCCCGGGCATCGCCGACGATCTGGACGTGTCCGAGGCCACGGTCGGACAACTCGTCACCGTCTTCTCCCTGGTGCTCGCGCTCGCCGCCCCCGTCGCCTCCGTGGTCACCGCGACCTGGCCCCGCCGCCCCCTGTTCACCGCCGCCCTCACGATGTTCGCCGCCGCGAACTTCGCGATGCCGCTCGTCGCCTCCTTCCCCGTCCTCATGGCGCTGCGCGTGCTCGCCGCGCTCGCCGCCGCCGTCGTGGTACCCGGTGCGCTCGGCGCCGCCGCGGCCCTCGCCCCGCCGGAGCGGCAGGGCCGCTACATGGGCACGGTCTTCGCGGGACTGACCACCTCGCTGCTGCTCGGCGTGCCGCTGGGCACCTGGGTGGGCGCGGTCGCCGGCTGGCAGGGCGCGTTCGTCCTCGGCGGCCTCCTCGGCGTCGCCTCCCTCGCCGCCCTGTACGCGACGCTGCCCGAGCCGCCCCGCGGCGAGGCCCTCCGGCTGACCGACCGGCTGACCCCGCTGGCCCGCCCCCCGCTGCTCCTCGGCCTCGCCGCCACCGCCGTCGCCGTCCTCGGCAACCTGATGGTGCTCACCTATCTCGCCGTCTACCTCCGCGACCTCGCCGGCATCGGTCCCACGGGGCTCGGCGTGATCTTCGTGCTGGCCGGCCTCGCCGGCATCGCCGGCAGTCAGCTCGGCGGTCCCGCCGCCGACCGGTGGGGCGCCGAGCGCGCGCTGCTGAGGGGTTGCGGCGCGTTCGCGCTGGTGATGCTCGGGCTCGTCGCGTGCTGGCCGCTGCGCCCCGCGCCGCTGGTGCTGGTCGTGCCGCTGATGCTGCTCTGGTCGGCGGCGGCCTGGTGGATCCCGCCGGCCGCCAGTGCCCGGCTGCTGCGCCTCGCCGGCCCGGCCGGCGCCCAGGCCCTCGCGCTCAACAGCAGCGCCGTCTACCTCGGCGTCGCCGCCGGCGGCGCGTCGGGCGGCGTCCTCCTCGACGCCTTCGGCAGCGGTGCGCTCCCGGCCGGCGCGGCGGCGGCGCAGGGCGTGGCGCTCGCCCTGTTCGGCCTGGCCTCCCGCCGGGACTCTCAGGGGAAACCCTGAGGTGCGCCCGGGGTCCCCCCCAGACGTCCCGGACATGTGTCAGTACTCTTTGACAGGTCCTCCCGACACCTGTCAGCTTTGACTTACACACCGACGCACGAAGGGGCCGCAGATGGCACGGACGCCCGCTCCGGCCCCGTCCGGAGACGAACTGCTCAAGGTCCTCGCCGCACTCGGCAATCCGCACCGCCTGCGGATCGTCGCCGCGCTCCACGAGGGCCGGAACTACGTCAGCCGGCTGGCCCGCGAGATCGGCATGAGCCGCCCGCTGCTGCACATGCACCTGCAGCGGCTGGAGGCCGCGGGCCTCATCACCGGCTCGCTGGAGCTGTCCGGGGACGGCAAGGCGATGAAGTTCTACGAGGTGGTCTCGTTCCGGTACGAGCTGACTCCCGACCTGATCGAGGAGGTCGCCCGCACCATCGGCGACGGTGACGGCGAGCCGCCAGGCGAGCCCCCCGGGAAGGACCAGACCGGCACCGGGAAGCCCGAGACGGTGAAAGAGGAAGCCACATGAACGAGCAGACGGTGCACCTCGCCGACAGCGCCGACACGGTCGGTGCCGTGGTCGGCGCGGTGGGGGCCGGCGGGTTCTTCGCGCTGCTGATCGTGGTGGTCTGGCAGATCGCCGCCACCTGGCGGGCCAAGATGCTCGCCGCCCGCGAGGAGCAGTACCGGCAACTCGCCCTCAAGTACCAGCAGTTGCTGGAGGACAACCTCGAACTGCACCGGCGCAGCATCGACGAGCTGACCGAGGCGCGCCGCTCCATCACCGCGATGGAGAAGATGATGCGCGAGATCGAGTAGCACCACGCGCGTACGGGCCGGAAGCGGCAACTTCCGGCCCGTACGGAAACGAAGCAATCCCCGGCACACCCCCGCGCCACGGCCTGGTCGGCAAACCACAGCGGCCGCGGTGCGGACCGGTCGTGCGCCGATCCACTTCCCTTGAAGGAGACCATCCCATGTCCGCTCGGATCAAGCAGCTCGTGGCTGCCCCCGGAGGACGCCGGACGAAATGGCTCGTACTGGCCGCCTGGATACTCCTCCTCGTCGCCCTCGGCCCGCTGGCCGGCAAGCTCGGCGACGTCGAGGAAACCGGCCCCAACGCCTTTCTGCCGCGCAGCGCGGAGTCCGCCGAGCTGAACACGGAGCTGGAGAAGTTCCGCGGCGACCCGGACGACGAGATCATGCCCGCCGTCGCCGTCTACAGCGTGCCGGACGGCGCGATGACGGAGGCCGGCCGGCAGAAGGCGGCGGCGGACGTGGAGGCGTTCGCGCCGTACGTCGCCAAGGGCGAGCGCGTGACGCCGCCCGTTCCGTCCGACGACGGCGACGCGCTGATGACCATCGTGCCGATCACCGACGAGGAGGACCTCGGCGACACCATCGACGCCGTACGCGAGGTGGCCGCCGACGGCGCCCCGGCGGGCGTCGACGTGAAGGTGGGCGGCCCGGCGGCATCCCTCGCGGACTCCACCGCGGTCTTCGACTCCCTCGATGTGACGCTGATGCTCGCGACCCTGGCCGTCGTCACCGTCCTCCTGCTGCTGACGTACCGCAGCCCCCTTCTGTGGCTCTTCCCCGTGCTGGCCGTCGGCTTCGCCGCCGTCCTCACCCAGGCCGGCACGTACCTCCTCGCCAAGCACGCCTCCCTGCCCGTCGACCCGCAGTCGGCCGGGATCCTGATGGTCCTCGTCTTCGGCGTCGGTACGGACTACGCCCTGCTGCTCATCGCCCGCTACCGCGAGGAACTGCACCGCCACGAGGACCGCCACGAGGCCATGCAACTGGCGCTGCGCCGCTGCTTCCCCGCGATCCTCGCCTCCGCCGCCACCATCGCGGCCGGGCTGTCCTGCCTGGCTTTCGCCGACATCAGCTCCTCCCGCTCCCTCGGCCTGGTCGGTGCGGTCGGCGCGGTGTGCGCGTTCCTCGCGCTGGTCACGGTGCTGCCGGCGCTGCTGGTGATCGTGGGCCGCTGGGTCTTCTGGCCGTTCGTCCCGCGCCACGGCACCCCCGTGCACGGGCACCGCACGGTGTGGTCCCGGATCGGCGCCGTGGTCGCGCGCAGGCCGCGCGGGTCGTGGCTGATGTCGCTCGGCGTGACCGCGGTGCTCGTCTTCGGCGTCGTCGGCATGGACTTCGGTCTCAAGCAGTCGGAACTCTTCCAGGACAAGCCCGAGTCGGTCGTCGCCCAGGAGCGCATCTCCGCGCACTACCCCTCCGGCGCCTCCGACCCGGCCGACATCGTCACGAACGCCGCCGCGAAGGACGGCGTACGGGCCGCGGCCGACAAGGTCGACGGGGTCGCGGGGGTGGCGGACGGCGTCACGGCCGGCGACCTGGCCACCCTGCGCGTCACCCTCGACGACGAACCCGATTCCGACGCGGCCAAGGACACGATCGACGACCTGCGCACCGCGGTCGGCGCCGTCGACGGCGCGGACGCGCTGGTCGGCGGCACGACGGCGGAGGCGCTGGACACCCAGCGCGCGGCGGACCGCGACCTGCGGGTGGTGGTGCCCATCGTGCTGCTGGTGGTCTTCCTGGTGCTGATCGGTCTCCTGCGCGCGCTGGTGGCGCCCCTGGTGCTGCTCCTCACCGCCGTGCTGTCGAACGTGGCCGCACTGGGCGCTTCGTACCTGCTCTTCGACCACGTCTTCGACTTCGCCGCGGTCGACTGGTCCATTCCGCTGATGGGCTTCGTGTTCCTGACCGCGCTCGGCATCGACTACAACATCTTCCTCATGACCCGGGTCAGGGAGGAGGTCGCGCTCCACGGTCACGCGAAGGGCGTCCTCACCGGTCTCACGTCGACCGGCGGCGTCATCACGTCCGCGGGCATCGTGCTCGCCGCGACGTTCTCGGTCTTCGCGGGGCTGCCGCTGGTGACGATGGCGCAGATGGGCGTGCTGGTCGGAGTGGGCGTGCTGCTGGACACGTTCCTGATCCGCACGGTCATGGTGCCGGCGCTGGCGCTCGACCTGGGCCGGTGGACGTGGTGGCCCGGCGCGCTGTTCCGCCAGGAGACCCGGCGGGCGGCGGTGCCCGATGCGGCGGGGGCGGATCTGCCGGAGGCGGAGCGCGTACGGGCCTGAGGGCAGGGCCCGTACGGCGGGCAGGGGACCCGGACCACCGGGCGCCCCTGCCCGCCGCGGCACCGCGCCGTACGCCGTGACCTGCGGGACCGGGCGGCAGCCGTCCAGGCTGTGGATAACTCCGCGGGGTGTCGGGCGGCGGTGCGAGGATGGACGGCATGACCCAGAAAGTCGCCGTACTCGGCGCCGGAAAGATCGGCGAGGCGCTGCTCTCCGGCATGATCCGCGCCGGCTGGTCGCCCGGCGACCTGCTCGTGACCGCCCGCCGCCCGGAGCGCGCCGAAGAGCTGCGCCATCGCTACGGTGTCGAGCCCGTCTCGAACGGCGACGCGGCCAAGCGCGCCGACACCCTCATCCTCACCGTCAAGCCGCAGGACATGGGCACGCTGCTGGACGACCTCGCGCCGCACGTGCCGGCGGACCGGCTGGTCGTCTCCGCCGCGGCCGGTATCCCCACGGGCTTCTTCGAGGAGCGGTTGCCGCAGGGCGCACCGGTGGTGCGCGTCATGCCGAACACGCCGGTGCTCGTGGACGAGGGGATGTGCGTCATCTCCGCGGGGAAGCACGCCGTGGAGGAGCACCTGGCGAGGACCGAGGAGATCTTCAAGCCCGTCGGCAAGACGCTGCGCGTCCCCGAGGCGCAGCAGGACGCGGCCACGGCGCTGTCCGGCTCCGGCCCGGCGTATTTCTACTTCCTCGTCGAGGCCATGACCGACGCCGGGATCCTCCTGGGCCTGCCGCGCGAGAAGGCCCACGACCTCATCGTGCAGGCCGCCATCGGCGCGGCGGTCATGCTGCGCGACAGCGGCGAGCACCCGGTCAAGCTCCGCGAGGCGGTCACCTCCCCGGCGGGGACGACGATCAACGCGATCCGTGAGCTGGAGAACCACGGCGTACGGGCGGCCCTGATCGCGGCGATCGAAGCCGCCCGCGACCGCAGCAGGGAGCTGGGCACGGGCCCGGCGCCCGGCGGCAGGCGGGCATAGGGATACCGGCGATGTCACCACAGCCCCACGACCCGCCGCCCCCGGGAGGCGAGCCGATCCGGGTCCTGCTCGCGGACGACGAGGCCATGGTGCGCGGCGGGGTGCGGGCCATCCTCGCCGCCGCGGACGGCATCGAGGTCGTCGCCGAGGCCGGCGACGGCCGCGAGGCCGTCGAGCTGACCCGGCGGCACCGCCCCGACGTCGCCCTGCTCGACATCCGGATGCCGGTGCTCGACGGGCTGGGCGCCGCCGCCGAGCTGCGCCGGGCCGCGCCGGGGACGGCGGTGGTGATGCTCACGACGTTCTCCGAGGACGAGTACATCGCCGGCGCCCTCGACAGCGGCGCCGCCGGTTTCCTGCTCAAGTCCGGTGATCCGTACGAGCTGATGGCCGCCGTCCGCGCCGCCGCCGGCGGCGCCTCGTACCTCTCGCCCCACGTCGCCCGCCGCGTCATCCAGCGGGTCAGCGGCGGTCGGCTGACCCGGGAGAAGGAGGCGCGCGAGCGCGCCGCGGCCCTCACCCCGCGGGAGCGCGAGGTGCTGGCGCTCGTCGGGGCCGGGCTGTCGAACGCGGAGATAGCCGGGCGCCTGCACCTGGTGGAGGGCACGGTGAAGGCGTACGTCAGCCAGATCCTGGCTCGCCTGGAGCTGAAGAACCGGGTCCAGGCGGCCATCCTCGCCTACGAAGCGGGACTGGTCGCCGAGGACGCGGACCCCTCGGCGCAGGGTTCGCCGTAACCCCGGTCCGCCACGCCCCGGCCGCTCCCGCCCGCGCCGCCGTCCGCGCTCCCGCCCGTGCCACGGCGCCCGTCCCGCCGCAGCCGGAGGGCCCGTACTCCCTCGTGCAGCAGCGTGATGCCGAAGGCGAGACCCAGCCCCAGCGCCACCCCCCGCAGCGGCTCGTCCTCGAAGGCCGCGCCGCCGGCGTAGCCGAGCGTCGTCCCGTACGCCGCCCAGGTCACCGCGGCGAGGACCGCGTACCGGGTGAACGTCCGGCGCGGAAAGCCCGTCGCCCCCGTGGTGAGCGTGGCCGCCGTCCGGCCGCCCGGGATGTAGCGCGCCACGACGAGCACCAGCCCGCCGCGCTCCGCCAGCATCCGGCCCACCCGCTCGTACGCCCGCTGCGCCCGGCTCCCCGGCCGAAGGCGGTCGAAGATCCGCGGCCCGGCGCGCCGGCCGAGGAGATACGAGACGTGGTCCCCGGTCAGCGCCCCGAGGGCCGCCACCACCGCCACCAGCAGCGCATCCGGCTGCCCGCCGGCTGCCGCGAACACCCCCAGCGTGATCACCAGCGTCTCGCTCGGCACCACCGGAAAGAAGCCGTCCACCGCGGCGATGCCGAAGAGCGCCAGGTACACCCACGGGGTGCTGACCACGCTCTCGACGGTGTGGATGATCGCGTCATTCATGGGGTGCACGCTAGGAACGCGGCCCGCGCGCCACCGCGCACGGAAGTCAGGAGCTCCCCATGACTTTCGTCAGGTGCCCGGCGGCCCTCGCCCGCCGTACCGTGGCCGCATGACCGGCACCGACCGGCTGTCCGCCACCCTGCGTCGTACGCCGCCCGACCGCCTCCACCCCGACCGCCCCGCAGTCTCCCACCCAGCAGACGGCGGTTGCGCCAGCGGCGGGCCCGACGGCGACCGCCCCGGGCGCCGCCGCCGTCCCTTCCCGCCCCGGGCCCTCCGCCGCGTCCTGCGCAGCGAACGCGCCGCCGACCTGCTCCTCTGGCTGGTCCTCGCCCTCCCCGTCGTCGCCGCCGGCGGCCTCCCCGGCGCCGAACAGGCCGCCGGCGCCGACCTGCGCTGGGTACGTGTCGCCGCCGTCCCCCTCCTCGCCCTGGCCGTCGCCGTCAGCCGTCCCCGCCCCCTCCTCGCCGCCGCGATCCCGGCCGGGCCGGCACTGGCCGCGACGCCCGAGCTGTTCACCAACCAGTTCGTCCTCGCCCAGGTCGCCCTCTCCTTCCTCCTCGGCCGCCGCACGGACCGCCCGCGCACGGCGCTCCTGCTCTTCGGCGCGATCGCCGCGGCCGGCCTCGTGCTCGCCCGCACCGTCCCCGACGCGACCTTCGCCGGCTGGGCGACGCTCGTGCTCACCGTGCTCTTCGCGATGGTGCTCCCGTGGCTGCTCGGCCGGTACGCGCGCCAGCACGCCGCGCTCGTCAGCACCGGCTGGGAGCTGGCCGAGCGGCTGGAGCGCGAACAGGAGCTGACCGCCGACCGCACCCGGCTGCGCGAGCGCTCCCGTATCGCCGGCGACATGCACGACTCCCTCGGCCACGAGCTGACCCTCATCGCCGTGCGCGCCGCGGCCCTCCAGGTCTCCCCGGGCCTCGATGCCGCCGCCCGCAAGGAGGCCGCCGACCTGCGCGAGGCCGCGGCGACGGCCACCGAGCGGCTGCGTGAGGTCATCGGCGTGCTGCGCGAGGACGACGAGGGCGCGCCGGTGCACCCGGCGGACGACAGGGTGGAGGAGCTGGTCAGCCGGGCGGCGGCGTCGGGGATGCGGATCGAGCTGGTTCGCGGCGAGGGCCGGCCCCCGGCGGGCGAGCCGCCCCGGGACGGGGAAGGACCGGCCGCCCCGCTGCCCGCGGTGGCCGACCGGGCGATCCACCGCGTCGTCCAGGAGGCCCTGACCAACGCCGCCAAGCACGCCCCCGGCGCCGCGGTGACCGTCCGCCTCCGCCGCGACACCGACCACGCCGAGGTGACCGTCGTCAACGGCCCACCACCGGAGTCCGCGAAAACCGCCACGGCGCCGCAGACCTCGGGCGGCTACGGCCTCGTCGGCCTCGACGAGCGCGTCCGTCTCGCCGGCGGCACGCTCCGTGCACAGCCTGTGGACGGCGGTTTCGCCGTCACCGCCCGCGTCCCCCTCACCCCCGGCGCCGCCCCCGCCCCGCCGCGGGAGTACGCCGCCCGGCGCGAACTGGCCGCCGCGCGCCGCCGCGTACGCCGCGGCATCGTCGACGCGATCTGGATCCCGGTCGTCGGCACCGTCGTCCTCGGCGTGGTTCTCCTCGGCGCCGACCTCTACACCGCCTACCGCGCCGTCCTCGACGCCGACACCTACGACACGCTGCGCATCGGCCAGCCCCGTGACGCCGTCGAGCGCCGCCTCCCCGCCTACGAGGCGGACGTCAACACCCGGCCCGCCGCCGCCCCCGCCGACCCGCCCGGCACCGACGACTGCCTCATCTACCGCACCACACCCTTCACCCTCGACCCGTCCTACCGGCTCTGCTTCACCGACGGCCGCCTCTCCCACAAGGACAAGGTCGACGCCGACCCGTAGCACCGGCCATCCGGGGGTTAGCCCCACCCGTGCCCGGTGGCCCGCAGGATGGGGCGCGGACGTCCGCGCCCCTAGCGTCGTACGGCATGAAGCCGAAGCCCGCGACCCTCGCCGCCCCCGCGCTCGCACTGGCCCTCGCGGCCGTCGCGACCGCCTGCACCCAGGCGGTCGGCGACGGCGAAGCCGAGAACCGCACCTTCCGGATCGGCGCGGACGCCACCACCCTCACCATCGACGCCGACGACACCGCCGTGGAGCTGGTGCCCGTCGACCGCGAGGGCGGCGAGATCGACGTCACCCGCTGGTTCAAGGCGGAGAAGTGGAACGGCGACGTCGGCACCGAGTGGTCGGCCGACGGCGACACCCTCCGCTTCCGCACGAAGTGCAGCGGCGTCATCGTGAGCTGCGACTCCCGCTACCGCGTCGAGGTCCCGCGCCACCTCGCCGTCACGATCGACGGCACCGGCGGCCGCATCGAGGCGAAGGGCTTCGACACCCGCCTCGACATCTCCAGCGGCGACGGCGCGGTGGAGGTGGCGGACGCCGGCGGCCCTCTGAACATCGACGCCCATGACGGCTCCGTCCGCATCGACGGCGCATCCGGCCCCGTCGGCATCGACGCCCGCGACGGCTCCGTCCGCGCCACCGGCCTCACCGCGGCCCGCGTCACCGCCTCCCTCGGCGACGGCAGCCTCCACCTGGGCTTCACCGACACCCCGGACAAGGTCACCGCCGCATCCCGCGACGGCAGCCTGACGCTGGAGGTGCCGAAGGCGCCGTACCGGGTGAGCACCGACGTCCGCGACGGCAGCACCGACGTCACCGTCCCGCGCGACCCCGCCAGCCCGCACCGCATCAAGGCCACCACCTCGGACGGCAGCGTCACGATCCGCCCGGCGGACTGACCGCACCGAAGGCGGGCAGCAGACCCGCCGCGTCGTAGGCGGCATCCACCCGGGGCCGGGCCATCCCCCGGGCCCGCTCCGCCCCGCGCCGCAGCACGTCCTCGACGTACGCCGGGTCGGCACTGAGCTCCGCGTGCCGCTCCCGCACCGGCCGCAGCACCTCCACCACGGCCTCGGCGGTATCGCGCTTGAGCTGCCCGTACGACGTGTACGCACCCGCCAGCTCCGCCGGCTTGCGCCCGCTGCACCCGGCCAGGATCTCCAGCAGGTTCGCCACCCCCGGCTGCGCCTCCCGGTCGTACGTCACCGCGCTCCCGCTGTCCGTCACGGCCCGCATCACCTTCCGCCGCACCGTGTCGGGCTCGTCGAGGAGATGCACGATGCCGGCCCGCGCCCCGGCCCCGTCGTCGGACTTGCCCATCTTCGCCGCCGGGTCCTGCAGGTTCCTCACCCGCGCGGCGACGGACGGACGGGCCACCCGCGGCACGGTGAAGACCCGCCCATAGCGCTGGTTGAACCGCTGCGCCAGATCCCGCGCCAGCTCCACGTGCTGCGCCTGGTCGTCGCCGACGGGCACCTCGTCCGCGCCGAAGGCGAGGATGTCGGCGGCCATGAGCACCGGATACGTCAGCAGCGACAGCCGCACGCCCCCGCCCTTGGCCCGCTCGCGCGCCGCCTTCTCCTTGTACTGGATCATCCGCCGCATCTCGCCGTCCGCGGCGGTGCACTCCAGCAGGTACGACAGCCGCGTGTGCTCGTCGACGTGACTTTGCACGTACACGGTGCACACAGCGGGATCGAGCCCCGCGGCCAGCAGCAACTGCGCGGCCTGCCGACTGAGCCGCCGCAGCCGCGCGGGCTCGTACGCGACGGTCATGGCATGCAGGTCGACGACGCAGAAGAGCGCGTCGGCCTGGTGCTGATCCTCCTCGGCCCAGCGCCGCACGGCGCCCAGGTAGTTCCCGAGCGTCAGATGCCCGGTGGGCTTCACCCCGCTGAAGATCCGCCGCCGCGCGCCCCGCGATCCGTACGCCGTCATCGTCGTCCCTCTCCTCCGCTGTCAGGACCGCCGCATCGACGGCCGGCGAGGGGGAGAGCCACGCGAAACGGCCGCCGGACCGGCGGCCGTTGAAGTTGTGCGCACACACGCACCCGAGGTCGGCCGCCCTCAGGCGGCCCACCACTGCTGGGTTCGTGTACGTGCCGGCACGCATCCACCCTAGCGCCGAGGTAGGCTGGAAGAGCGGGACGCGGCTGACGTTGGCCGGGACCCGCGAGGCGGTGCTTGACAAGAACGTCATGGATCCGTAAAGTTCTTCGGGTTGCCCCGGGGCCTGTCTGGTTCTGGAGTGCGACGGTGGCCGTCCCTGAGGGACGGCTCGTGCCATCTACTCGCAGTGTGATCGACTCCCTTTCGCCGGGGTTGGTTCGGCGTGCCCGGGTTTTTTCGCCGGGTGCCGGATTTTGCGGCGGCGGGACAATCCGCTACGGTTATGGAACACCGAAGGGAAACGCCCGGAGAAGCCCGGTGAGGGTTTTGATGGAAGTGTCCGTTCTTTGAGAACTCAACAGTGTGCCAAGTAGTCGATGCCAAGTGTTTGATGTAGTGACACAGCAGTAAGCGAGGCAGACTCGTTTCTGTGATGCTGCTACGGGGGCTCGGTTTTTCGGAGCCTCTTCAGGTATGCATTTACGGAGAGTTTGATCCTGGCTCAGGACGAACGCTGGCGGCGTGCTTAACACATGCAAGTCGAACGATGATCCGGTTTCGGCCGGGGATTAGTGGCGAACGGGTGAGTAACACGTGGGCAATCTGCCCTG
>NZ_AXVU01000024.1:0-112112 GCF_000482585.1 Streptomyces sp. CNQ329 | reverse complement strand
GGCCGTCTACGCCCTGGAAGGATCCATCGCCATCACCGGCGCCCTGGTGCAGTGGATGCGCGACCAGATGGGCATCATCTCCACCGCCGCGGAAATCGAAACCCTCGCGCTGAGCGTCGAGGACAACGGCGGCGCCTACTTCGTACCCGCCTTCTCCGGGCTCTTCGCGCCCTACTGGCGCGATGACGCCCGCGGCGTCATCGCCGGCCTGACCCGCTACGTCACCAAAGCCCACCTGGCCCGCGCCGTCCTGGAAGCCACCGCCTGGCAGACCCGCGAAATCGTCGACGCCATGACCAAGGACTCCGGTGTCGAGCTGACCTCCCTGAAAGTCGACGGCGGCATGACCGCCAACAACCTGCTGATGCAAACCCTCGCCGACGTCCTCGACGCCCCCGTCGTACGGCCCCTGGTGGCCGAGACCACCTGCCTGGGCGCCGCCTACGCCGCCGGCCTGGCCGTCGGCTACTGGCCCGACACCGACGCCCTGCGCGCCAACTGGCGCCGCGCCGCCGAATGGACCCCCCGCATGGACGCCGAAACCCGCGAACGCGAATACAAAGACTGGCTCAAAGCAGTCCAGCGCACCATGGGCTGGGTCGAAGACAAGGAGTAGGGACGATGACTCTCCCGCAGACCGTCCCGGGGGCGATACCCGCGCTCGGGACACACCCGACGGCCGGCCGCACCCTGGGCCGAGCAGAGACCCGGGACCTGCTCGACCGGGCGACCTACGACCTCCTGGTCATCGGCGGCGGGATCCTGGGCACCTCGGTGGCCTGGCACGCCGCGCAGTCGGGGCTGCGGGTGGCGATGGTGGACGCCGGCGACTTCGCCGGCGCCACCTCGTCGGCGTCCTCCAAGCTCGTCCACGGCGGCATCCGCTACCTGCAGACCGGCGCGGTGAAGCTGGTGGCCGAGAACCACCATGAGCGCCGGGTGCTGGCCCGCGACGTGGCGCCGCACCTGGTCAACCCGCTCCCCTTCTACCTGCCGCTCTACAAGGGGGGCCCGCACGGCGCCGCCAAGCTCGGCGCCGGCGTCCTCGCCTACTCCGCGCTGTCCGCCTTCCGCGACGGCGTCGGGCACCTCATCACTCCCAGCCGGGCGGCCCGGAGCATCCCCGCGCTGCGTACCGAGGGGCTGAAGGCCGTCGCGGTCTTCGGCGACCACCAGATGAACGACTCGCGGATGGCGGTGATGACGGTGCGGGCCGCGGTCGGCGCCGGCGCCGTCGTCCTCAACCACGCCGAGGTCACCGGGCTGCGGTTCACCCAGGGCCAGGTGACGGGCGCGGACCTGCGGGACCGGCTCGGGGGCGCCGAGTTCGGCGTCAACGCCCGGCTGGTGCTCAACGCGACCGGGCCGTGGGTGGACCACCTGCGGCGCATGGAGGATCCCGCCGCCGCCCCCTCCATCCGGCTCTCCAAGGGCGCGCACATCGTGCTCAAGCGGCGGTCCCCGTGGCGCGCGGCGATGTCGACGTGGGTGGACAAGTACCGCGTCACCTTCGCGCTGCCCTGGGAGGACCAGCTTCTGCTGGGCACCACGGACGAGTCGTACGAGGGCGATCCCGCCGCCGTGCGCCCGACCGAGGCCGACATCGCGCAGATCCTCGACGAGGCGTCGCTGTCGGTGCGCGACGACGACCTGTCGCCCGACCTCGTGACCTACGCCTACGCCGGGCTGCGGGTGCTGCCGGGCGGTCCCGGCGGTACGGAGCAGGCCAAGCGGGAGACGGTCGTCACCGAGGGCGCCGGCGGGATGCTGTCGGTCGCCGGCGGCAAGTGGACGACGTACCGGCACATCGGCCGGATGGTGCTCGGCAAGCTCGCCAGGGAACACGGCGGAGCGATCGCCGAGGACATGCAGCCGGTGAAGGCCCTGGTACGGCACGCGCCGCTGCCGGGCGTGGCGAACCCCCACGCGGTCGCGCACCGGCTCCTCGTCGACCGCGACCCGGGTCACCGGATGGCCCCCGACACCGCCCGCCAGCTCGCCACGCACTACGGCTCGCTCTCTTTCGACATCGCCCGCCTGGTCAACGAGAACCCGGACCTGGGCGAGCGCATCCACCCCGACGGGCCCGAGATCTGGGCGCAGGTGGTCTACGCCCGCGACCACGAGTGGGCCGAGACGGAGGACGACGTGCTGCGCCGCCGTACGACGGTGACGATCCGCGGTCTGGACACCGCTGATGTACGGGCCCGGGTGCGGGAACTGCTCGCGCGCAAGCGGGACTGAGCGCCCGCGGCGTGCCGGCTGACCGAGGGGAGAGGCACCATGGGGGGCCTCTCCCCTCGTCCTTTTCCGCGCCCCAGGGGATTCACCGCCCTCCCCGGCTCCCCTCGCTCCGTACGCAGGCATAATGGAAGCGCGCAGACATCGGATGTCTGTGTCAGGGAGGGCACGAGATGGCGGTCACGGACGAGGCGATCGAGAAGATCAAGGGGATGATCGTCTCCGGCAAGCTGCGGCCGGGCGACCGGCTGCCCAAGGAGAGCGAGCTGGCGGCCGAACTCGGCCTGTCCCGCAACTCGCTGCGCGAGGCGGTGCGCGCCCTGGCGCTGATACGCATCCTCGACGTACGGCAGGGCGACGGCACCTACGTCACCAGCCTGGACTCCCAGCTCCTGCTGGAGGCCATGAGCTTCGTCGTCGACTTCCACCGCGACGACACCGTGCTGGAGCTGCTCGCCGTACGCCGCATCCTGGAACCCGCCGCGACCGCGCTGGCCTGCACCGGCATCGAGGAGCCGGAGCTGGACGCACTGGAGGAGGAGCTGGCGGAGCTGGGCCAGGACCCGTCGGTGGAGGAACTGGTCCGGGCCGACCTGGAGTTCCACCGCCGGATCGTGCAGGCGTCGGGGAACTCCGTGCTCAGCTCGCTGCTGGAAGGGCTGTCGGGGCCGACGGCCCGCGCCCGCATCTGGCGCGGCCTGACCCAGGAGGACGCGGTCCGGCGCACGCTCACGGAGCACCGGGCGATCCTCGACGCGATGCGCAGCCGGGACGCCGAGGCGGCGAGGTCGTGGGCGACGGTGCACATCGCGAGCGTGGAGCAGTGGCTGCGCCGGACGCTGTGACGCCGGGGTGCCGGCGCGTCACCGCTGGCACGGCCTGAGGCCCCGGTGTCAGTCCGGGAGGTACATCCGGCGGGCGTTGCCCCCGAAGAACGCCTCCCGCTCGTCCCCGGTCAGGTCCGCCACCGCCTCCTCGGCCAGTTCGACCACCCGCCCGTAGCCCGCCGCCAGCGTGCACACCGGCCAGTCCGAGCCGAACAGGATCCGCCCGGGACCGAACACGTCGATGACGTGCCGGGCGTACGGCAGCACGTCCGCCGGCCGCCAGTGCTCCCAGTCCGCCTGCGTGACCAGGCCGGACAGCTTGCAGCTCACGTTGGGCAGCCGCGCCAGCTCCGCGACGAGGTCCGCCCACGGCTGCCACTCCCCCGCCGCGATCTGCGGCTTGCCCGCGTGGTCGAGCACGAACCGGGTGTGCGGCACCGCGCGGGCCGCGGCGATCGCCGCCGGCAGCTCCCGCGGCGTCACCAGCAGGTCGTACACCAGGCCGCACTCCCCGGCCAGCCCCAGCGCACGCAGCACGTCCGGGCGCACCAGCCACCGCGGGTCGGGCTCGTCCTCCGCCTGGTGGCGCAGCGCCCCGAGCCGCGCGGGGGTACGGCGCAGGGTGTCCGCGTCCAGCCCGGGCGCGGTCAGGTCGAGCCAGCCGCAGACCAGCTCCACCGGCGGGCCCGGCTCCTCGCACAGCTCCAGCGTCTCCTCGTACGACGCCGAACTCTGCACCAGCACCGTGCCGTCGATGCGGTGCTCCGCCAGATGCGGCCCGAGATCGGCCAGCGTGAAGGTGCGCCGCAGCGGGTCGGCCCAGGAGCCGTCCATCCACGGCTGCGGGCGGCGGGTGATGTCCCACAGGTGGTGGTGGGCGTCGATGCGCGGCATGCTCAGCCTCCCGCGGCCGCGGGCAGCGGCAGGTCGGCGTCCAGCAGCCCGAGTTCGACGAGCGCCGGCCAGAGCGCGTCGGGGATGTCGTACGCGAACATCTCCGCGTTCTCCCGGACGTCCTCCGGCCGGGACGCGCCCGGGATGACGGAGACGACCGCCGGGTGCGCGAACGGGTAGCGCAGCGCCGCGGCCTTCAGCGGCACCCCGAACTCGCGGCACACCTCGCCGATCCCGCGCGCCCGCTCCACCACCTCGGCCGGCGCCTCGCGGTAGTGGAACCGGCCGCCGGGCCGCGGGTCGGCGAGCAGCCCGGTGTTGTAGACGCCGCCGACGACGACGGAGGTGCCGCGCCGTGCGCAGACGGGCAGCAGGTCGTCGTACGCGCTGCGCTCCAGCAGCGTCCAGCGGCCGGCGCACAGCACCACGTCGACGTCGAGGTCGGCGACGAGCCGGCCCAGGTGGTCGCTGAAGTTCATGCCGAAGCCGATGGCGCCGACGACCTTCTCCGCCTTCAGCTCCGCGAGCGCGGCGAAGGCGGTCTCGTACACCTGCGGCAGGTGGTTCTCGACATCGTGGAGGTAGGCGATCTCCACGCGGTCGAGCCCCAGCCGCTCCAGCGAGGACTCCAGCGTCGCCCGGATGCCGTCCCGGCCCAGGTCCCACACCCGGCCGCGCGCGGGGGTGTCGACGAAGTCGTGGGCGGGCTCGGTCTCGCCCGGGCCGAGGGGCCGGAGCCGCCGGCCGACCTTGGTAGAGACGGTGTAGGAGTCCCGCGGCCGGCCCGCGAGCGCACGGCCGAGGCGTTCCTCCGACAGCCCGACGCCGTAGTGCGGTGCGGTGTCGAAGTAGCCGTAGCCGTGCGCGAACGCGGTCTCGACGATCTCCGCCGCCGTGTCGTCCGGCATCGCCCGGTAGAGGTTGCCGAGGTTGGCGCAGCCGAGGCCGAGCCTGGGTATGGGGGGCATCCGCCGCCTCTCAGTCCTGTTTCTCGCCGCTGACGAACCGGGAAATGACCAGGGCCACGATGATGATCGCCCCGTTGAGGAACTTCGTCCACTCCGCGGGCACCCCCGCGAGCGTCATCACGTTGATGACGAGCTGGAGGGTCAGCACGCCGGTCAGGGCCCCGAAGAGGGTGCCGCGCCCGCCGCGCAGGCTGATGCCGCCGATGACCGCGGCGGCGAACACCTGGAAGATCATGTCCTTGCCCTGGCCGGCGGAGACCGAGCCGTAGTGGCCGGTGTAGAGCACGCCGGCGAAGGCCGCGAGCATGCCGCCGATGGCCAGGACGATCCAGGTGATGCGGTCGACGCGGATGCCCGCGGCGCGCGCGGCCTCGGGGTTGCCGCCGATGGCGTACAGCGCGCGCCCGTGCCGCAGGTAGCCGAGCACCAGGCCGCCGACGGCGTACAGGCCGAGGCAGACGTAGACGGCGGCGGGGACGCCGAGCCAGCTCTCCTTGCCGAGGTAGGCGAAGGACTCGGGCACCTCGATGATGGACTTGCCGCCCGTGATGCCCTCGTGCAGGCCGCGCAGCATGACCAGCATGCCGAGGGTGGCGATGAAGCCGTTGACTCTGAGCTTGAGGATGAGGAAGCCGTTGAAGAGGCCGATGGCGGCGCCGACGAGGAGGCACAGGAAGATCGACGTGCTGGACGGCAGCAGCTCGATGCCGGTGAACCGGCCGCCCTCGGCGGGCAGCACCAGCCAGAGCGCGATCACCGGCGCGACGCCGATCGTCGACTCCAGCGACAGGTCCATCCGGCCGCTGATGAGGATGAGGGCCTGGGCGAGGACCAGCAGCCCGAGTTCGGTGGACTGCTGGACGACGCCGATGAGGTTGTCGGACGTCAAGAACGCCGGCGAGACGATGAAGCCGATCACGCCGAGCACGAAGATGACGGGTACGAGCGAGAAGTCGCGCCAGCGGCCGAGGTCGATCTCCACCCCGCCGAGCTGCCACTGCGGCTTCTTCTCCACCGCCGCTCCGTCCTCGGCCGCCGCGGCCGGCGGCGCTGTCGACATAGGCCGTGTCATGCTTGCCGCCCCTCTTCCCACCGGTCCTGCCGGTCGGGCTCGTCTGGGTGGTCCGGCCGTTCCGGCCGGCCGCCCGGCTTGTCGCTCTGCTCGTGCTGCCCGGAGTGTCCGGGGGCAATGCCCTCCATGGCGGCCACCAGTTCCCGGTCGCTCCAGCCGCCGGCGAACTCCGCCACCACCCGCCCGTGGAAGAGCGCGAGCACGCGGTCGCAGACCCGCAGGTCGTCCAGTTCGTCCGAGACGATGACGGCGCCGCTGCCGCCTTCCGCCACCCGCCGGACGACGCCGAGCAGGGCGTCCTTGGACTTCACGTCGACGCCCGCGGTCGGCTTGATCGCCACCAGCACGCCGGGGTCCCGGGCGAGCGCGCGGGCGATCACGACCTTCTGCTGGTTGCCGCCGGACAGCCCGCCGACGTCCTGGCCGGGCCCGGAGGTCTTGATGTCCAGCGAGTCGATCATGCGCTGCGCGAACCGGCGGGTGCGCGAGGGCAGCACGGTGCCGTACGGGCCCAGTTGGTCGGCGACGGTGAGCGTGGCGTTCTCCGCGACGCTGCGGCCGGGCACCAGGCCCTGTTCGTGCCGGTCCTCCGGTACGTAGCCGATGCCGGCCTCCAGCGCGTGCGGCACGCTGCCCGTGCGGACGGCGGTGCCGCGTACCTCGACCCGGCCGCTGTCGGGCGCCCGCATGCCGACGAGGGTCTCGCCGATGGCCGTGTTGCCGCTCGCGGCGGCACCGGCCAGGCCGACGACCTCGCCGGCGCGCACGGCGAGGTCCAGTGGCTCGTACGCGCCGGCCACGGCCAGCGCATGCGCCCGCAGCACGGGCCCGGCGCCGCCGGCGTCCGTCGCCTGCCGCGGGAGCGCGGCCTGCCCCGCGGCGACGGGTCTCGCGCCCTCGCCGGTCATCGCCGCGACCAGGTCCTCCTTCGGCAGCCCGGAGACCGGCGCGGTGAGGATGTGCCGGGCGTCCCGGAAGACGGTGACCGTGTCACAGAGTTCGTAGACCTCCTGCAGGTGGTGGGAGATGAAGAGGAAGGCGACCCCCTGCCGCTGGAGTTCGCGCAGCTTGCCGAAGAGCCGGTCGATGCCGCCGGCGTCGAGCCGGGCGGTCGGCTCGTCGAGGATGATCAGCCGGGCGCCGAAGCTCAGCGCCCGCGCGATCTCCACGAACTGGCGCTGCTCGACGCCGAGGTCCTTCGCCCGCACGGCGGGGTCCACCTCCACGCCGTACGCCGCCAGCAGCTCGCGGGCGCGCGAGCGCAGCCGGCGCCAGTTGATGGCCCCGGTGCCGGTGAAGCGGTTGAGGAAAAGGTTCTCGGCGACCGTGAGATCGGGCACGATCATGAGCTTCTGGTAGACGCAGGCGACCTTGGTGCGCCACGCAGCCGTGTCGCCGAACGGCGGCGCGGGCTCGCCGGAGAAGGTGACCGTGCCCGCGTCGGGGCGCTCCATGCCGGTGAGCGCGGAGACCAGGGTCGACTTCCCGGCGCCGTTGCGGCCGACGAGGGCGTGCGCTTCGCCGGCCGCGACCTCCAGGCGCACGCCGTCGAGCGCGAGCGTGGGTCCGAAGCGTTTGACGACGCCGTCGGCGCGTACGACAGGGAGCGCCTCGGGCACGGCTCAGCCCTGCTTTTCGAGCTGGTTGGCCCACAGCTCGGGGTCGTCGACGTTCTCCTTGGTGACCAGCGGTGCGGGCAACTGGTCCTCCAGGCCGTTCGGGATCTTGACGATCTCCGACCCGTGGTCGGTCTTGCCCGGCTTGAACTCCTTGCCCTTCAGCGCCTGCTGGGCGTAGAAGAGGGCGTACTCGGCGTAGAGGTCGGCGGGCTGGGAGACGGTGGCGTCGATCTTCCCGGAGCGGATGGCGTCCAGTTCCTCGGGGATGCCGTCGTTGGAGACGATCGTGATGTGGCCCTCCTCGCCGGCGGGCTTGAGGAGGTTCTTCTGCTCCAGCAGAGCGAGGGTGGGCTGCAGGAAGGCGCCGCCGGCCTGCATGTAGATGCCGTCGATGTTCTTCTCCTTGGCCAGGACGCCCTGCAGCTTGGCGGAGGCGACGTCGCCCTTCCACTCGGTGGGCAGCTCGAAGACCTCGACGTCGGGGTACTTCTGGTCCATGCACTTCTTGAACGCCACCGAGCGGTCGCGGCCGTTGATGGAGGCCAGGTCGCCCTGGAACTCCACGACCTTGCCCTTGCCCTTCAGCTGCTCGCCCAGGTACTCGCACGCCTTGATGCCGTACGCCTCGTTGTCGGCCCGTACGACCATGTAGACCTCGCCCTTGTCGGGGCGGGTGTCGACGCTGACGACGGGGATGTCCTCCTCCGCCAGCCGCTCCAGGGTGGAGGCGACCGCGCCGGTGTCCTGGGGGGCCATGACGACGGCGTCGGCGCCCTGGTCGGTGAACGCCTGCACGTTGGCGACCAGCTTGCCGATGTCGTTCTGGGAATTGGAGATCGGCAGGGCGTCCACCACGCCGTCCGAGACACCCTTCTTCAGGTACTGGTGGTAGGAGTTCCAGAAGTCGGTGTCGGTGCGCGGCATGTCGATGCCGACCTGGCCGTCGGCGCCGGCCGCGTCGTTGCCGCGGTTGCAGGCGGCGAGCGGGGCGATGGCGAGGAGTGTGGTGCAGGCCGCGACGGCGGTCGTGCGGAGTCTGCGAGTCAGCATGGGAGTCCCGTCCCGTCGTTCGTCTCGGTGATGCGGCTGGGGGGTTCGGCTCGGGCCGCGGCGTGCCGGAGGGCCGGCCGCGCGGCGTGGGGTGTGGCGTGCGGTGCACCGGGCATGGGGCTCAGCTCCCCTGGTCCCGCTCGGCCACGGCCCGCCAGACGGGGCCGTCCGGGTAGCGGTGTGCGGCCAGCGACTCGGGGTGCATCCGCGCGGAGAAGCCGGGGGCCTCGGGCGCGCGGTAGCGGCCGTCCACGACGACGACCGGGTCTGTGAAGTGCTCGTGGAGGTGGTCGACGTACTCGATGACGCGGTCCTCGCGGGTGGCGGAGACGGCGACGTAGTCGAACATGGCCAGGTGCTGCACCAGTTCGCACAGGCCGACGCCGCCGGCGTGCGGGCAGACCGGGACGCCGTGCTTGGCGGCGAGCAGCAGGATGGCCAGGTTCTCGTTGACGCCGGCCACGCGGGCGGCGTCGATCTGCACGAAGTCGACGGCGCCGGCCTGGAGCAGTTGCTTGAACATCACGCGGTTGGCGACGTGTTCGCCGGTGGCGACCTTCACGGGCTGCCCGGCGCGCACGGCGGCGTGGCCGAGCACGTCGTCGGGGCTGGTGGGCTCCTCGATCCAGTGCGGCGCGTACGGAGCCAGGGCGGTCATCCAGCGCACGGCGTCGGCGACGTCCCAGCGCTGGTTGGCGTCCACGGCGATGCGTACGTCCGCACCGACGGCCTCGCGGGCGAGCCGCATGCGCCGTACGTCGGCGTCGAGGTCGTCGCCGACCTTCAGCTTGATCTGGCCGAAGCCCTCGGCGACCGCGGCCTTGGAGAGCTGCACGAGCTTGTCGTCGGAGTAGCCCAGCCAGCCGGGGGTGGTGGTGTACGCGGGGTAGCCCTCGGCGCGCAGCCGGGCGGCCCGCTCGGCGCGGCCGGGCTCGGCGGCGCGCAGCAGGGCCAGCGCGTCGTCGGGGGTGAGGGCGTCGGAGAGGTAGCGGAAGTCGACGAGGGAGACCAGTTCCTCGGGGGTCATGCGGGACAGGAACTCCCACACCGGCAGCCCGGCCTGCCGGGCGGCCAGGTCCCAGGCGGCGTTGACCACGGCACCCGCGGCCATGTGGATCACGCCCTTCTCCGGGCCGAGCCAGCGCAGTTGGGAGTCGCGGGTCAGGGCGTTGCACAGCTCGGCCAGCTCGGCGGCGGTGCCCGGTGCGGGGCGGCCCACGACGTACGGGGCGAGCGAGCGGATGGCGGCGGCGGTGACGTCGTTGCCGCGGCCGATGGTGAAGCAGAAGCCGTGCCCCTCGACGCCGGGGGTGTCGGTGCGGATCACCACGTACGCGGCGGAGTAGTCGGGGTCGGGGTGCATGGCATCCGACCCGTCGAGCTCCAGGGAGGTGGGGAAGCGGATGTCGGAGACGTCCACATCGGTGACAGTCGGTCGCATGCAGGCTTCCCTCACGTCTGGAACATCGGATCTTTCATCAGTCATCCGATGTATAGCCGGGTGGGCTTGCCAACGTCCAGAGGCAGTGAGTGATTTATCCGCATCGACGGGCCGCCAACCCTCCTCAAGGTGCACACCTCGGATGAATCGGTACTCGTGCCGTACGGGATACGGCTCGTCGGCGGGGAAGCCTTAGGCTGGGGGCCGCATGTCTCGGAGCATGGGGCCGCACGGGCCGTAACCGCCGGAAGGAGGCGCTGGGTGATCGAGCTGGAGGGGCTGCCCGAGCTGGTCGACCCGGTGATGATCTGCGCCTTCGAAGGCTGGAACGACGCCGGGGACGCCGCCTCCTCCGCGGTCGGCCATCTCGACCGGGAGTGGAAGGGCGACGTCTTCGCGTCGCTCGACGCCGAGGAGTACTACGACTTCCAGGTCAACCGGCCCACCGTCACCCTGCACGGCGGCGTGCGGAAGGTCACCTGGCCCACGACGCAGCTCTCCGCGGTACGGGTCGCGGACGCGGACGGCAAGGGCCACCCGCGGGACCTGGTGCTCGTCCGCGGCATCGAGCCCAGCATGCGCTGGCGCTCGTTCTGCAACGAGATCCTGGGCTTCGCCCACGAGTTGGGCGTCGAACTGGTCGTGCTGCTCGGGGCGCTCCTCGGCGACACGCCGCACACCCGGCCCGTACCGGTGACGGGAGTGACCTCGGATCCGGAGCTGGCCGAGTCGATGGACCTGGAGGAGACCCGCTACGAGGGTCCGACGGGGATCGTCGGCATCCTCCAGGAGGCGTGCACGCACGCGGGCCTGCCGACCGCCAGCCTGTGGGCCGCGGTGCCGCACTACGTCTCCCAGCCGCCGAACCCGAAGGCCACGCTGGCGCTGCTCAACCGGCTCGACGACCTGATCGGCGTGCGCATCCCGCTCGGCGAGCTGTCCGAGGACGCGCGGGCCTGGCAGGTGGGCGTGGACCAGTTGGCGGCGGAGGACAGCGAAGTCGCCGAGTACGTGCAGACGCTGGAGGAGGCGCGCGACACGGCGGAACTGCCCGAGGCGACGGGCGAGGCGATCGCCCGCGAGTTCGAGCGCTATCTGCGGCGCCGCGACCCGGGCGCGGGACCGTACCTGCGCGATCTGTCCGGCCCTCAGCCGCTCGCGGAGCGGGACGAGCCGCGCGGGCCGCGGGCGCCGGAGGAGGGCGACGAGGACCACGGGGCCGGCGACGGCACGGACGCGGGACGGGACGCCGCGGAGCCGAAGGACGACGCCACCGGCGAGGGCGACACCGGCTCCGCCGAGGACGCCCAGGACTCCGAGGACACGGACCGGGCCGCCGGCGACGACGGCGCCCCCGGCGGCAGTGCCCCGGACGGCGACGGGCGCCCCGGACGCGACGACACCGACGGCGGGGCCGGCGACACGCACTGACGCCCGCCGTCGGTTCGGCTACAGCGCCACGCCCAGCAGCGCGTCCACCGCCCGCGAGACCACCCCGGGCGCGCCTGTGTCCGTACCGCCTCCGGAGCGCTGCAGCGCCACCCAGCGGTCCACCGCGGCCAGCGCCGCGGGTGAGTCCAGGTCCTCCGCCAGCGCGTCGCGGATCTCCTCCACGAGCCCTTCCGCGGGCGGCCCCTCCGGCCGGGAGACGGCGTCCCGCCAGCGCGCCAGCCGCTCCTCCGCCTCCGCCAGCCCGTGAGCGGTCCACTCCCAGTCCGTGCGGTAGTGGTGGGCGAGCAGCGCGAGCCGTACGGCCACGGAGTCGACGCCGTCGCGGCGCAACTGGGAGACGAAGACGAGGTTGCCCCTGGACTTCGACATCTTCTCGCCGTCGAGGGCGACGAGCCCGGAGTGCACGTACGCGCGGGCGAAGGGGAACGCGCCGGTCAGCACCTGGGCGTGGGAGGCGCCCATCTCGTGGTGCGGGAAGATCAGGTCGCTGCCGCCGCCCTGCACGTCGAAGGTCATGCCGAGGTGGTCCAGCGAGATGGCGACGCACTCGATGTGCCAGCCGGGCCGGCCGCGGCCCAGGGAACCGCCGTCCCAGCTCGGCTCGTTCTCCCGCTCGGCGCTCCACAGCATCGGGTCGAGCGGGTTCTTCTTGCCTGGACGGCCGGGGTCACCGCCGCGCTCGGCCGACAGCTCCCGCATGGTGGCGGCGTCGAATCCGGAGACGGAGCCGAAGCGGGGGTCGGATTCGACCGAGAAGTAGACATCGCCGTCGAGGTCGTAGGCCGCGCCGGCGCCGAGCAGCCGCTCCACGAGGGGCACGATGCGCGGTATCGCCTCCACCGCGCCGACGAACTCGCGCGGCGGCAGATTCCGCAGGGCCGTCATGTCGTCGCGGTACAGATCCGTCTCGCGGTCGGCGAGCTCGGTCCACTCCTCGCCCGTCTCGGCGGCCCGGACGAGCAGCGGGTCGTCCACGTCCGTGACGTTCTGGACGTAGTGGACCTGCCGCTTGTTGTCCAGCCAGACGCGCTGCACGAGGTCGAACGCGGTGTAGGTGGCCGCGTGACCCATGTGGGTGGCGTCGTAGGGAGTGATGCCGCAGACGTAGATGCGGGCCTCCGGGCCGGGATCGAGGGTGACGAGCCCTCCGGTCGCGGTGTCGTGGAGGCGGAGGTCGCGGCCGGTGCCGGGTAGCACCGGGACCTCGGGGGCGGGCCAGGCATGCATGTAAACGAGCGTAACCGCCGGTTGCCTGGTGAAACGACCGGGGCGGTACCGGCTCGCGGTTTCGGACGGGGGTGGGAGGATTCGTACGCAATACGCCCCGGGGGGAGCCGGACGCGGCCGGGCTCAGACCGGTGGCCAGGGGATGGCCGGCCACTCGCCGCTGGGTTCCGGGTGCCGCCCGGCGGCCAGCAGCGCGGCCGTACGGGCGCGCAGCGCGGCCACCTCCGCCGGGGTGATCAGCGGCGCCAGCCGGGCGGCCAGCGGGCCGCCGGCGGCGAGGCCGTCCGCGAGCCGGCGCAGCACGGCGACGGCCTCGGCGGGCAGCGGCTCGCCGGCCCAGCCCCAGAGCAGGGTGCGCAGCTTGTCGTCGGTGTGGAACGTCACACCGTGGTCGATGGCGTAGAGCCGGCCGGCGGGGGCGGGGAGCAGATGACCGCCCTTGCGGTCGCCGTTGTTGATCACGGCGTCGAGGACGGCGAGCCGGCGCAGCCGGGCGTCGTCGGCGTGCACGAGCAGCGCGGGGCGGCCCTCGCCGGTCTCGGCGAAGCCGACGGCCTTCCAGCCGGGTCCCGGTTCGTCACCCTCGACGAGGGCGAGCAGATCGGCCCCGGCCGGCGCCGCGCCGTCCGGATCGCCGGCGCCGTCCGGGTCCGCCTCGTCCGCGGAGGGGATCCAGAGCTGGCACATGCCCTCGCCGAACGGCCCGTCGCGCAGCACCGTCGGGGGCACCAGCCCCCAGCCGGTGGCCTCGGAGACCTCGTACGCCGCGACCTCGCGCTGGGCCAGCGTGCCGTCCGGGAAGTCCCACAGCGGCCGCTCCCCCGCGACCGGCTTGTACACGCACTCCGCCGTGCGCCCGGCGTGCGCGACGGTGCAGAACAGGACCGCGTTCGACGCACCCCGGATGCGCCCGGCGACGGTCAGCTCGCCGCGGGTGAGCAGCGCGCGGGCCTCGTCGGGCGCCAGGGCGAGCGGGCTCACTCCCCCCGGCGGTATCCGTTCTGGCGCGGACATACGTGTCCCTCCGGGTCGAGCGGCAGACTGCACAGCGGGCAGGGCGGCCGGCCGGCGTTCACCACGTCGTTCGCCCGCTTGGCGAAGGCACGCGCCATCTGCCCGGTGAGGCGGACGCGCAGCATCGGCGGGCCGTTCTCGTCGTCCTGCAGCAGCGCCTCCTCGGCCGCCGCCAGGTCCTCGTCGGAGTCCGCGTCCAACTCGACCAGGGCCTGCGCCTCGACGACCATGCGCTCGCTCTCCGCGTCCCACGCCAGCGCCATCGTGCCGACCCGGAACTCCTCCTCGATGGGGGCGTCCAGAGGCGCGGTGTCCGACAGCTCGGCGGGGGCGACGGCGGGCACGTCGCTGGTGCCGCCGCTGCGCCGCACCACCTCGTCGAGAAGTTCGTCGATCCGCTGGGCCAGGGCGGACACCTGCGCCTTCTCCAGCGCGACGCTGGTGGTGCGGCCGGCCTTGGACGCCTGGAGGAAGAAGGTGCGGCGTCCCGGCAGCCCGACCGTGCCGGCCACGAAGCGGTCCGGCGGGTCGTAGAAGTAAACCTCACGCGGCACGTGCTGCTCCGATTACTCGACTCCTGAACGGGATCCTCTGCGGGCCCGATCCGACCACCCTACTGCGCGAGCTGATCATCGGGGATCAACCGGCTCCAGCACCGCCGCCCACCTCCGCGGCGGACGCGCCGGCCGCCGTGTCCGTCCCCGCGTCCGCCTCCGGCCCGGCCGGTGGCGGGGGCGCGAGGCCGTCGAGCCCGCCGGTGTCGCCGAGGCGCAGCAGGAAGGGCCGCAGCGGGGTGTAGCGGATCGCGGTGACGGAGGCGGGGCCGACGGCGATGCGCTGGAAGAGGTCCAGATGCATCCCGAGGGCGTCCGCCACCACGGACTTGATGACGTCGCCGTGACTGCACATCACGTACAGCGCCTCCGGGCCGTGCTCGGCGGTCACGGTGGCGTTCCACTCCCGGACCGCCTCGACGGCGCGCGCCTGCATCGCGCGCATCGTCTCGCCGCCGGGGAACCCGGCCGCCGACGGGTGCTGCTGCACGGTGGCCATCAGCGGGTCCTCCGCCAGCTCGGCCAGCTTGCTGCCGGTCCACTCGCCGTAGTCGCACTCGTTCAGCCGCTCGTCCACGTGCACCGGCAGGTGGGGGCGGCCGGCGAGCAGCGGCTTCAGCGTCTCGCGGCAGCGTTCGAGCGGGCTGGTGACGACGGCGGCCGGCGCCAGGGCGGCCAGCCGGGCGGGCAGCGCGGCGGCCTGCTCGGCGCCGCGCTCGTCCAGCCCGACGCCCGGGCTGCGGCCGGCGAGCACCCCGTCCACGTTGGCCGTGGACCGTGCGTGCCGGAGCAGGAGGAGGGTGGCCATGCCAGCCAGCGTACGTCCTGCGCGACAGCCGCCACGGTTCGGGAAAGAATGGCGGTGTGATCGTCGACTCCGCGCTGTACCGGCACGGCCGGCGCGTCCCCGCGCCCGCGGACGTCCCGGCCCTGCTGGCGCAGGCCCGTGCGGACGAGGACACCTTCTGCTGGATCGGGCTCTTCGAGCCGTCACGCGAGGAGTTCGACGCCCTCACCCACGGGCTCGGCCTGCATCCGCTCGCGGCGGAGGACGCGGTCACGGCGCACCAGCGGCCGAAGCTGGAGGTGTACGACGCGGCGCTGTTCCTCGTCCTCAAGCCCGTGCTCTACGACGACCGCACGGACACCATCACCGTGAGCGAGATCAACACCTTCGTGGGTGACTCGTTCGTGGTCACCGTGCGGCACGGCGAGACGAACCCGCTCGGCCAGGTGCGGGCCCGGCTGGAGCGGCAGCCGGACGTGCTGGCGCACGGGCCGACGGCGGTGGTGTACGCGGTCTGCGACTCCGTCGTCGACCACTACCTCGACGTCGCCGACGACTTCCACACCGACCTGGAGGAACTGGAGGCGGAGGTCTTCCGGCCGAGCGGCCGCGACCCCGGCCGCTCGGCGGGGCGCATCTACGACCGCAAGCGGCAGGCGCTGGAGTTCCGCCGCGTCACCGGTCCGCTGGCCGAGCCCGTCAGCCGGCTGGCGGGGGCCGGGCTGCCGTTCGTCAACGAAAAGGCGCGGCCCTTCTTCCGCGACGTCGCCGACCATCTCACCCGCGTCAACGAGCATGTCGAGAACATCGACCGGCTGCTGTCCGACATCCTCGCCGCGCATCTGGCGCGGGTGGGGGTGCAGCAGAACGACGACATGCGCAAGATCTCCGCGTACGCCGCGATGGCCGCGGCACCGACCGTCATCGGCAGCATCTACGGGATGAACTTCGACCACATGCCTGAGCTGCACTGGACGCTGGGGTATCCGGCGGTGCTGCTGCTGATGGCGTCGGTGGTGCTGTCGCTGTACGTGTTCTTCCGCCGGCGCGGCTGGCTGGGCAACGGGCGCTGAGGGCCGCGGTCTCCCCCGCGCCTGCCGTTCGCGTCAGGCGAACTCGGCCGCGGCGCGCGGCGGGGGCCCGCCGAGGGCGTCCCGGCGCTCCGGCATCCGCAGCGAGACCATCCGCCGCCAGCCGCCGGCGCGTTCGTACGCGTACACGCACTCGATGCCCGCGGACAGCAGCGCGCGTCTGCCGCGCGACCACTTCAGGATCCGCCCCATGTGCCCCATCACCGCGTGGCTGACGTCCCGGTAGACCCGGATCTCCGCGAGCGCCGCCTCGCGCAGCGCGGCCTTCACCCGCCTGCCGTGGCCCCGCGCGGCCATGCCGAGCAGCTCCTCGTGGCAGTACGCGAGATGGTTGTCCTCGTCGTGGGAGATCATCCGCACCGCACGGCCGATGCCCGGATGGTCGCCGAAGTACTTGAGGAGCATCCGCATCTGGTCCGACGCCCGCTGCTCGGTGACCCTGCTGTGCGCGAGGTAGGTGATGATGTCGGACTCGGTGAGCTGACGGTCGCGGCGCAGCTGGTCGTGGGCGAGGCCGATGCCGATGCCCTCCAGCAGCATCGTGTAGTCGGTCTCCCCGGGGACCTCCACCGCCTCCAGGCCGCGCTTCTTCATCAGGGCGTGGAAGATGCGGCCGTGCTTGTCCTCGTCGGCGCCGTGCCGGGCCACCTTGGGGGCCAGCTCCCGGTAGGAGTCCGGGACGAGGACGGAGATCCGGGCGTTCTCCCAGCCTCCCTGGGCCTCCCCGGCGGCGGCGATGGAGCAGAACAGCCGGAAGCTGTCGTCGTTGTCGAGGATCTCCTGGTACAGGTCCTTGGCCGAAAGCATGTCACCGTCGCCTTTCACCGCCGGAATACACCCGTATCCGAGTGAATGACGGCAATGCGCATGACGCAACACCCGCGGTGCGCACCCTCCGCCATGTGGGCGATCCCGTAACCGATGCGGGCGCGGCGCGTTGGGTGGAGTGGCGGCCGTGGCGGGGAGGGTCCCGAGCCCCCGTCACGGCCGCGGAGCCGCCCGTTCCCTGCTCAGCGGTGTTGCACCGCGGGCTCAGGCGAGGCCCGCGCGCTCCAGCGCCTCCACCCCGGCCCGTACGCCGGCGATGCGTTCCTCCCGCGTGAACCCGGAGGGCGCCAGCGACAGGGACGTCACCCCCGCCTCGGCGTACGCGCGCATCCGGTCCGCGATCCGCTCCACCGGGCCGATCAGCGTGGTGGCGTCGATCAGCTCCTGCGGCACGGCGGCGGCAGCGGCGGCCTTGTCGCCGGAGAGGTAGGCGGACTGAATCTCGGCGGCCTCGCGCTCGTACCCCATCCGCCCGGCGAGCCGGTTGTAGAAGTTCTGCTTGGCGCTGCCCATGCCGCCGACGTACAGGGCCGTGTACGGGCGGAAGACGTCGGCGAGAGCGGCCACGTCGTCCCCCACGGCCATGGGGACCGTGGGCACGATGTCGAAGCCCTCCAGGGCCTTGCCGGCCTTCGCGCGCCCGGCGCGCAGGTGGCGCAGGGTGGTCTCCTCGGCGTGCTCCGGCGAGTAGAAGACGAGCAGGGCGCCCTCGGCGATCTCGCCGGTCTGCTCCAGGTTCTTCGGCCCGATGGCGGCGATGTAGACGGGGATGTGCTCGCGGACGGGGTGCACGGTCAGCTTGAGCGGCTTGCCGGGGCCTCCCCCGGAGCCTCCGTCCTGGGTGGTACCCCCGGGCAGCGGCAGCGTCCAGTGCTCGCCCGCGTACGACAGCCGCTCGCGCGAGAGCGCCTTGCGCACGATCTCCACGTACTCGCGGGTGCGGGCGAGCGGCTTGCCGAACTCCACCCCGTACCAGCCCTCGGAGACCTGCGGCCCGGAGACGCCGATGCCGAGGCGGAAGCGGCCCTCGGTGAGGGCGTCGAGGGTGGCCGCGGTCATCGCGGTCATGGCGGGGGCGCGGGCCGGGATCTGGAAGATCGCCGAGCCGACGTCGATGCGCTCGGTCCTGGCGGCGACCCAGCTCAGCACGGTGGCCGCGTCGGAGCCGTACGCCTCGGCCGCCCAGCACACCTCGTAGCCGAGGCGGTCGGCCTCCTGCGCGACGGCGAGGTTGTCGGCGTCCATGCCGGCGCCCCAGTAGCCGAGGTTGATCCCGAGCCGCATGCGGGCCTCCCTGCTCTCCGGCGTCACGCGCCGAGGTGTCGTACCGGTGGGTAATATTTCTCTGCGACTCTAGCGTGACCGTCCCCCACCGCGCAGCGCGCCGTCCCCAGTAACCTCAACGCCCATGGAGCACAGGCAACTCGGCCGCACCGGCCTTCGCGTCTCCCGCATGGGACTGGGCACCCTCACCTGGGGGCGGGACACCGGAGAGCCCGAGGCGGCCGGACTGCTGAAGACGTTCTGGGAGGCCGGCGGGACCCTCGTCGACACCGCGGACGTGTACGCCGACGGCGGCGCGGAGTACCTGCTGGGGCGCCTGCTGGGGAGCCTCGTACCGAGGCGGGACATCGTCGTCGCCACGAAGGCGGGCAGCGTGCCCGACCCCGAGCGCCGCTTCGACGCCTCCCGGCGGCACCTGCTCGGCGCGCTCGACGCCTCCCTGGAGCGGCTCGGCACCGACTACGTCGACCTGTGGCAGGTGCACGCCTTCGACCCGTACACGCCGCTGGACGAGACCCTGCAGGCCCTCGACACCGCCATAGCGAGCGGCCGGGCGCGCTACGCGGGGGTGAGCAACTTCAGCGGCTGGCAGCTCGCCAAGGCCGCGACCTGGCAGCTCGCCGGCGCCGCGGGCGGCGGCGCGGGCGCGGTGGGCGGCCGGAGCCGGCTGGCGTCGACGCAGATGGAGTACTCGCTGCTGCAGCGCGGGGTGGAGCGGGAGGTGCTGCCGGCGGCGCTGGACCTGGGCGTGGGGCTGCTGCCGTCGTCGCCGCTCGGCCGCGGCGTCCTGACCGGCAAGTACCGCGACGCCACGCCCCCGGGCTCGCGCGGCGCCTCGGAGCACCTGGCGCCGTTCGTCGCGCCGTACCTGGACGAGGAGGCGAGCCGGGTGGTCGACGCGGTCGCCACGGCGGCGGACGGCCTGGCGGTGACGCCGCTGGAGGTGTCGCTCGCGTGGGTACGGGACCGGCCGGGGGTGGCCGCGCCGCTGGTGGGGGCGCGCAACGCCGAGCAGTTGTCGGCCGCGTTGTCGGTGGAGGGTCTTACGCTTCCTGACGAGATCTGCCAGGCGCTGGACGACGTGTCGGCGCCCGTGCACCGCTATCCCGATCAGGACTGGAGCACGCTGTGAACGACGCACGGGAATCCGCGGAACCGGCGGCCGGGGAGGGCACGGGACCGGGGACGACGGGTGCGGGTCCCGGCGCGTCCGGGGGACGCGCCGGGACCGGCGGCGGCGCACGGCCCGGTGGGAGCGCGGAGCCGGGCGGGACCGCCCCGGACGCGGGGACCCGCGGATCCGGTGAGCAGCCGGAGGACCCGGCGCGCACCGGGACCGGGGGCCCGGAGGACGGCGGCGGGGGCGGGGAGGACGGCGGCGGGGGCGGGAAGCGGTCACGTCGGGCCTCCGTGCCCGTCGCGAGCGGGGCGGCGCTGACCGGAAAGGCGGCGGAGCTGCTGGCCGCCGTACGGGCCGTGGAGAGCGGCGAGCGTGACGCCGCCGCGTTCTTCCCCGCTCCCGCGCGGACGCCCGCCCCCCGGCCCGTGCGGAGCGCTCCGGCGGCGGAGACGAGCGCGGCGCCAAAGGCCCCGGCCGGGGCCGGGCTCACGGACGGCCCCGGGCAGGGGCAGCCGGTTCGTCCGGCGGAGCCGAGCGCGGAGGCGGTGGCCGCCGTACGGCAGTTGCTCGCCGGCGCGGGCGCGCCAGAAGAGCCGGCGGCCCGCGTCGCGGGGTATGTCGGCGAGGGCGCGGCGGAGTTGCTCCGTACGGACCCGTGGCAGTTGCTCGCGGTGCCGGGCGTACGGCCCTCGCAGGCGGACGAGTTCGCCCGCGGGCTGCTGGAGTCCGCGGAGCCCGGCGACGAGCGCCGGGTGGAGGCGCTGGTGGGCTGGCTGCTGGCGCAGGCGGCCCTCAGGGGGCACACGGCGCTGGAGTTCCCTGCGCTGGCGAAGGCCCTGTCCGGATACGGGGTGCCGGACGCCGAGGAGGCGCTGCGCGAGGCGGCGTCGGCGGGCGGCGTGCTGGTCTTCGAGGAGCGCGAGGAGCCGCCCGCGGCGGCACCCGGCCCGCAGGACCCGCAGGAGGGCGAGGAGGAGGTCCCCGTACGCCTCCTGCTCGGCCTGGAGCGGTACGCGATGGCGGAGGAAAGTCTCGCGGACGGCCTGTCCCGGCTCGTCAACACGTTCACGCCGCCGGCGGGCCCGGCCGCGGACGGCGGCGACGCGGACGGCCCGGCGAGCGGCGGGGCCGGAGCGGAGGGCCCCGGGACGCCGGCCGGCCCGTACGGCGCCCCGGGCGGTCCCGGCGGCAGCGGCGCCCCGTACGGCCCGCCGGACGGGGACACGGGCGGCCTCCGGGCCGTGGCCGCAGACGCGTGGGAGGCCGCGGCGGGCGCCGCGCCCTCACCCTCCGCCGCCGAGCTGATCCGTGCCGCCGCGGGCAGCGGGCTCGTGCTGCACAGCGGCGGCGAGGCCGCCCGCGCGGAACCGGCGGCGCTGGTCGCCGCGGCCCGCGCCCTGGGGCTGCGTGCGTACGCGGCGGCCCACACCGACGACGGCCGCACCCGCCTGGCCGCCCTGCTCGCCGCGGTGGCCCCCGGGCCGGATGCGCTCGCCGTGGCGGACAGCTCCGTACCCGGCACGGACCCGGCCGCCGGAGCCGTGACCGTGCGCGGGCTGCTCGCGGGGAGGGAGGGCCCCGGGCGCGACGCGGACGGGCTGCTCGGGGTGGACGTGCTGGCGGTGCTGGATGCGCCGCAGCTCGACGCCGAAGCCGCCGCCGCCCTCGTCGAGGCGTTGCCCGACGGCGCGCGGCTGGTCCTCAGCGGAGACCCGGGACTGCTGGAGTCCGCCGGCCCCGGCCGGGTCTTCGCCGACGTCGCCGCCGCGCGGGTCTGCCCGCGGGTGACGTCCCGCACACCCGACCCCGGTCCGATCGGCGAGCTGGTCTCCGGCGTCGGCGCCGGCGAGCTGCAGGCCGTGGCGGCCCCGGGCAAGGAGGTGGTGATCGTCCCGGTGCAGGACCCCGGCGAGGCGGTCCACCGCACCGTGCAGCTCGTCGCCGACTCCGTCCCGCGCGCTCTCGGGGTGCCCGCCGCGGACACGCAGGTGATCGCCGTGGGCCACGGCGGCGCCGCCGGCACCCGGGTGCTGAACGCGGCGCTCAAGGAACGGCTGAACCCCGGCCCCGGCGCGTTCGGCGGCTTCGACGCGGGCGACCGCGTCGTCTACGTCCCCGCCCCCGGCACCGCCGTGCCCGGCCTGGTCACCTCCGGTGACGACGCCGGGCTGCACCTCGACTGCGGCGGCACCGCGGTCGTCGTCCGGCCGGACCGGGTCGCCGAGGCCGTGCGGCACGGGTGGGCCCTGACCGCGCACCAGGCGGCGGGACGGCGCTGGCCCGCCGCGGTGGTCGTCGTGCCAGGGGACGCGGAGGCGGCGCTGAGCCGCGCGTGGGCGTACACGGCGTTCAGCCGGGGCGAGCGGCACCTGTCCGTCGTGCACGGCGCGGGCCCCGCGCTGGCCCGGCGCCTCGCGGAGGTGCCGGCCCCGCGGCGCACGACGCGGCTGCGGGGCCTGCTGGAGGCCCAGACCCGCGCCTGACGCGGCACGGACGGCGGGGCGGACGGGAGCTACCCCGGAACGGACGAAGGCCCGGCGCTTCGGCGCCGGGCCTTCGGTCCGATCAGCGGCCGGTGTCCACCGGCTCCAGTTCGTCGTCGCCGTCATCGAGATCGTCGAGGTCGTCGAGCACGTCGCGCCCGGCCCGCTGCCGCACCTCGGCGTCCGGGGCCTCGTCGTCGATGTCCGCGTCGTCCTCCGCGTCGAAGTCCAGCTCGTCGTCGAACGACGCGCTGACGTCGAAGCGGCAGATGACCAGCTCGGGGTCGACCTGGTCGAACGGCGCCGAGAGCCACTCCCCCGGCTCCGCCGGCTCCTCCGCCGCGGCGACCCACACCGCGGAGTCGCCCTCGGAGAGGCCGAACTCCCGGTGCCGGGAGGCGATCTCGTCGGGTTCGAACTCACCGAAGAGCACCCCGACGGCCGCCGTCAGGCTGCTGCCCACGGCTTCCCCGTCGTCGGCGTCCTCCACGCCCGCGACATCCGGGTCGAGGTCGGCGATGCGCTGTGCCTGAGCCAGCAGCCGGTGCGGCTCCGCCACGGTGTAGTCCCGGCGGATGAGGACGCTGAGCGCCCCCGGCTCGTCGGGCCCGGTGTAGGCGGGCAGCGTGTCGCTGCTGGGGATCTCGAAGGGGGTCACTTCGTCGTGGACCTCGTACAACACCTCGTCGTACGCCTCGGCTGCCGCTGCCAGCTCCTCGAAGGCGGCATAGACGGCGGAGCCCTCCTCGCCCGACCGGCGCTCGACCGCTTCGAGGTGGCGGTCGATCGCGGCTTTCAGCACCGACGCGGCGGCGCGTACCTCGGCAGCCGTAGGCTGCGCAGCATCAGACATAGTGCAGACGCTATCCGGAGCGAGGCACTTTCCGCACAATGGATGCGATGCCGGAATACGAGTTTCGTGATGTCTATGTGCCGCGGGGCGTCTCCCGGACCGCTGCGGCAAGGCTGCTGACCGACCAAGCCGAGTACGGGCACTGGGAGTTGCACCGGCTCAGGCTGTATCCCGACGGCAGTCGCAGGGCGCGGCTGCGACGCCGGATCATCAGACAGGTACGAGCGACGTGGTGAGCCCGGCGGATCTCTGTCCGCCACCGATAACAGGCCGCTGACCTGCGGTTTCTCTATGCCCCGCCCGGGCCGGCACCGAAGGTGCCGGGCGGGGCGGGGACGGCGAAGGGGCGGGTCCGCCTCACGGACCCGCCCCCTGCCGTCGGCTACCGCTTCAGGCCGCCGCGGTGATCATGCCGCGGACGCGCGAGCGCGGCGGTAGAGGACCGCGCCGCCCAGCAGCAAGCCGCCGCTGATCGGGATGATCGCTCCCATCGGGATGTCGGAACCGGTCTCCGCGAGCTGCTCCGTGACCGGCGCGGCCTGCGTCTCGTGGTTCGGCGTGTGCGGCCGTACCTCGGGCCGGTCCACCGGCTTTTCGGGGGTGTCCGGCACGTCGGGCCGATCCGGCTTGTCCGGCGTCGGCTCGTCGTGCTTGGGCGGCGTGGGGGTGCTGTCGTTGGCGCACTCGTTGCCGAACGCGGCGTTGCCGAGGCCGACGACGTTGGCGGAGTTGCCGCACAGGTTCACCGGCACGTCCACGGGCACCTGCACGGCGTTGCCCGAGAGCACGCCCGGGGACTGCACCGCGGCGCCCTGGGCCTGGGCGCCGCCGCCGGTGTCGTTGCCCCCGGTCCGGCCGTCCGTCCGGTCATCGGTCCGGCCGGAGGCGGGCTGACCGCCGGTGGCCTGACCACCGGTCCGGTCGCCGGCCTGGTCGGCGGTCCGGTCGCCGGTGGCGTAGCCGCCGCCGGTCCCCGTGCCGCCGCCGTTGACGCACTTGTTGCCGAACGCGGGGTTGAGCGCCCCGCCGACGTTCACCGTGTTGCCGCACGCGTTCACCGGTACGTGCACCGGCACCTGCACCGTGTTGCCGGAGGCGACGCCGGGGGAGTTCGTCGCGACGCCCTCGGCGCCCGCGTCCGCCTGCGCGGCCGCAGCACCTGCGGCGACCAGCATTCCGCCTGCGGCGGCGATGGTGAACAGGCCCTTCCTTGCGACATGTCGCATGGGTCTTTCCTGCCTTCTGAGCTCTGAGTACACGAGCGGCCGGGCCGTCCCCGTCCCGCTCGTCCAAAAGCCCGTCCGGCCCCGGAGCGCTGCTCCGCGCTCCGGGGCCGTACGGTCACAACCCTTACTGGAGGTTCAACGTCACTTGTTGACGCAGGTGTTGCCGAACGCCGGGTTCAGCAGACCGATCACGTTGACGGTGTTGCCGCAGGCATTCACGGGGACGTGAATGGGGGCCTGCACGACGTTGCCGGAGAGCACCCCCGGGGACTGCACCGCAGCCCCCTGGGCGCCCGCGTCAGCGGCGGCGACGCCTGCGCCGGCAAGCACGAGACCGCCCGTGGCGGCCGCCGCGGCGACAACCTTCTTGATCATTCTTCCTCCTCGTTGACGGTGCGGCCCCAGCAGCGGACCGCACCCAATGCAACGACGAGGCAGGTATCGAGCCACGCGCCGCTCGCGCCATTCACCCTATTCAGTCCCATGAGCACGGATGACCGATTCGGCGGCGTACGCCCTCCGCCCGCGACCGCGCCTCCGTCGCGGAGAACCCCCAGCTCAGCAGGCGTCGAGGAACCGGTCCAGAACCCGGACACCGAACTGCAGGCCCGCGACCGGCACCCGCTCGTCGACGCCGTGGAACATCCCGGCGAAGTCCAGCTCCGGCGGCAACTGCAGCGGCGCGAAGCCGAAGCAGCGGATGCCGAGGTCGTCGAAGGACTTGGCGTCGGTGCCGCCGGAGAGGCAGTACGGCACGGCGCGCGCGATCGGATCCTCGGCCTTCAGCGCCGTCGACATGGCCTCGACCAGCGCCCCGTCGAAGGTGGTCTCCAGCGCCCTGTCCGCGTGCACGTCCTCGCGCGTGACCCGCGGGCCGAGGATGCGGTCGAGGTCCGCGAGGAACTCCTCCTCGTGCCCCGGCAGGAAGCGGCCGTCGACGTGCGCGGTCGCCTGCCCGGGGATCACGTTCACCTTGTAGCCGGAGCCGAGCATGGTGGGGTTGGCCGTGTTGCGCAGGGTGGCGCCGATGATCTTCGCGATGCCGCCGAGCCGGGCGAGGGTGGCGTCCATGTCCTCGGGGTCCAGCTCGACGCCGAGGGCGTCGCCGAGCTCGTCGAGGAAGCCGCGTACGGACTTGGTCAGCCGCACCGGGAACTCGTGCCGCCCCAGCCTGGCCACCGCCTCGGACAGCTCGGTGATGGCGTTGTCACGGTTGGTCATCGAGCCGTGCCCGGCGGTCCCGTCGACCGTCAGGCGCATCCAGTGCATGCCCTTCTGCGCGGTCTCGATGAGATACAGCCGCACGTCCTCGTTCACAGTGAACGAGAAGCCGCCGACCTCCCCGATGGCCTCGCTCACCCCCTCGAACAGCTCCGGCTTCGTGTCCACCAGGTGCCGGGCCCCGAAGAGCCCGCCGGCCTCCTCGTCGGCGAGGAAGGCCAGCACGACGTCCCGCGGGGGCTTACGCCCGGCGCGCAGCCGCTCACGTACGACGGCGAGGGTCATGGCGTCCATGTCCTTCATGTCCACCGCCCCCCGCCCCCAGACGCAGCCGTCGGCGATCTCGCCGGAGAAGGGGTCGTGGGTCCAGTCGGCGGCGTTGGCGGGCACGACGTCGAGGTGCCCGTGGATGAGCAGCGCGGGCCGCGAGGAGTCCTCGCCCTCGATCCGCGCCACGGTCGACGCCCGCCCCGGGTGCGACTCGAAGATCTCCGGCTCCAGCCCCACCTCGGCCAGCTTCTCCGCCACGTACTCCGCGGCGGCCCGCTCCCCCGGCCCGGAGTGATCGCCGTAGTTGCTGGTGTCTATCCGGATCAGCTCGCGGCAGAGGTCGACGACCTCGCTCTCCGCGCGCTCGACGGTGCTGCCACGGGCGTTCTCCGGCTGGCTCACGATGCCTCCCTGGCACGTTCGGGGTCCACGCCCCATCCTGCCCCGCCGGGCCCCCCGACCCAACCCGGAGGGTGATCGCGGCGGTCCCCGGGTTTGCTAGGGTGTACCCGTCGCGGCGGGCCACACCCGCGCGGCGCCCACTGGTCCAGGTGGCGGAATGGCAGACGCGCTAGCTTGAGGTGCTAGTGCCCGTATTAGGGCGTGGGGGTTCAAGTCCCCCCCTGGACACCAGCCTTCTCCCCAGGTCGAGGTCCTTCGGGACGTGGCCTTCGCTTCCAGCTCACCATGACGAGGACTTCTCCGGGAGAGTCCGGCGTTGTGATCACGGCGTGGTTCTCCTCCCGGCCATCGCGCACGCCGGAACTCCGGGCGTCCTGAGCGACTGCCTCGGCACTCCGCGCCTGGAGCGACGGTGCCTCTCGCGACGAGAAGCGGGGCGGCGCCGGCTTCCAGCGCCTTCCGGTACGGAGAGCTGCGGGCGGGCCGGGGCCTTCAGACAGTGAAGCGGTCCGGGTCGGCCGCCGCCCAGTCCGCGGCCCAGGCCCGGGGCGGGTCGGCCAGGAGCTGCCCGGGAGCCGGGGGCCTCCACGTCGCGCTCCGTGCCGAAGGGCTCCTCGGCGTCCGTGCCCTTGGCCCGCTCGTAGACGATGCTGCGAACGTTGCGGTCGAAGGGGCGGCCGTCGAAGTTCCGCTCGATGAAGTACTGCTGCATCTCGGGACGGAGCTTTTCCAGCAGGAAGCGCAGATGGCCCACCAGCGGGTAGTTCCGCAGCACCGAGTGGCGGCGCTGGAGCACGTCCCACACGCCGAGCGCCGTGAGCGCCAGCAGTACGCCCGCGGCCGGCCACCACCCGCCCGAGACCAGCGTCGCGGCGAAGGTGCACCCGATGGCGGCCACGACGACGGCGGCGAAGAAGCTCGTCCTCTTCATACGCGGTCCATAGGACCACGGCCGCGAGCCGGCGGAGACGCGGGCACGCCAGCGGCGGCGGCAATGCAGGGGGATGACCCGGATAGCCAGAAACCCCCCATGAGATGATCTTTAAGTCCGACAGGCATCCGGAGAGTCGCGTCACCGCGGTCCGGATGCGCGCGACGAAGACGGTCATCCGACCTCGGCCACTCCGAGCTCGCCGGGAGGTTCCAGCTCACAGGCGGAGGACGACCAGGGCGATGTCGTCGGTGGCACCGGCAGGTGGGGTCAGGTCGTCCAGCAGGCCGTCGGCGAGGGCTTCGGGGTCGGCGCCCCGGTGTCGGGTGAGGGAGGCGGCAAGCCGGTTCAGGCCGACGTCGATGTCCTCACGGCGCCGTTCGATCAGCCCATCGGTATACAGCACGAGCGTGGCTCCCTCGGTGAACGGCACCTTGCTCTGGGGACGAGGGCTGTGCTCGAGGCGGGCACCGAGCGGGGGGTCGGTGGCCCGGTCGAGGAACTCCACGGTGCCGTCGGGGTGCAGCAGTGCCGGTGGAGGGTGGCCCGCGCTGCTGTAGGCGATGACGCGGTGGGCGCCGTCGATGACGCAGAGGACCGTCGTCGTCGATTCCGCACCGTTGACGGACCGGGCGTACTGACCGAAGACGTCAAGGGCCCGGGCGGGGCCGTCATCGGAGATGCGGAAGGCGGCGCTCAGGGCGCTGCGCAGTTGGCCCATGACGCAGGCGGCTGCCAGGCCGTAGCCCACGACGTCCCCGACTGCCACGGCCGTACGGCCGTCGGGCAGTTCGACGAGGTCGTACCAGTCCCCGCACACGTTCAGTGCTGCGGCAGCCGGACGGTAACGCACCGCGGCAAGGTGGTCCCGCAAGGGCGTGAGTGTGGGAAGCATCGCGTCCTGCAGCCTCAGAACGACTTCATGTTCGCGGGCGTGCGCCTCGCGCAGCCGTACGTTGGCTTCCTGCAACTCCAGGGCCTCGTGGTACAGCATGGCTTCCAGCGCTGTCGCCCGGTTGTCGCCGTCCTGGGCGTGGACGATGTCGGTGATGTCCTCCTCCAGGTGCAGCAGCAGCGCCACCCGCCCGTCCGCGTCGAAGACAGGGACGTTGACCGGGCTCCAGTAACGCTCCTGCCAGACCCCGGGCCGGTCCAGGTCCTCCACGTCGTAGCGGTGAAGCGTCATGGCGTCGCGCTCCCCGGTGGCGGCCACCCACCGCAATGACCCCTGCAGCTTGCGCATGCCGGTTACCGCACGGTTCTCCGGATCATCCGGAAAGGCGTCGGACAGGTGACGGCCCACCACCTGGTCACGCGTACGCCCCATGCTGCGCAGAAAGGCCTCATTGACATCGGCGTACACCAGGTCCGTGGTGAACAAGGCCACTGGACTCGGCAACGCCTGAAAGACAGCCTCGAAGTCGATGTCGGATTCGTTCACTGTGCCACCTGACAGCCGCCGTTTCGATGACCTGCTTCGTCACGATATGTCCGGTGTGATCCCGGAGCGGGCAGCACACTTGCACGCGCGGCATGCGGAAGGCGTCGACCGCTGCCGGCGAGCCTTCCTCCGGCGCAACCGGACGGGCGTACGCACTCGCCCGACCACCCCGGCGAACCTTCCCGGTCACAGCAGTGGGCGCGGATCGAGCCGTTGCTTCCGGACCTCACTCGGCGTGGAGGATCGAGTGGAACGGCCGGCGCAGCAATGCCGTGATCTGCTCCGGCGGCGCGTCCCGTAGCCCGTCCAGGCTCAGCAGGTGCCGCCCGATGACGGTCCCCAGTGTCAGCGCCCCGATCAGCGCGGTCCGCAGGTCCGCATCCTGCCCCGGCATCGTCCCGGTGGCCTGGCGTTGTTCGGTGAGCATGGCGTCGCGCACCGCCTTGGCCGCCTCGGGATGGGTGAACATCGACCTGACGGCCGCGAGCGCTCCCGCCGGCTCGGCCGTGCACTTCTCCCCCAGCGACGCCAGCAGCAGTGCTCGGCAGTTCACCCCTGCGCAACGCGCTTGCCGGCCTGACCGGAGTCCTGCTGACCGCCCTCTTCGCGCTCTGGGCCGGCATACCCGGCCACCCGTGGGCCGCCGCCCCTGCCATCGCCGCCGGCGCCTACGCAAGGGCGGTCTTCCACGGCCTGCGCGGCGCGTTCCGGCTGAGCGCCGCCGCCGGCCGCCCCACCCCGGCCACGCCGGCAAGCCAGGACGTACGGGACGGCTGATGCGGCCTTCCGCCGGCAGCCTGGAGAGACGGGCCGATCACACGCCACGGGCAGGGACGCCGAGCACGAGCTTGCCGGTGGTCCTGCCCGACTCGATGCGGCGGTGCGCCTCGCCGGCCTGCTCCAGCGGCAGGGACTCGACCTGCACCCGCAGGTCTCCGGCGGCCGCCGCCGCCACCGCGCGGCGCAGGGCCCGGCCGGTGTCCTCGGGGAAAGCGGCGGAGAAGGCGGCCAGGTTGAAGCCGGAGACCGTCTTGTTGGTGAACCACAGCTCGTTGGCCGGGATACCGACGTCGTCGGCACCCGACGCGTTGCCCATCACCACCAGGCGTCCCATCGGGGCCAGCCGGTCCAGACTCGCGCGTCGGGCCGGCCCGCCCACCATGTCGACCACGACGTCGAACTCACCGGCGTCGGCGATCCGGTCACGCAGGATCACCTCGTCGTAGCCGAAGCCCAGGGCTGTCTCGGTCTTGTCCGCGCTGCCGACGGTGCCGACCACCCGACCCGCACCCAACTGCCGGGCGGCCTGTCCGAGTTGACTGCCCACGCCACCGGCCGCCGCGTGCACCAGTGCACTCTGCCCAGGCTCCAGGCGGGCCACCCGGTCCAGTACGAGGAACGCGGTGGTGCTGTTGGACGGCAGCGCCGCAGCAACGTCCATGCCCATGCCGAGATCGTCCAGCGGGGCGACCAGGTCCGCGGAGGTGACCACCACCTCGGCGTAGCCGCCGCTGTCGACGATCGTCAGCGCGGCCACCGGCTGCCCGACCACCAGGTTCCCGACACCCTCGCCCACGGCGCGGATCCGCCCCGCGACCTCGATGCCGGGCACAAAGGGCAGCGCGACATCGACCACGCCGCGCCGGTAGAGAACCTCGGCGAAATTGGCGCCCGCGAAGGCGACGTCGATGGCGACCTGCCCCGCCCCGGGTTCGGGCACCGGCACGGTGGCGAGGCGGAGCACCTCGGCTTCGCCGAACTCGGGGATGACCACTGCCTTCATCTGCGTATCGCTGCGGTTCATGACGCCCATTCTGGATATCCGGCAGCCGGTCACCCGCCGGACGCGGGCCCCCGGAAAGGGTAACCGCGCCCTCGGGATGTCGAGCTCACGGCCTCCGCCGGCTCCCCGCCCCGGTCCAGAGCCCGGGAGGGGAGCCGCTGTCTGCGGACCGTACCGCGAACTCGCCGGCGGTGACGGAGGGCCGCTTCAGGAAGGGTCGCCTTTCGGGCGGCCGGGGTGCTGCGGGGTGCCGTGGGGCGGCGGGTGGATCGGCGGGGCGGCGGTGTCCGGGGTGACGGGCGAGCCGGCCTGCGGGGGCGGGGCCACCGAGGCGCCCCCGAGCCCGCCGGAACTGGGCCTGGCCCCCGCCTCGACCTGCCGCAGCCGGAAGCGGAGCATCTCCACCACCTGCCGGCGGTCGGCGTGTTCCCGTTCGTACGCCAGCAACCGCTCCAGCTCCTGCCGGCCCAGTGAACGGATGCGGTCCTCCAGATCGCCGGGCTGCAGCCCGTCGTAGTCGGGAAGGGGCAGATCCCGGTGTCCCCCTGCCATGGGTCTTCCTCTCTCGCTGGGTGTCGACGGTCTCGACGATGCGCCGGGTGCCCGCGGCACGGTGGTTCACACGTGCGGTATGCGGGAAATGCGGCGTTCGATGGCGGGAGACCGGCGGGGCCGGGGTCCGGTTCCGTACCGGCTCCGCGGCGGTCGTCGTTCCACGTGGCCGTCCCGTTCCGGAATTCCCGGTTCACCCGCGCACTTCCGGGAACCCGCCTGACATGGCTAGCGCCTCAAGCACGCAGGGAGGCGAGGCAGACATGGCCGAGCATGGCAGGAACAAGACCAGCGCGATGCGCGACGACGTCTTCGCCAAGGAGATGAGCGGCGAGCTGCGCGCGAACCGGTCCACCCGTGCGGAGGAAGAGCGCGAGCTGCAGCCGCCGGGCGAAGACCAGCCGGAAACGGACCGCGCACCCGGCACCACGCTCGTCGGCGGCGCTCCCCCGGGGATCACCCCGGAAGGCGTCGAGCTCCGCAGTGAGCTGGGCCGGAACCTCGGCCGGGCGGTCTATCCCGCCGACCGGGAGGCGGTGCTGGCGACGCTGCACAGCAACAACGCCCCGGACCGGCTGGTGGAGCTGGCCGAGCGGCTCCCCGACGGGGAGTACGGCAACCTCCAGGCGATCGCCGACGCCCTCGGCCTCGGCGGGGAGGACCGCCGCACGTGACGTGAGCGGCCCGGAAGGGACGGAACCATCATGCTGATGCTCGCGGTGCTGCTGCCGCTCCTCATGCTGGGCGTGGTCGTGGCACTGGGCCGCTACGAAGAGCACATGCTCTCCCCCCGGCAGCAACTGCCGTCCGCACCCGCGGAGGACCGCGGGCGGGCCCGGGAGCCGGGCTGACGCCCGGCAGGGCGTGGCCCTGCTCCGGTCAGAACGGGAGGTCCGGGTCCGCCGAGGTGCGGATGGCGGCGCTCATGTTGCGTTCCATCATGCGCAGCGCGGCATCGGCGAGATCAGGGTGGATGTGCGCGACGGCATCCCTGACCACCGTGATGCCGAAGTGGCGGATGTGGGCGTCGAGCGCCGAGTAGAGGATGCACTGCTCGGTGACCTGGCCGCACAGGACGATGCCGCCGATGCCGTGCTGGCGCAGCAGGTACTCCAGCGGGGTCTGGTAGAACGCCGAGTGGCGGGCCTTGACCACGAACAGCGAGTCGTCGTCGGGGCGGATCGGCTCGACGACGTCGCCGTGCGGGCCGCGCAGCGCCGCTGCCAGCAGCTCGTCGTGGTGGGAGCGCCAGCGGCCGAAGTTGTCGTTGACGTAGATCACCTCGGTGCCGCCGCGGCGCGCCCGTCCGATGAGCCGCGTCATGCCGGGCAGGGCCTCGCGCACCGAGGGCAGGAGCAGGTGGGCGTCCTCGTGCTCGTAGGTGTTGACCATGTCGGTGACGATGAGTGCGGTGCGGGTCATGACGCCCCGCCGATGGCGCTGTCGACAGCGGCCCGGGTCTCGGGCATGGCGCCTCCTCCGTTGGCGGAGGTGTGTGTACCCGCACGGGACCGGGTCAAGCGCCGGTTGCTCCAGGTGGCCGTGTACCGGCGAGGGCCGCGACCCGCGGACACCGCCTGCGAAGGAGTGACCATGCGTGCGTCACGCCACACGGCAGGTGACGATGGGCCGGGACGGCAGGTGCCACGGACGGTGGACGGGTCACCCGGCGGACGGACCGGCCCTCGCGGTGCGGATTCACGGCGCGGGCACCGCGCACGTCGGCTTCCGCGCGGAGGCCGGCGGCTGGTGACCGGCGGCCCGTGTCGTATCGCCCGGCCCTCGCCGAGGGCCGGGCCGTCTTCGTACGGCACGACCGGCATGCGGCACCGACGGCGGGCGACCCACCTCGCCCTCCGGCGGGCGCAGCGCCCGGAATCGGAGAGGTGAGCGACGCGTATGACGAGTCACTGGATCGAGACGGCGCCCGGTGCACCCCGGGCTCCGCTGCGCGACGGGGTCGACGTCGACCTCGCGGTGATCGGCGGCGGCGTGGCGGGGCTGTCCACCGCGTGGGAGGCGGCCGCGGCCGGTCTTTCCGTCGCCGTGGTGGAGGCCGGGCGGATCGCCGCCGGGGTCACCGGGCACACCACGGCCAAGCTGTCGGCGCTGCACGGACAGACGTACCGGAACGTACGCGCCACGCGCGGCCGGACCGCTGCGCGGCACTTCGCCGAGTCGCAGACCGACGCGGTCCGCCGCGTCGCCTACCTCTGCGCGGAGCTGGGCATCGACAGCGAGCTGGAGCGGGTGCCGGCGTTCACGTACGCGCAGAGCGGCGAGACGGTGGACGACGTACGCGAAGAGGCCGAGGCGGCGGCCGAGGCCGGGCTGCCCGCGGAGCTGGTCGACCGCGACGGCACCACGGGCCCGCCGTTTCCGGTCACCACCGCCGTCCGGCTCGACGACCAGATCCAGTTCCACCCCCGCAAGTACCTGCTGGGTCTGGCGGGCGACCTGGAGGCGAGGGGCGGGCTGCTCTTCGAGCACTCGCCGGTCACCGGCGTCTCGGACGGCGACCCGTGTGTCCTGACCACGGCGGACGGCACCGAGCTGCGGGCCCGCGACGTCGTCGTCGCCACCCACTACCCGACCCTGGACCGGGCACTGCTCTTCGCCCGGCTCAAGCCCCAGCGCGAACTGGTCGTCACCCGGGTGATCCCCGAGGCCCACGACCCGGGCGGCATGTACCTCACGCAGGAGCAGGGCACCCGCTCGGTGCGTACCGCGCCGTATGGCGCGGGCCGACGGCTGCTGATCATCACCGGGGAGAAGTTCACGCCCGGCGCCGGGGACGTCTCCGCGCGGCGGCAGCGGTTGAACCGCTGGGCGGACGAGCACTTCCCCGGCACGAAGGCCGCGGCCGGCTGGGCCGCCCAGGACAACTGGCCCAGCGACCACGTCCCCTTCGTCGGCCCGCTGCATCCCGGCGCCCGTCACCTGTACGTCGCCACCGGCTTCGCCGGCTGGGGCATCAGCGGCGGCGTGATGGCGGGCCGCCTCCTCACCGGGCTGCTGACCGGCGGCGAGCCCTCGTGGGCCGGCCTGTACGACCCACGCCGGCTCCATCCGCTCCGCGAGGCCCCGCGGTTGCTGGGCAACCAGGCATTCGTGGTCCGGCACTTCGTCGGTGACCGGCTCCCGGCCGCGACGGTATCCTCCGCCGACGACGTGCCGCCGGGCGGCGGCGCCGTGGTCCGCCACGGCACCGGCCACCTCGCCGTGCACCGCGACGCGGACGGCAACCTGCACCGCGTCCAGGCCCGCTGCACCCATCTGGGCTGCCTGGTGCGCTTCAACGACGACGAGACGGCCTGGGAGTGTCCCTGCCACGGGTCGCGCTTCGACGTCGACGGCACCGTGCTGCAGGGACCCGCGACCCGGCCGCTGCGGCCCGCCGACGACCGGGAGCCGTAGCCGCGCCGCACCGGCCTGCCGTGCACGCCGCCATGCGTCCGGGCACCGTCGCCCCGCCCGGCCGGAGCCGGGTCCGCTCAGCGGGTGAGGGCGACCATATACCCGATGTACCCGGCGACGAACAGCACGACCACCAGTGCGATCAGGATCAACGGCGCCTTCGCCCAGCCCTTCGTCGGGTTGTGCGCCTCGTCCGGTCCCGTCCCGGACATGCTGTCCTCGGCAGGCGGAGTCTCACCCGGCGGCACCGACCCGCCGGGCTCCAGGCCGGTCGTGTGCTCGGGGTCGGGATCAGGGGTCGAAGCGGGCATGCACCCCGGGTACCCGGGTCCCGGGTCCGTGAACTCCGCCGTACGGGTGACCGGGCGCGGCGGCGTCTCCGGGAGGACTGCCGGCGGACCGCCTCGGCCGCGGCCGGGCGAGCACGGAGGCCCGTCTCCGTGCGGTTCACCGGCACGGTGATCCGGCGTGCGGCTGCTCGACGGTGAGGTGACGAAGCGAGAGGGCCCTCGCCGGGTTTACGGAGGGCCGCCGAGGACAGGGTGCCCGGGAATCATGTCGGAGGGCGGCGGTAACCGCGGGTGTGGCCGCTGCCGCGGAGGGGTACGGTGCGGGGTCCGTCCGGCGCTGCTCACTCCCCGCGGGGGATGCGTGGCGTCTCCGGCGAGGCGGTGTCCAGGGGCACCGACCAGGGGCCGACGAGCCCGAGCTGCACCGCCTGCCGCGGCAGCAGCGCGTCCATCATCCAGTCGATCGCCACCCGGGTGCGGCCGGAGGGCATGGCCAGCAGGTGGTAGCCACGGGTGAGGGCGGCGGCGAGCGGGCCCCTGATCTGGACGCCGAAGGGGTCGGCCGCGGCCTTGACGCCACCGAGGTCGACGGCGAATCCGCGCGGATGGTGCCGGTAGGGCTGCTGCCGCCCGCCGGTGAGGGAGGCGGCGACGTTGCGGCCGGCGAGCCGGCCCTGGGGCTCCGCGTGCTGCGCGGTCATCGTCGTGTATCCGCCGGGCCCGTTCGGGTCCGGTACGGCGGCGGCGTCGCCGCAGGCGTACACCTCCGGATGACCGGGCACGTTCAGGTACTCGTCGACGATCAGCCGGCCCTTCTCCAGCGCCAGGCCCACGGACTCCACCAGCGGGTCCGGCCGCACGCCCACGCACCAGATCAGCGAGCGGGTGCCGACGAACTCGCCGTCGTCGAGCAGCACACCGGCGCTCGTCGCCTCCTTCACCGACCTCCCGGTGCGCACGTCGACGCCGCGCCGGCGCAGCACGTCGGTGGCGGAGCGGGACATGCGCTCGTCCATCTCCGGCATGATGCGCGGCGCGATGTCGAGCAGCATCCAGCGCGGGCGCGGGCCGCCGCGCGGGTCGTCGTAGCGGCGGGTCAGCGCCCTGGTGAACAGCGCGCCGTGCGCCGCCACCTCGGTGCCCGTGTAGCCGGCGCCGACGACGACGAAGGTGCGGCGTGCCGCGCACTCCTCCTCGTCCCCGGTGCTTGCGGCCAGCTCGATCTGCCGGGTGACGTGATCGCGCAGGTAGAGCGCTTCGGGGATGCCGCGGAAGCCGTGCGCGTGCTCGGCGACGCCGGGGACGGGCAGCAGTTTGCTGACGCTGCCGACGGTGATCACCAGCCGGTCGAACGACGTTTCGCCGCGGTCGCCCTCGGGCCCGGTCCACCGCACCCGTCCCGCGTCGAGGTCGACGGTGTCCACCTCGCCGAGCACCGGCTGCACGCGCGGCCGGAGCCCGGCCAGCGGAACGCAGATGTGACGCGCTTCGAGCACGCCGGTGGCGACGTAGGGGAGCATGGGGACGTACAGAAAGTAGTCGTTCGGATTGATGAGCACGATCTCGGCGCTGTCCGGCGCTCGTCGGGCCAGGGTGCGAGCAGCCTGGTAGCCGGCGAAACCGGCGCCTACGACCACGATCCGTTCGCGCGGCATAGAATCCGCCACCTCCACGGAAGACGACGAGTCCGACGCCCGGGTTTCCCCGCGGCACCCGGCCAAACATCCGGGTGGTGGAGGGCACGGGGTCAGCCGACCACACGGCGGACACGGATCGGCGCTCTCGTCCGCCCCGTGCAAGCCGGGAGAATCGAGGTCTTCGGACCGGTGGCCCCCTCACGGCATATCCGGCCGTGCTCCCGGACGGTGCCGCCCTGAAGCCGGTCGTTCCCCCACCCGCCCACGACCGCGCGGCATCGCCACCCGCTGCGAGAAGGCCGCGGCCGTCTTCGGCCGGACTCCACATCGCAGGCGTCTTCCTCCGGTCCGCCCGCTGATCCGCACGAGACCGCCTAGCTCAGCCTGCGGTCGAGGTTGAACGCGGCGCTGATCAGGGCGAGGTGCGTGAACGCCTGGGGGAAGTTGCCGAGTTGCTCGCCCGTGTGGCCGATCTCCTCCGCGTAGAGGCCGAGGTGGTTGGCGTAGGTGAGCATCTTCTCGAACGCGAGCCGCGCATCGTCCAGGCGGCCTGCCCTGGTCAGCGCCTCGACGTACCAGAACGAGCAGATCGAGAACGTGCCCTCCTCGCCCGGCAGTCCGTCCGCACTGAGCCGCGGGTCGTAGCGGTAGACCAGCGAGTCGGACACCAGGTCCTCGCCCAGGGCGTCCAGTGTGGCAAGCCACTTCGGGTCCGTGGGCGAGATGAACTTCGAAAGCGGCATCATCAGAAGGGACGCGTCGAGGTAGTCGCCGCCCTCGCACTGGACGAAGGCGTGTCGTTCGGCGGACCAGCCGCGGTCCATGATCCGGCGGTAGATGTCGTCCCGGCAGCGTCCCCACCGCACCAGGTCGGCGGGGAGTCCGCGGCGCCGGGCCATGCGCATCGCCCGTTCGATCGCCACCCAGCACATCAGCCGTGAGTAGAGGAAGTTCTTGGGTCCGCTGCGGCTCTCCCACACCCCCTGGTCGGGCTGGTCCCAGTGGGCGCACACCCAATCGACGAGCGCGGTGATGCCGTCCCAGTAGGAGCTGGAGACGGGCTGTCCCCACTTGTCGTACAGGTAGAGGGAGTCGACGAGCGCGCCGTAGATGTCCAGTTGCAGTTGGTGGACGGCACCGTTGCCGATGCGTACGGGAGCCGAGCACTGGTAGCCCTCCAGGTGCGGAAGCTCGCGTTCGGGCAGTTCGTGGCGCCCGTCGATGCCGTACATGATCTGCAGGGGGCCGGGGGCGTCGGTTGCTTCGAGGCGGACGTGCTCGGCGAGGAAACCCATGAACGCCTCGGCCTCATCGGTGAAGCCGAGCCTGAGCAGCGCGTACACGCAGAAGGCCGCGTCACGGATCCATACGTAGCGGTAGTCCCAGTTGCGCCTTCCGCCGATGTGCTCGGGCAGGCTGGTGGTCGGCGCGGCGATGATGGCGCCGGTGGGGGCGTAGGTCAGAAGCTTCAGGGTGAGAGCGGAGCGGTGCACCACCTCCCGCCAGCGCCCCCGGTAGCGCGACTGGGAGAGCCACCGCCGCCAGTAGCGGACCGTGTCGTTGAACTGCGCCTCCGCCTCCGCCTCGGGGCAGTGGCGCGGGAGGACGTCGTCGCCGACCCGGTCGAGCGCGAAGACGGCCGTCTGGCCCTCGTGCAGCTTGAACAGGGCCCATGCGTCCCGGCCGGCGACCTCAAGCGGCACGCTCGACGTCAGTGCAAGGGTCAGCGAGGGCGATGCGAAGACCACCTGACGTTCCTGTGCGTGCACCGTGTGCGGCTCCGCCCCGTACGCGAAGCGGGGAGCCACGCGGGCGCGGAACGGCAGTGATCCGCGGACACACACCACCCGGCGGATCAGCCGGTGCCGGTTGGCCTCGCGCGAGTCGTCCACGATCGGCATGAAGTCCTGGATCTCCCCGACCCCGCCGTCCGAGGAGAAACGGGTGATCAGCACGTTGGTGTCGGGGAAGTAGAACTGTTTCCTCCGCGCCGGAACGTCCGCCGCCAGTTCGAACGACCCGCCTCGCTCGGCATCGAGCAGCGAGGCGAAAACACTGGGGGCATCGAAGCGCCGGGGGCAGTACCAGTCGATCGTGCCGTTCGTGCCCACCAGCGCAGCGCTGCGCAGATCACCGATCAGCCCGTGGTCGGCGACCGGAAGGTAACGGGGTGGACCGGTGCCGGGCTCTCCCACGACCGCTTCGGTCTCCGTGCCCATCGTCCGACCTCCTCGGTCGGTGTTTCCCGAGCCGCGGACAGGCCGCATCACCGGACTCGGGTCCACGCACTCGTCTTCCACTTCAACGTAATCCGGTCAAACTCCGCCCGCAACCTGAGGTACCCGCACATACGGCACACAGTCGGCACCAGGACCGTCCTGCGGCTCGGGTGGGTGCCGTGGGACGACGACCCCGAGCGGGCCGCCGCCGCGTTCCGCCACGCCATCGGACTCGATCACGGCGACCCTGGCCGAGTACGGGTACCGCCTCGCGCAGGCAGGTGAGGTCTCACGGGCCGCGGCGGAGCTGCGCAGGATCTACGTCACGTGTGGGGAGGCCGTATCGAGTCGCTGAGGGACGCGAACGGCAGCCGTGTGCCGCGCCCTGTGTGCGCGAGGCGTCGCGGCCCCCGCCTCGCGCAGCAACGCGCATGCGGCGATGTCCTCTCCTGCCGAACACGCTCAGGCGGGCCCCTCGTGCACGGCGCGGTCGGCTGGTCCGGTCGTGAAGCGTGTGAACCGTACCTGCAGCCCCTCGCGCTCCGGCGAACAGCAGTAAGGACCCGCTTGCGCCCATGCGTTGGCGGACAGCGGTGCAAGACGTACGAGCCGCCAGGCTTCGTCGTCGCAACGAGCCCGGATGACGAGGGCGTCGGCGATGCGGCTGGCGCGGACCGTGACACGCCGGCCGGCCCACTCGGGTACCGGGGCGGCCGACCAGTCGGACTGTCCGTGCGTGACGACCGCGCCGAGCTGAGGCAGTCCGTCGCTCAGCTCGACGCCGGCCTTGATCCACGTCTCGTCGTCCACGCGGACCAGCAGACCTGCCTGATCGAACTGCGTGTCGAATCGGTTGACGAAAGTGACCTCGACGGCCCGCCCGTGGGCGATATCGGTGAGCAGAGCGTGACCGCTGTCGTGCACGATTCCGTAGGCGGTGTGCCGCCAGAAGTCGCTGCGCTGCCGGGTGGTGATGACCAGTGAGTCACCGTCGACCTCGGCGGCGAGCGGCGGGTTCAGCCAGGTCGGCTCGTCCCACTGCACGGTGCGTTGTTCGTCCATCAGCTCAGCTCCTCGCATGCGAAACGGGTCATTGCCGTATCGGTCAGGCACCGCTCGTCCGGCGGTGGGCAACCTCGGGTGCCGCGGACCGATCCTCTCGCGTACCGCGTCGCGGACGCCTCCCTCGTCAGGAATGGCGGAATGGGTATCAGGGCGTGCGCAGGCGCCGGGCGGGCACGGTTTCCCTGGTTCCCGCCGGGCCCGTTCTGTATGTTCTGTCGCATGTGGGCAGAGTTCCGCCGACGGTGGAGGGCCGGGGGGCGGGGGGCCGGGCGGGAGCTGGAGGTGGGGCGGCAGCTCCAGGAGTGCCGGCTGGCCCTGGCGGAGCGCGATCAGTCGGTGCGGCGGCTGCGCGCGGATCTGGAACGGGCCCGGGAGGCGCTGGGCGACGAGGCCGAACGGCAGGGGCGGGCTCGGGTCGAGCAGTTGGTGGAGGCCATGGGAGCCTCGCTCGTGCACCTGGGGACGCAGGCCCAGTTGCATCGCGACGGCACCGTACAGGTGCGTACGGACGACGTGATCGCGGTCGGCGCACGGCTGCTGCGGTCCCTGCGGGCGGCCGGTGTGGAGACCTTCGGCACGCTCGGCGAGGAGGTCGCCTTCGATCCGGACCGGCACGACCCCCTGAGCATGGCCGGCACACCGGGAGCAGGGACGCGGGTGCGGATCCGGGTGGTCGGCCTGCGCTACGGGGACCGCGTGCTGCGCCGGGCCGGAGTCGACCAGGCCGCCGCGGAGGGGGAATCCTGATGGCGGGCCGCCTGGGCGTCGACTTCGGCACCAGCAACACCGTGGTCGCGCTCTGGGACGAAGCCGCCGGGCAGGGATCGGCCGTGCGTCTGACCGACTACGGACGGGAGTTCGGGCAGGGCGGTGACCGGGTGCCCGTGGTGCCCTCCCTGATCCACTACGCGCAGGACCGGCGCCGGCTTCTCGGCGAGCAGGTGCTGGCCCGCAACCTCTACCACGCCGCCGGCACGTTCCGGTGGATGAAGCGCTATATCGGCAACCGCAGCCCGTTGACGATGGCGCTGAACGGGCGGCAGGTCTCCCCTGCCGAAGCCGGGCGCGACTTTCTGTCCGCGGTGCTGGCGTTCGCCGCGGTCGAGACGGGAGCGGAGGGCGAGGAGGTCGCCCTGACCGCGCCGGTGGAGTCGTTCGAGCACTACGAGAACTGGCTGGGCGAGGTCGCCGAGACCGCCGGGCTCGGCCGGTACCGGCTGATCGACGAGCCGTCCGCGGCGGCGCTGGGCTACGGCGCCCGCGTCCGGCCCGGGCACGTCTACTTGATGTTCGACTTCGGCGGCGGAACGGTGCAGGCCGCCGTGGTGCGCGTGCAGGACGAGGAGGAGCGCGCGGCGACCGGGCGTACGTGCCGGGTGCTCGGCAAGGCCGGGGACGAGTTGGGTGGCGCCACCGTCGATCAGTGGATCTTCGAAGAGCTGCTGGCGCGCAACGACCGCCACGACAGCGACGACGAGGTGCGGCGGATCAGCCGCGCGCTGCTGGTGGAGTGCGAGCGCGCGAAGGAGACGCTGTCCGCGCAGGAGCAGGCCGAGATCAGCGTGCTGGACCCGGACACCGGTGCCGTACTCGGCCTCGAACTCGTCCGGGACGGCGCCGCACGGGGCGACCGCCGCCTCGTGTCGTTCGAGGAACTGCTGGACCGCCGGGACCTGTTCTCCCGCATCGACCGCGTGGTGCGCAGAGCGGTACGGGACGCCTCGAACCGGGGATACGACGAAGACGACCTGGCGGCCGTGCTGATGGTCGGCGGAAGCAGCCTGATCCCCTCGGTCCGGCGGACGCTGGAGCGGATCTTCGGACGGGACCGGGTGCTCTCCGACCGCCCGCTGGACGCGGTCGCGCGCGGCGCGGCGGCGTTCGCCGCCGGCAGCGACTTCTACGACCACATCCAGCACGACTACGCGGTGCGCTGGTTCGACCGGCGGGCCGGGCGCTACGAGTACCGCACGTGCGTCACCGCGGGCACCCCCTACCCGAGCACCGGGCCGGTGCACACCCTCACGGTGAACGCCACCCACGACGGCCAGACCGAGCTGGGCATCGCGATCTACGAGCTGAGCCGGCACAGCGGCGGCGAGAGCACGGAGCTGGTCTGCGACCCGTCCGGGGCGTGGCGGGTGCGTACGGTGCCGGCCGACGAGGACCGCCACCGCTTCTGGGTGAACGAGAACAGCCCGACGTTTCTGCGCGCCGATCCCCCCGCGACGGCGGGACAGGCCCGGTTCCGGGTCGAGTTCGGCATCGACGGCAACAAACGGTTGCTGCTGACCGCCTACGATCTCGTCGGTGGGCGGCTGACACACCGGGACTTCCCGGTGGTGAAGCTGACCTGACAGCGGGGTGAGGAGAGCAACCGTGGAGTTCGAGGAGATCGAGGTGACGATCGGGCCGGACGGCGCGACCCGGATCGAGGTGCGCGGTGTGGCCGGCCGCGGCTGCCTCGACCTGACGGCCGCCCTGGAAGAGGCGCTCGGCGGCGAGATCGTCAGCCGCGAACTCACCGCGGACGCCTACGCGGTGGTGGACGAACAGGTGCCGGAACACCTCCGGCGCGGATTGCGGCCGTGACCGTGCCCGCACGGCTGCGGCTGCACGGGTTCGAACCCTTCAGCAGCGCCAACGGACCGGGCACCAGGGCCGTCGTCTGGGTGCAGGGCTGCACCCTCGGCTGCCCCGGGTGCTTCAACCCGGAGACCCACGCCCGGGCGGGCGAGGAGGTCGAGGTGGCCGAGGTGTACCGCCGCGTGGCAGGGCTCGCGGACCGCGTGGAGGGGGTGACCATCACCGGCGGCGAGCCGTTGCAGCAGCGCGGAGCCGTACTGGACCTGCTGCGGCGGATACGGGCCGGCACGGACCTGTCGGCGATTCTGTTCACCGGCTACGACTGGCCCGACGTGCAGCGGATGCGCGAGTTCGACGAGCTGCGCCGCTGCGTCGACGTGCTGCTGGCCGGCCGGTACCGGCGGGACCTGCGGGTCGCGAGCGGACTGCGGGGCTCGGCCGACAAGGCCGTCCGGTTGTTCTCGGACCGCTACACCCGCGCCGATCTCGACGCCGTGCCCGAGGCCGAGGTCATCGTGCACCCCGACGGCCACGTGACCCTCACCGGCATCGACCCGCCCACGCGGTGGTGAGGCGCGATGCGCGAGGACAAGGTCGACAGGCTCGCCCGCGTGCTCAGATCCCGCGGGTCGGCGCTCGTCCCGCCGCGGCGTGCGGCGAGAGCGCTGGCCCGGGCGGGAACGCCGGACGCCGTCCGCGCCCTGGCCGAGGAACTCGCCAGGTGGCGCGGCGACCCCGACGCGCAGGTGATCGCGAGGCAGGCGCTGGAGCGGCTGACCGACCAGGGCGCGATCGACGCGGTGTGTCAGGTGTCGAGCTATCTGACCAGTGAGGAACTCGACCGGCTGATCGAGCGGAAGGGCTGGGTCGCCTCGCACCCGGCGCATGTGCGGGTCCGCACCGCCTTGCTGGCCGGCCGCCCGGACCTGCTGGGCGGCGATGAGCCGACCGTGCGGTCGATGGTCGACTTCGCCGACGGCAGCGGTGCGGAGGACCTGCGCGCCCGTGCCGCCACCGCGCTGGCCGGGCTGACCACCGAGGAGGCCCGCGAGCACGTGTGTGCGGCGGCCGTCGACGGCGGGAGCGCGGCGGCACTCGACGCAGCGGTCGCCGGCGGGTTCGCGCCGAAGGACCCCGGCCGCCGCGCCGTGTTCCTGTTTCTCACCGAACAGATGGACGCCTACGGGCGGCTGGACTTCGACGGGCGCCTGCTGCGCACCGCGCACGAGGCCGCGGGGCCGAACCTGCGCGCCCGGCTGGCCGCGGTTGCGCGCAGGAGCGGCCGGCTGGACTGGGTGCGCTCGACGACGCTCGACCGCTCCGACGAGCGGCTCGCGGCGCTGTCCGACGACGAGTGGGACACCGCACGGTCCACCCTCGTCCACGCCGGGCGGTGGGCGGACCTGTGGCGGCTGGCCCTCGCCGCGCCCCCGCTCTGGGCGGTACGGCTGCTGCGGGACCTCGGCCCGTCCGGCTGGCGCCCGCAGCCGGCCGCGGAGCGGGCCGACTGCGACGCGCTCGTGGGGCTCGCCGAACGCTGCGACCTGCATCCGGTGGACCGCCTGCTGCTCGATCCCGGAGGGGCCCGTGCCGTACGCGCCCTCGCCGCGTCCGAGGACGGCGAGGTGCTCGCCGCCGGCGACGACAGCGGCGTGATCACGGTGTGGGCGCTGCCCGAGGTGCGGCGGCTCCACCGGATCGACGCGAGCCCCGGCACCGTCACATCGATCATCGTCGACAACGGCGCGCTGGTCGCGGCGGGTTCGGCCGCGATGACGTCCTGGCGGCTGCGGGACGGCGCGGAGCTGAAGCGGGCGCATGAAACGCGGGCCAACCTCGTGCTGTCGCCGGACGGCGCCACGCTGTTCTCCATGAGCTACGACGGCAAGCCGAACGTGTGGGCGTGGCCCGCACTGCGCAAGGTCCGTACCGCCGAGGACCTCCACGGGTCCATGGGCGTCGTCGTGGCCACCCCGGGCCGAGAGCTCGCGGCGGGCCTGGACCGGTGGGGCATCAGGGTGTGGGAACTGCCGTCCGGCCGGCTCTCGGAGCGGATCCCCGGCAACGGCCCGCTGGCGCTGGCACCGGACGGCGGACTGCTGGCCGGCACCCCGGGGCGGCAGCCGCCGCCCCCGGCACAGCACGGCGCCATCGCGCTGTGGCGCCTGCCGTCCGGCGAGGCCGCGGGCACCCTCACCGGACACGCCGGAAACGTCACGGGCCTGACGATCACCCCGGACGGCAGTCTGCTGGCCAGTGCGGGCCGCGAGGGAACGGTGCGCCTGTGGCGGTTGCCGTCCGGCGATCCGGCGGGAGTGCTCGACGTCCACGAACGCCCGGTCTCCTGGGATCTGGGGAACAGGGACGAGATCTGCCGCCTCACGGTCACCCCGGACGGCCGCTTCCTGATCGCCGGCAGCCGCAACGGGCGGCTGCGGACCTGGCGGCTGCCCTCCGGAGAGCCCGCCGACGCGCCGGCGGGACTCGGGGCCGAGGTCACCTCGCTGACGGTGACGCCCGGCGGATACGCCGTCGCGGCGAGCGGCGCCGGTGCGGTCCGGCTGTGGCAGCCGGCGATCCTGTCATCGGCGCGTACCCCGGCGGGCCGGCTCGGGCCCGCCGAGGTCGAGCAGGTGCGGGCGTCCGCGGGCGCAGCGGGGCAGCCGTGGGCGGATCTGATGGCACGGACGGCCTCGCGCCGGCACCGGCACGACGTGGAGATCGGCGACGCTCCGACGGCGGCGGGCGTGACCGACATCGAACTGGGCGACGGTTGAGTGAGGGCCTGACCGGCGGCACCGCGATCGACCGGTGACCGTGCGGTCGGCTACGGTCATCGGGCTGGTCAGCGACGGCTGGGGGATATTGCGGTGGGATTCCGGACCGACCTCGACTTGTACCTGCGCGCGCGCTACACCCTGATCGTGGCGGTCACGGTGGAGGAGGAACGGGCGTTGGAGGCGGTTCGTGCCGTGTGCGAACGCGGACACCGCCGCTGCCTGGCGTGGGATCTCGCCGAGGGGTTCGAGGCCCTGCACGGCCACGGCGGCGCCCCGCCCACCGCGCGTGACCCGATATCCGTGATCGAGCAGGTGGAGAAGGCGGAGGACGGCGCCGTCTTCGTCCTCAAGGACTTCCATGACTGCTGGAGCAACCCGCAGGTGAAACGCAAGCTGCGCAGCGCGGTGCAGCGGCTGAAGTTCACCCGCAAGTCGGTCATCGTCCTCTCGCCGAACCGCACGGTCCCCGAGGAACTGCGGGACGAGGCCGTCGTGGTGGAACTGCCGCTGCCGGATCGCGAGCAGCTCGACGAGGTGCTGGGCGGGCTGGCGGCGACACCGGGCGTGAAGGTCGACCTCACCCCGGCCGGCCGGGAGAAGCTCGGGCAGGCGGCGCTCGGGATGACGGCCGCGCAGGCACGCCGCGCCTACGCCAAGGCCATCGTCCGGGACAACGCCCTGGACGACCGGCACATCGAGGCCGTGGTGCAGGAGAAGAAGGACGTCATCAGGGAGAGCGAGGCGCTGGAGTTCCATCCGGTGCACGAAACCCCCGACGACGTGGGCGGGCTGGACGTGCTCAAGCAGTGGCTGCGGCTGCGGGAGCGGGCGTTCACCCAGGAGGCCCGCGACTACGGGCTGCCCGCGCCGAAGGGCATCGCGCTGATCGGGATTCCGGGCACCGGCAAGAGCCTGACGGCCAAGATGATCGGCGGGCTGTGGCGGCTTCCCCTGCTGCGGCTGGACGTCGGTGCCCTCTTCGGTTCGCTGATCGGAGAGGCCGAGGAACGCACCCGGCGGGCGCTGCGGCTCGCGGAGACGGTCGCCCCGTGCGTGGTGTGGATCGACGAGATGGAAAAGGCCCTCGCGCACGGCGGTCACGACGCCGGCACCAGCACCAGGGTGTTCGGCACCCTCCTGACGTGGATGCAGGAGAAGACCGCGCCGTGTTTCGTCGTCGGCACCGCGAACGACGTCGCCAGCCTGCCCCCCGAGGTCCTGCGCAAGGGCCGGTTCGACGAGATCTTCTTCCTCGACCTGCCGACCGCCGACGAGCGCGCGGAGATCGTCGAGGTGCACCTGCGCAAGCGCCGCAGGCTGCCGGCGGATTTCGACGTCGCGGCCCTGGCCCGCAGGTCGGAGGGGTACGTGGGATCGGAGATCGAGCAGGCCGTCGTGGACGCCATGTACGTGGGATTCAACGACGGGCGCGAGTTCACCACCGACGACATCCTCACCGCGCTCGCCCGGCAGGTGCCGCTGTCGGTGTCGCAGCGCGAGACGATCGGCGCGCTGCGCACCTGGCTGCGGGAGGGCCGGGCGCAGTCGGCGTCGTTCACCGAGACGACGGAAGCCGAAAGCCAGTTCGTCGTACCCCTCGATCCGCTCGAACCTTACGAACCCGGTGAACACGGGAAGTGACGGAGTCGCCGTATGTCCCATTTCACCTCGCTCACCACGGCCCTGACCGACACCGAGGCGCTCTGCGCGGCACTCGCGGACGTCGGGTACCGCGACGTCGAGGTGCACGACGTCGCGCAGCCCCTCCACGGCTATCGCGGCGACCGGCGGGAGGACACCGCACATGTGATCGTCCGGCGCACCCACGTCGGCCCTCTGTCGAACGACATCGGGTTCTTCCACCGGGAGGACGGCCGCTTCACCGCCGTGATCAGCGACTTCGACCGCCGCACCCACGACGCGGCCTGGATGGACAGACTCACCGCCCGGCACGCTTACCACGTCACCGCGGCCCGGCTCACCGATGAGGGCTTCCACGTCGCCGAGGAGACCACGGAGCGGGACGGCACCGTGCGCATGGTCCTGCGCCGGGTGCGGTGAGCGGTGTGCGTGGGCCCGCGGGGCGGGTGCACCACGGACCGTGGAGGGGTGTGACGCGGGCACCGGCCCGCGCCCGGCTCGGTGGGCGCGGGCCGGTCGGCCACCGTTAGGACCGTTCCCGGACGGCGACGGCGTCGTAGACCATCCAGGAGCCGCCCGTGCTGGTGAGGGTGAGGGTGTTCCGGCCGGCGCGGACGTCGTCGGCGGGGAGGGGGACGTCGAGGACGCTCGGGCGGATGGCCGCGTCGGTGTCGTCGCCCCAGTGGTAGCCCTGGCCGCCGCCCTTGGGGAGGGTGACGGTGGTCGCCGGGCCGTCGTTGAGGGAGACGTCCACGGTCGGCGGTCCGGATTCGTGGGTGTCGATCAGCCAGGCGGTGAGGGCCAGGCCGGTGGAAGACGGCTGGTCGAGGTCGAAGCGGAGGGTGAAGGTGTGCGGCTTGGTGCCGGCCCAGCCGTCGCTGGGGCCGGGGTGGATGTAGCTCCACCCGGTGGCGGGGTCGCCGTCCCCGATGGTGAAGTCGACGTCGTCGGGGAAGGCCGTGGGGTAGTCGCCGAAGCGGTCCGGCGACAGCGCGTACTCCCCTGTGGCCAGGTCGGCGGTGCCGATCATGGCCACCTTCCGGCTCACGGTCGCGGACAGTTCGCGGTCGGTGCTCCCGTCGTCCCACCGGGCGGCGAGCGTCAGGGCCTGCTCACCGGACGCCTCCGCCGGCGGGGTGAGGGTGAAGGCGGCGCCGACCGTGGCACCGGCGGGCACGTCGATTGACCGGGTCGCCGGCTCGGCGGTCCAGCCCTCCGGCACCTTGAGGCTGACGTCGCAGGCGTATTCCCGTTCCACGTCGTTGCTCTTCACGTCCACCCGGACGGTCGACGGCGTGTCCTGAAGCAGGATCAGCCGCTCCGGGACCGTCTCGACGGCCAGTGCGGGCGCGATGAGGAGGTAGACGATGGCGTCGGGCAGTTCGGTGCCGTCGGCGGCCTGCCCCGTGAACACGATGCGGTGCAGTCCGGCGGGGGCGTCGGCGTCGACGCGGACGGTGAGGTCCTGGTCCGCCGTGTCGCCGGCGGGTGCGGTGAGGCTTCCGGTGGCGGGCCGGACCTCGATGCCGGCGGGGGCGTGGGCGCGCCAGGAGGCGGCGACGGGCCGGCCGGTGAGGTTGCGTGCGGCGAGGGTGAGGGGGCCGCTCTCACCGGAGTCGAGGCGTACGGTGTCGCGGTCGGTGTGGAGCACCGCGGGTGCCTCCGGCGACTTCGACGGCGGCAGCTCGGCCACGCCCCAGTCCTTGTTGGGCTCCGGGCCCATCCACAGTTCCAGGGTGCCGCCTGCGGCGAGCCGGTCGTGGTGGAACCAGGCGTTGTCCTGCCGGCTCCCGTTGAGCGTGGCCCGCTGGATGTACATGTGCTCGGCCGAGTTGTCGTGGGTGACGATCCGGAACCGCCGCCCCGAGTAGTAGTCCGGGTGGAGCTGGATCGTGATCGCGTCGAACACCGGCGAGGTGATGTCGTACACCGGACGGGTCAGACTCGCTCCCGTCACCTCGAAGAGCCCCATGGCCATCAGCGCGCTCATCGACCCCATCTGGCCCTGGTCCTCGTCGAAGTGGCCGTAGCCGTCCGTGGTCGAGGTCGCGCCGTAGGTCTTCTCCTTCACCTGGCGCACCCAGTACTGGGTCAGCCACGGGTGTCCGACGTAGTTGAACAGGTGCGCCACCTGCAGGCCGGGCTGGTTGCCGTAGCTGACGTGGCCCTTCCCGTACTCGGCGATGAAGTTCGCGTCCGCGGACTGCTCGAAGGCGTGGTTGAGCTTGTCGGCGTACGCCTTCCGGCCGCCCAGCCGGTTGGCCAGGGCGATGACGTCGTGGGAGGTGAACCAGGACGCCTGCCAGGCGTTCGCCTCGACGAAGTCCTCGTGCGACAGCGGGTCGAAGGGCTCCTGCCAGTGGCCGTTCATGGCGCGGGGCCGGATGAAGCCGGTGGACCGGTCGAACAGGTTGCGCCAGTTCCCGGAGCGCTCGATCAGGAACGCACCCGTGTCGGTGTCGTCCCACACCTCGATCTCGTCGAGCCCCACGTTCTCGCCCGTCCCGCCGGTGGCCTCGAACGTCACCCAGCTCACCCGCCTGGGCCGGAAGGCCACCGCTTTGGTCCGGCCTCCGGCCGGAATGCCGCGCACCTCCACCGACGACCCGTCACTGAAGAGCAGGACACCGGAGTTCACCCGCGATTTCCCCTCGGTGCGGTCACTGAGCACCACCTTGTGCACGCGCCTCGGCTCCGCCCAGCTCAGCTTGATCCACGGCTTCTGCTCCCGTGAGGCCCACCCCACGTTCACCGGCTCGGTGACGCTCGAACGCGGCGGCCGGCCGTCCACCGCTCGCACACCGGCCAGGTTCGCGTCGTTCACCTGCGAGGACACCGACACCTCGGCGAACTGCGCGACATTGAGACCCGACTTGCCCAGCCGTCGCGCGAGCTGGCCCAGCGTCCAGTCCTGGAACGCGTACTCCAGGGTCTGTCCGGCGCCGCCCTCCAGCGGTCCCCCGCACACCTCGTTCGGGACGTATCCGAGATCGAAGTAGTGACGGGCACCGCCGCAGCTTCCCCAGCTCCCGTACTCGAACGAGCCGGCCTCGAAGAGCCCGCCGAGCGAGTGGGCGTCGAGCATGGCCTCGTACGCGAGATCGATGTCGAAGTCCCGGATGCCCTTGTTCCAGGCGCCGGTGATGAACGACGTCACCGGCGATCCGGTCATCACCCAGGAGTAGTCGCCGGCCACGGGGCCCCGCGGCAGCAGCCCGCCGTCCTCGTACATCCGTAGCTGCGACTGCACGAGGGCGGAGTAGATCTCCGGATAGGCCAGCCCGAGCACGGTGTTGAGATTCCACTGCGTCAGCCACAGCGCGTCGTAGTTGTACATCGCGAACCGCGGCCGGCCCTTGGCGTCCGTGGGGATCTTCTTGATGATGCGGTGCTGCCAGGTGTTGTCGAGGTACGTGCCGTCGGCGTCGCTGATCACGCTGCGTCCGCACAGGACGTGGAACATGTCGGTGTAGAACTTCACCCGCTGCTGTTCGGTGCCGCCCTCGACGTCGATCCGGCCCAGCATCCGGTTCCAGTGTTCCTGCGACGCGGCTTTGACCGCGTCGAAGTCCCAGCCCGGCAGCTCCGCCTCCAGGTTCTTGCGCGCCCCGGCCACCCCGGTGAAGGACAGCGCGACCTTCATCTGCAGCCGGTCACCCGCCTCAAGACCGTCGTAGCGGACGTAGAAGCCCGCGTCGTCGCCGTCGACCTCGTCGACCGCGGCCCCGCCGTCGACCAGCTCACCGTCCGCCCACCCGTGCAGGGAGTCGAAGTCCCTGTCGAACCGGATGCTGAAGAACAGCCGGTTGTTGTGTGCGGGGTATCCGCTGCCGTGCTGGAGGACATGGCCCTCCACCTCGCGGTTGCTTCGCCTGGTGATCCGGGCGCTCTCCATGACCGCCTCGCCCAGCATCCCGCCGAGGTTGACGATGATCTCGCCGGGGCCGGCGTCGTCGTACGTGTAGCGGTGCATCCCGACCCTGTCGGTGCAGGTCAGCTCGGCGGTGATGCCGTACCGGTCCAGATGCAGCCGGTGGTAGCCGGGTTGTGCCACCTCACCGGCCTCGTGGTCCACGTGCGACTGCCAGCCGGTGTCGCCGTCGAGCTTCGGCACCTCCTCGCCCGACGTGGGCATCACCTGCACGCCGGCGATCTGCCAGCAGTGCAGATGGCTGAAGCCCTTGACCTCGTTCTCCTTGTGCAGATAGCCCGTCCCCCACGCCGCGTGGGTGCTGGTGTCCGGGCGCAGCTTCACCATGCCGAAGGGGTTGCTGGCCGACTGGAAGAAGAAGAACCGGCCCCGGTCGGCCTCCACCCACGGGTTGACCAGGCCGATGTAGTCGGGGGCGGAGCCGGCTGCGGGCGCGTTCCCCGGCACGGCCGCGGCGGCGCCCGCGGAGGACGCGCCTGCCGCGAGGGTGCTCACGGCCAGCAGCCCGCTGGTGGAGGCCAGGAAGCGGCGGCGGGAGGTGGCCTGGGGGGACGTATCGGACTGCGACATGTCTCTGCCTTGTCTTCGAGGTGACGTACGGACAGGAGAAGCGCGGGAACGCCGGGAGAAGCACGACCGTGGGAGGTGAGGCGGTGGGAGCGGCCCGCACGTGCGAGGGGCCGGGGGTGCGCCGTTCGGTCGGGTAAGGAAGCGGAAGTTATCGTTACCATGCTGCGGTGCGGTTGGACCGTAGAGGCCGGACCCACCGCCGTCAAGGGGGTGCGTTCCTCCGGATGGATGCCCACCCCTCTGAACTGGCCCTCAGCAGCCCGGGGTTGCCACACCGGCCGACACCTGAGCGCTCCGGCGGGGATACACGGCGCAGGGGTATCGCGTCCTCCGCGACGATATCGATACCATCACCCCGAAGTCCTGGCCTATGACGCCCTCGGCGTCGTGCCCGGCCGCGCCGGGGACGCTGCCCTCGCGCCGCGCCGGTACGTTCCGCGCTCCCGTGGTCGCTCTCCGGCCCGGGACGCCGGTTCGGTGCTAGCGTGCAACGACGCAGCTACCATCGGCGCGCGCCTCGACGTGACGCAGCGGGGGAGAGAAAACGGTGACCGAGGATTCTCCTTCTCGTCGGCCGCCGACCATGCGGGATGTCGCCGGCCACGCCTCGGTCAGCCCCATGACGGTCTCCCGCGTCCTGCACGGCGACCCCGGGGTGAGCCAGGCGACCCGGGAACGGGTCCTCGCCGCTGTCGACTCCCTCGGCTACCGCCGCAACGAGGTCGCCCGCAATCTCCGGCTGGGGCGGACCAGCGGACTGGTCGGCCTCGTCGTCACCAACCTCGCGAACCCCTTCTACTCGCAGTTCGCCCTGGGCGTCGAGTCGGGCGTGAGCCCGCACGGCCTGAAGGTCGTCCTCACGAACACCGACGAGGACGTCGAACGGGAGCGCCGGCTCGTGGAGGAGCTGACCGCCCGCCGGGTCGACGGCGTGATCGTCGTCCCGGCCGGCAACGACCACTCCCACCTCGCCCCCCAGCCGGGCTCGGTGCCCGTCGTCCTGGGTGCCCGCCCCCCGTCCGGCGTGCCGCTGGACTGCGTACTGGTGGACGACTTCGGCGGCGCCCGCGAGGCGACGGCCGGCCTGCTCGCGGCCGGCCACACCCGGCTCGGGTTCCTCGGCCTGCCGCTGTCCGTCTGGACCAGCTCGGAGCGGTTCCGCGGCTTCTGCGTCGCACTGGAGGAGGCGGGGGTCACGCTGGACGAGCGGTACGTGCGGCTGCGGCAGCGCACCATCCCGGCCGCCGAGGCCGCCGCCCGTGAGCTGCTGGAACTCCCCCGGCCCCCGACGGCGCTCTTCTGCGCCAACAGCCGCAACACTCTGGGCGCGTTCCGCGCCGCGAGCCGGCTCGGCCGCACCGTCAGTCTGGCGGGTTTCGACGACTTCGAACTGGCCGACGTGCTCGGGGTGCCGCTGATCGTGGCGTACGATCCGCGGGAGCTCGGCCGGCGGGCCGCGGAACTGCTCCTGCGCCGGCTCAACGAGTCGGACGCCGATGCCGGCACCCCCGCGCCGCTGCGTATCGTCGTACCCACGAAGGTCGTCCGCTACGGCGACCCCGGCTCCGGCCATGACTGACATCCCTGCCGAGCGCGGGGCCGCCGGGCCGCACACGGCGGAAGGCTTTCACCTACCATGCGGAGGTCCCGTGCAGACCGTCACCGTCGGTCCCCGTGAGATCCGCGAGGCCCTCACCATGCGCGAGGCCATCGACGCCGTGCGCGGCGGATTCGCCGAACTGGCCGCGGGCGCCTTCGAGATGCCTGCCCGCACCGTGCTGCGCGACGGCGGGTTCCTGGTGATGTCCGCCCATCACCGTGCCACCGCTTCCGCCATGATCAAGACGCTGAGCCTCAACTTCGACCGCACCCCCGCCATCGCCGGCACCGTGGTGTGGACCGAGACCGGCCGCGCCGACAGCCTGGTCGCCCACGCGGGGGAGGTCACCACGCTGCGCACCGGTGCCGCCGTCGGCGTCGCCACCGACCTCCTCGCCCCCGCGGACGCCGGCCGGCTGACCGTCATCGGCGCGGGTGGCCAGGCTCCCGACCAGGTCCGCGCCGTCCACACCGTACGGCCCCTGCGTGAGGTGACCGTGGTGGACACCGCCCCCGGCCGCGCGGCGGCCCTCGCCGAGACGCTGGCCGCGGAGCTGACCGGGGTGCGGATCCGCACCGCCGCCGACGCCGAAGCCGCCGTCGGCGACGCGGACATCGTCTGCTGCGCCACCCCCGCGACCAGCCCGCTCTTCCGCGAGCAGGCCCTGCCCGCCCGGGTCCACGTCAACGCCATCGGCGCCTTCCGCCCCACCATGCGCGAGCTGCCCGACGGACTCCTGTCCACCGGGACCGTGATCGTCGACGAGCTTCAGGCCGTGCTGGAGGAATCCGGTGAGATCCTCCACGCGCTGCGGGGCGGCGCCCTGACGGAAGGCGATCTCACCGAACTCGGCGTCGCCCTGGCCGCCCCGGAAGCCCCCCGGGGCGAGCGGACGGTCTTCAAGACCGTCGGCGTCGCCATGCAGGACTGGGCCATCGCCCGTCTGCTCGCCGACAAGTTCCTTCCCTGAGAACGGGCGTCGGACGGTCCCGTCCCCGGTCTCAGCGACCGGGGAATCCCTGGCAAACGGACAAAGCAGTCGGCTGTGTGCTCCCGTTTCGGGCCACCGGCCGGGGGAACCCGGGCGGTGACCGGCCTGCGGCACCGCACAGCGAAGGGAGACCCATGACGAACCACCCCGACGGCCAGCGCTCTGCAGTCCAGCAGGCGCTGCACACCGTCGCCGAGATCGGTCCGGACCAGGAAGCACTGCACACTCTCGCCGAGAGCCGGGTGCTGCTGCCCGACCCGGAACCGGCCGGGGAGCCGGCCGGGCCCGAGCCGGCGCAGGCGCTGAGCCTGCCGGTGGTGGAGCAGGGCGACGGCACCCGGCTGGTGCCCGTCTTCACCTCCGCCGACCGGCTGGAACAGGTCTTCCCGGAGATCCGGCGCTACAACGCGGTGGGGCTCGGCGACCTCGCCCGCGGCTGGCCCTCGGACGGCCCGTCGCTGGTCGTGGACGCGGGCACCCCGGAGGAGATGGCCCTGACGGCCGAGGGAGTGATCGAGCTGCTGGCCACGGCCTGAGCCCACGGTCAGCCCTGAGCGAGGAGGCCGGCGGCGCCCACGGTGGTGGGCGCCGCCGGCCGACTCCTGCCGGGCGGTCCGGGTTCAGGCGTGGGCGTGTTCCCTGACCTGCTCCGCCACGCCCTTGTCCAGCGCGCAGCGCACCAGCGCCGCCGTGAACGGCGCGAGTTGCGCTTCGCTCACCAGCCGGGCCAGCCGGGCCGGATCCTCGGGCAGGTCCACCCGGCCGGCGCCCTGCACGACCTTGGGGTCGATGGACGGGGCGGCCTCCGGCCAGATCCCCTGGACCTCGCGCAGGAAGATGGCCGCGCCCACGGGCCCCAGGCCGGGGATCCGCTGGAGCAGCTCCTTGAGCCTGCCGACGTCGCCGCCCGCCTCACGGCGCAGCTCGCGCAGGTCACCGCCGTACGTGTCCAGCAGCAGCCGGGCACCGTCGCCGAGCCGGGTGGCGGTGCTCTCGTCGTAGCGCCGGTAGCCGCCCTCGCCGAGGGCGTCGACCCGCTGCTGCCAGGTGGCGTCGGCCATCTTGCGGGCGTCGCGCATCCCGGCGTCGAACAGCGCGCGGGCGGCGGCCACCGCCACGCTCGCCCGGATCCGGGCGCTGAGCAGGAACGAGAGGACGAGCAACTGGTAGAGGGGCTGCGGGGTGTTCCGCAGCCGGATGCCCGCGTCCTCGGCGTACGTGCGCCCGTACTCGTCCAGGAGCGTGTGGACCGTTTGCTTCTCGATTGTCGTCACGGTTCCGTCCTCCACCGGTTCTGAGCCGTTCGTGGGTCGGATGTCCTCCGGGCGGGCCCTGCCGGGCCGGGCCGCGGCTGCCGCCGGGTCAGACGGGCCGGGCGCCGTCCGCCGCGACCAGATCGCGCGCCGCCGCCGCGATCGCCTCGGCGTCGATGCCCGCCGCGGCGAGTTGCTGGGTCTCCGTGGCGGAGCCGGGCATGGTGCGGACCGCCAGCCGGGCGAGCCGCGGGACGGGACGGCCGTCGGCGAACACCTCGGCCACCGCGTCGCCCAGACCGCCCTCCGGACGGTGGTCCTCGACCGTGAGCACCCGGCCGGTCAGCTCCGCGGCGGCACGCAGGGCGGCGACGTCCACGGGCTTGACGGAGTAGAGATCCAGGACACGTGCCCCGATGCCCTCCGCGGCGAGCAACTCGGCGGCGGCAAGCGCCTCGTGGACGGTGATTCCGGCCGCGGCGATCGTCACGCGGTCGCCGCGCACGGCGCGCAGCAGCTTGCTGCCGCCGATGGGGAACTCCTCCTCGGGTCCGTAGAGGACGGGCCGGGGGCCGCGCATGGTGCGCAGGTAGCGCAGGCCCGTCAGCGTGTCGTCCGCCATGGCGGTGACGAGCCGCGCGGCCTGGTTGGCGTCGCAGGGGTGCAGCACCGTGCTGCCGTGCACGGAGCGGAGCATCGCCAGATCCTCCAGCCCCATCTGCGACGGGCCGTCCTCGCCGATGGCGACACCGGCGTGCGAGCCGACCAGGCTGAAGTTCGCGCGGCTGATGGCGGCCATGCGCACGAAGTCGTGCGCGCGGGTCAGGAACGCGGCGAAGGTCGCGGCGAACGGCACCCAGCCGACTGCCTGCATGCCGACGGCCGCCGCGACGAGTTGCTGCTCGGCGATGTAGCACTCGAAGTACCGGTCCGGGTGCTCCTTGGCGAAGAACTCGGTCCGCGTGGAGTCGCCGACCTCGCCGTCCAGGGCGACGACGTCCGGCCGTGCCGTGCCGAGCGCCGCCAGCGCGTGCCCGTACGCGTCGCGCGTGGCCACCAGATCACCCACCGCGTACCGCGGCAGCGCCGGATGCGCCGCGACGGCGCGCGGGGGCGGGGCGGCGGGCGGCGGGGTCTGGAGCTCGACGCGCACGTCGGAGGTGCCGCCCAGCTCGGCGATCGCCGCCTCGGGGTCCGGCAGCGGCTTGCCGTGCATGCCCTCGCGGTTCGCGACCGAAGCGACCCCGCTGCCCTTCACGGTGCGGGCGAGCACGACCGTCGGCCGGTCGGTCACCGACTCGGCCTCGGTGTACGCGGCGTCCACGGCGGCCATGTCGTGGCCGTCGACCTCGACGATGTGCCAGCCGAACGCCTCCGCCCGGCGGGCGTACGCGTCCAGGTCCCAGCCGTGCCGGGTGGGACCGCGCTGGCCGAGCCGGTTGACGTCGACGATCAGGGTGAGGTTGCCCAGATGCTCGTAACCGGCGTGCTCGAACGCCTCCCAGACCGAGCCCTCGGCCAGCTCACTGTCGCCGCACAGCACCCACACCCGGTACGGCAGGTGCGAGAGCCGCTTGCCGGCCAGCGCCATGCCGACGCCGATGGGCGGCCCCTGCCCGAGCGCCCCCGTGGCCACGTCGACCCACGGCAGCATCGGCGTCGGATGCCCCTCCAGCCGGCTGCCCAGCTTCCTGAACGTCAGCAGTTCCTCGTCGTCGATGGCGCCAACCGCCTTGAACGCCGCGTACAGCAGCGGCGAGGCGTGCCCCTTGGACAGGACGAGCCGGTCCGCCCCGGGGTGGTCGGGCCGGTCGATGTCGTAGCGCAGATGCCTCGCGAGCAGCACGGCCATCAGGTCCGCCGCGGACATCGACGAGGTGGGGTGGCCGGATCCGGCAGCGGCGGCGGCCCGTATGGCGTCGACGCGCAACTGGCGCCCGAGCTCGGTGGAAAGGTCCAGGTCCACATCGGCGGATGTCATGTCGTGCTCCTTGTCCGAGCGGTGTGCTCTGCGGCTACGGGCACGGCGGCGCACCGGTCCGGTCACGCACGCGTCGTGTCCTGGTCGGTCATGCGGGCCGGGTACCACGCTTCAGCGGGCACTAACGACCGATTTGCGGTGATGCCGGCCGGGCCACCGGGGGCGGAGCGGGCCCGCCCGGCCGGTGCGGGCGGGCTCCGCTCACGGCCGCACGCGCGGGGAATCCGCAGGTCGACCGGGTTCGGAGGGCCCGTTCCGTGGGGCGGGGCGGCCAGCGCTCGTGCGAGGTGCCGCCCCGTCGTATTCTGGAACGGTCCGTGTCAGCACTGTTTGCATCGGACGGCGCCGGTCAGGCGGACCGACGTGCTTCGGACAGGAGGTACACCCCAGGAGTGCACGGCTTCCAGCCGTCGGCGCTCCGGCCTCCGTTCGGTCCGGGCACCGCCGTTTCGGCCGCGGCCCCCTCTCCCGCCGCCGTCATCCTCTCCCGTGAGAAACGAACGCGCACCACTCGCCCGAGGGAGGCCACCGTGCCGCATGTCCGGGCCAGGAGAAAACACCCGCACCACGACGCACCCGACACCTCCGCGCAGTTCCGCCGGCTCGCCGGAATGCCCGAGGGACCCGACAAGAAGGCCCTGCGGCAGGAGGTCGTACGCGCCTGGATGCCGATGGCCGAGCGGCTCGCCCGCCAGTTCAGAAACCGCGGGGAGACGCTGGAGGACCTGGAACAGGTCGCCCACCTCGGCCTGGTGAAGGCGGTCGGGCGGTACGACGCCGCGCGGGGCAACGCCTTCGAGAGCTACGCCGTGCCGACGATCGTCGGCGAGCTGAAGCGCCACTTCCGTGACGACATGTGGAGCGTCCACGTGCCCCGCCGGGTCCAGGAGCTGCGCAACCGCGTCCGCAGCGCCGCCCTGTCGCTGGCCGTCACGGCCGACGACCGGTTCCCGCCGACCGCGGACATCGCCGAGGCGGCCGGGCTGACCGAGAGCGAGGTGCGCACCGGCCTGGAGGCGTGGGAGAGCTACGCCACGCTCTCCCTCGACGCCGCCGTCACGGCTGCCGAGGACGGCTACTCGCTGGTCGACACCTTCGGCAGCATCGAGCCCGGCTTCGAGCAGGCGGTGGAGCGCGAGGCGGTACGGCCGCACCTGAGCCGGCTGCCGGAACGCGAACGCGAAATCCTCTATCTGCGCTTCTTCTGCGACATGACGCAGCGCCGCATCGCCGAGCACCTGGGCATCTCGCAGATGCACGTCTCCCGCCTGATCAGCAACTCGTGCGCGCGTGTCTGCGCGCGTGTGGAGGCCGACCAGGACGCCGCCGCACCGGCCGCCGCCTAGGCGGCCCCGGTCGCAGCGGCCGGACCCCGCCCGGGCCGGCCTGCGCGCGCGGGCGCCCGCGGGGCCGGCGTGTACGGACCGTGAACTGCCGGGTCACCGCGCCCCCGTCCCGTCGGCGGGAGACGGGAAGGCAACCGGGTAGTCCTCGCCGGAGTCGGCGGAGCGGCTCACGGCCTCCCACGCGGCGGCCTCGGCGAGCTGGCCGTGTGCATACTCCTGGGCCATGTGGACGGCGCCCGCACCGAGGATGAGGTGGGAGGGGAGATCGGGCCGTCTGACGAGGCGGACCAGGATCTCGCCGGCGCGGTCGGGGTCACCCGGGGAGAGGTGGGGGCCGAGCCGGCGCGCCATCTCGCCGACGGTCGCCTCGTACTCCGGCGGGACCTCGGGGATCCGCATCGAGGAGCCGGCCCAGTCGGTCGCGAAGCCACCGGGCTCCACCACCAGGCAGCGGATCCCGAACGGCGCCGTCTCGGCGGCCAGGACTCGGGTGAAGCCGTCGATGGCGAACTTCGCGGCCTGGTACGAGCCGACGCCGGGGTTGCCGCCGACGCGGCCTCCGATGGAGGAGAACTGCACGATCACACCGCCGCCCTGGGCGCGCAGGACCGGGATGGCCGCGGTGGAGACGTGGTAGACGCCCCAGAAGTTCGTCTCGAACTGCGTGCGGAAGTCGTCCTCGGGCGTCGTTTCGATGGCCGAGGTGTTGGCGTAGCCGGCGTTGTTGACGACAACGTCGATGCGGCCGAAGCGCTCCCCGGCCGTCCGGAACGCGGCCCGGACGGCCGCGGCGTCCGTGACGTCGAGGGGCACGGTCAGGACGCGGTCGCCGTACTTCTCGACGAGGTCGGCCAGGTGCCCGGGCCTGCGGGCCGTGGCGGCGACCCGGTCGCCCGCCTCCAGGGCGGCGACGCTCAGGGAGCGGCCGAAGCCGCGCGAGGAGCCGGTGATCAGCCAGGTGTAGGGGTGCGTCTCCATGGGCCCAGCAAAACACGGTTGCACTAATAATGAAACACCGTTGCGCTATCTGCCCCACGGGTATCGCAACCATGTTGCGTTACGCTGGGGCGGTGACCGGCACCGAGTTCCTGCGCGCCCGCAGCCCCGGGGCCAAGCGTGCCCGCGAGGACGCGATTCTCGCCGCGGCCACCCGGCTCGCCACCGAGCACGGGGTCCGGGAGGTGACCGTCACCGCGATCGCCGAGACCGTCGGCATGCACAAGTCGGCGATACTGCGCTACTTCGAGACCCGCGAGCAGATCTTCCTGCACCTGGCCGCCGACGCCTGGCACGCCTGGTCGCTCGAAGTCCGCAGCGGGCTGGCGGAGATACCGGCCGCTTCCGCGGACGACCCCCGGTGGGACCGCACGGCCCGGAGGATCGCCGAGCTGCTGGCCGGGTCCCTGGCCGACCGCCCGCTCTTCTGCGACCTGCTCGCCCACACCCCGCTGAACCTGGAACGCAACGTCTCCCACGACGCCGTACGGTCCTTCAAGAGGCAGGCCGTCGCCGAGGCCGACTCCATAGGCACCGCCCTCGGTACGGTCGCACCGCTCGGCGCCGACCAGGCGCGCAGCGTCGTGACCACCGCCACCGCCATGGCGGGGGCGCTCTGGCAGATGGCGGCCCCGGGCACACGGCTGCGGACCTTCTACGAGACCGACCCCGAGCTCTCGCACTCCGTCGTCGAGGTGCGGCCGAGGCTGACCGACCTCCTCACCGCACTGCTCGCCGGCTACGCCGGCCGCGGCTGACATCCGCCCGGTCCTCTTCCCTTCCCCAGAGCACCACCACGTCCAGAGCGGGCAGCCCGCCGGCCGCCCGGTAAGGAGCCGGAATCCCGTGCAAGCCCTCACTGTTCGCGACCGTGACGCCGGCCCTGAGGGGATGACCCTGACGGACCTGCCCCACCCGAACGCCGCCGAGAACGACGTCATCGTGCAGGTCCACGCGGCCGGCTTCACCCCGGGCGAGCTGACCTGGCCGACGACGTGGACCGACCGCGCCGGCCGGGACCGGACGCCGAGCGTGCCCGGGCACGAGCTGTCCGGCGTGGTCACCGAGCTCGGCTACGGCACCACCGGCCTCACCGTCGGCCAGCGGGTCTACGGACTGGCGGACTGGGCCCGGGACGGCTCCCTCGCGCAGTACACGGCCGTCGAGGCGCGCAACCTCGCGCCGCTGCCCGCCGGCGTCGACCACGTCACCGCGGCGGCCCTGCCGATCTCCGGACTCACCGCCTGGCAGGCGCTGTTCGACCACGGCCGGCTCGCCGCGGGGCAGACCGTGCTGATCCACGGCGCGGCAGGTGCCGTCGGGTCCCTCGCGGTGCAGCTCGCCCGCGACGCGGGCGCCCGGGTGGTCGGCACCGGCCGGGCCGGCTCGCGGGCGACCGCCCTGGAGCTGGGCGCCGACGCGTTCGTCGACCTGGAGTCGGAGCGGCTGGAGGACGCCGGACCCGTCGACGTGGTCTTCGACCTCATCGGCGGCGAGATCCTCGACCGCTCCGCCGCACTGGTCCGCCCCGGCGGCACGCTGGTGACCGTCGTCGAACCGGTGAGGGTGCGGCCCGACGACGGACGGGCGGTCTTCTTCGTCGTCGAAGCCGACCGGGCCCGTCTCGCCGACCTCGCCGAGCGGCTGCGGGACGGCCGGCTCAAGCCGCGGATCGGGGACGTACGGCCGCTCGCCGAGGCGGCTGCGGCGTTCACCCCCGGCCGGCGCGCCTCGGGGAAGACGGTCATCCGGGTCGCCGAGGACCGCTGACGCCCCGGGCCGCCGGAGCGGAGCGCGGGAGCGGTGTCACCCCGGCACGCGGTCCAGAAAGCCGAGCACGGAACGGATCCGGCCGTCCTCCGCCAGCGTGACGACGTCGAAGCCCTGCACCGGTGCCGAGCCGTCCGGCGCGATCAGCTCCCAGGAGAAGCGGGCCGTGTCGTGGTGGCCGTCGACCGGGCCGAGGAGGCGGAACTCGAAGCCCGGGAACTGCTCCCGGGCGCCGGTGATCACGGCCGCGAGGCCGGGGTGGCCGCTGACCTCGGCGAGGGGGTCGGTGTACGTCGCCTCCTCGGTCCAGGCGGCGGCGACGGCCTGCTCGCGCTCGGCGGGGTCGTGGGCGTTCCAGGCGGCGAAGTAGCGGGTGACGGCGGTCTCGTATGTCGACATGGCGACCTCCTCGGGGAGTGCTGCTGATCGGTGCGTCCACGATGCGGGGCGGCGGGGTGCGGCGTCGATTACCCCCGGGGTAAGGCCCGGCCGGGTGCCGGCGGTGCGGGGTGGGCGGAGACCGCGGCCGGCCCGGTGCCGGCCGCGGTCTCCGCGTGTCACCTGGTGAGTTCCGCGGGGTGATCGAGGCGGGTGAGCTTGTGCGGGTTGCGTACGACGGAGATCCGGGTGATCCTCCCGTCGTCGTCCGGCTCCAGGCTCACCGCCCCCGGCGCGCCGCCGAACGCGAGACGGCCCGCCGGGGCGCCGTTCAGCCAGACGACGGCCGTCTCCAGTTCCACCCGGTTCGCGCCCGCCAGCAGCTCCGCCACGGGGCGGGCGCCGTGGACCGGGGAGAGCACGGCGGGCACGATCCCGCCGCCGTCGGCGACCATCACCACGTCCGGCGCCATGACTTCCAGGAGTTCCTGCAGTTCGCCGGTGTGCAACGCGGCGAGGAACCGTTCGACCACCGCCTGCCGCTCGGACGGGCCGACCCGCACCCGCGGGCGGCGGGCCGCCACGTGGCCGCGGGCCCGCCGGGCGATCTGCCGCACGGTGGCGACCGGCTTGCCGACGGCTCCGGCGATCTCGCCGTACGGCATGTCGAAGACCTCGCGGAGCACGAACACCGCGCGCTCCGTGGGCCCGAGCGTCTCCAGCACGGTGAGCATCGCCATCGACACGCTCTCCGCCAGCACGATGTCCTCGGCGACGTCGTGCGTGGTCAGCAGTGGCTCCGGCAGCCACTCGCCGACGTACTCCTCGCGCCGCCGCGACAGCGTCCGCAGGCGGTTGAGGGACTGCCGGGTGACGGTCCGCACGAGGTACGCCCGCGCGTCCCGGACCCGCGACCGGTCGGCGCCGGCCCACCGCAGCCAGGACTCCTGCAGCACGTCCTCCGCATCCGCCGCCGACCCGAGGATCTCGTAGGCGACGGTGAAGAGCAGGCCGCGGTGGGTGACGAACGGGTCGTCGGGCGCCGTCGTCATGCCCGGCCGGCGGCTTCCGGGCGGCCGGCGAGCGGAATGGCGCACGACTCCGAGAAGCCCTGCGAGGTGATCCCGTGCGCCGTGTTCGCCCGTGTCGACATATTGGCGTACGCGACGAACGTGGTCAGCTCCACGACGCCGGCGGGGCCGAGCTGCCGCAGCAGGCTCGCCGCCTGCTCGTCGGTGACCGTCGTCGGGGTGACCGACATCGCCTCCGCGTAGGCCAGCACCTCCCGCTCCAGCGGGGAGAACACGTCCGAGTCCCGCCACCGCGGCACCTGGGAGGCCTTGGCCAGGTCCAGGTCGTCGTTCTGCGCCTGGAAGTAGCCGGCGTCCAGGCACCAACTGCATCCGACGAGCGCGGCGACGGCCATGTGCGCGAAGGACTTCAGACTCGCGTCGACGGCGCGCCACGAGGCCGCCTCCGCCGAGAACTCCAGATTGGCGGCGGCCAGCTCGGGGTGGTTGAACAGCACCTCGACCGGCTCGGGCACCTCGCCGAACTGCGCCGCCAATGTCTCCTTCCACTCGTCCGGAAGCTCCGTCTTGGGAACACGCACCGTCACGGTCTCTCCTTGGTCGCCATCGATCTGCCGCCCATCCAGACACCGCCCGGCGGCCCGGCGTGACACCTGACCGCGCGCTTTCGCCGGTCACCGCGGTCAGGCGTCGGTTCCGTCCTTCTCCAGATCGGCGAGTTCCGCCGCGGCCTTGTCGGCCGCCCTGCGGGCCTCGCGGCCGGCGCAGGCGCTGGCGGTGAGCGAGCGCCGGGCGCGGGCCAGTGCTTCGCGGGCCTGCGACTCCGCTTCCTCCGCGGAGCGCAGCCGGCCGGCCAGCTCGGTGACACGGGCGGTGGCCTCGTCGAGACGGGAGGCGGCCTTGTCCCGCTGGGCTTCGTCGTGGCGCAGCGCCTTGTCCCGGTCGCGGGCCCGGCGCTCGGCGGCCCCCGCTTCCCTGCGGGCACGGGCCAGCTCGTCCTTGCGGGCCTTGCCGGGGTCCTCGACGACCTTGAGGTGGCGCTTGCGGGCGGGGCGGGGAGCGGGTTCACGGCCGGTGGGTACGGTGCCGGGGAAGCCGGGGCGGGTGGCGAGGGGTTTGGCGAGGTGGCCCGTGGCCCACTCGCGGGCCGCGTCCGGGTCGGCGAGCACGGCGTGGAGGGTCGTCTCGACCTCGTGCTGGACGGCGTCCCCGACCGGCTGACCGGCTTCGGCGGCGAGCCGGCGGGCCTCGCGGGCGAGTTCGGCGACCAGCGCGTTGCGCTGCCGGGTCAGCTCGCGCAGTTGCTCGCCCGCGAGCCGGTCCTGCGCCTCGCGCAGGCCCTCCCCGAGCCGGCGCACCGTGTCGACCTGCTCGGGCGCGGAACGCACCAGCAGGTTCCCGGCCCAGGCGGCGAGCGTCGGCTTGCGCAGTGCGGCGATCTCCTTGGCGAGGTCCCGCTCCCCGGCGGTACGCGCGGCGGCGACGTGCCGGCCGCGGGCGGCGACGAACTCGCCCGGCGGCAGCGCGTACAGCTCGTCCGCGACGCTCTCCAGGTCCATCGGTCCCATTCTCCTCGCGGTCGGTACCCCGGTCTTCTAAAGAAACCTTTCTAAAGATATCTTTAGATACATGCCGGACCGACGCATCGACCTCACCGACGCCCGCGCCCTGCGCGCCTACGCCCACCCCACCCGGATGGAGCTGGTCGGCCTGCTCCGCCGCCACGGCCCGCTCACCGCCACCCGGGCCGCGGAGCTGACCGGGGAGTCCGTCGCCGGGTGCTCCTACCACCTGCGGATGCTCGCCAAGTACGGGCTCGTCGAGCAGAGCGGCGGAGGGCGGGGACGGGAGAAGCCGTGGCGGGCCACGGCACGTGCGACGCACTGGGAGGCCGCGTACGACGACCCGGATGCCACCGAGGCCGTCGGGGATCTGACGATGGCGCAGGTGGAGGCGTACGTGCGGAAGCTCGGCGCCGCGCTCGCGGTCCGCCACCGGCTGCCGCGCGCGTGGCAGGCAGCGGAGCACTCCGGCGACTGGAGCCTGTACCTCACGCCCGACGAACTGACCGGGCTGACGGAGGAGATGACCCGGCTGCTGTCCCGCTACGACGACCGCCTCGCGGACCCGGCGCGCCGCCCGGAGGGAGCGCGGCTGGTCAGCGTCCTGCGGCTGGCCTTCGTCGACCCGCAGGACGCGGCGGGACGGCCGGGTTCGCCGGCTCCGGCGGAGCCGCGGGATGCGGCCTCCCCCGGAGCCGGTCCCTCGCAGACCCCCTCGTGATACGCCCCGCCCGCCTCTCCGCCGCGGTGCCGGAGCTGCTGCGCGATCCCCCCTTCCGCCGCTACTGGGCCGGCCAGAGCGTCTCCCTCGTCGGCGACGAGGTCCACCGCATCGCCCTCCCCCTCGCCGCGGTCCTGCTCCTCGGCGCCGGCGCCGAGGACATGGGTCTGCTCACCGCCGCGGCGCTGCTTCCCGCACTGCTGTTCTCGATCCCCGCCGGTGCCTGGGCCGACCGCCGGCGCAGCCGCCGCCGGGTGATGATCGCCGCCGACCTCGGCCGGGCGGCGGCCGTCGCCTCCGTCCCCGTGGCGTACGCGCTGGACGAGCTGACGCTCACGCACCTGTACGCGGCGGCCTTCGCCGTCGGCACCCTCGGCGCGCTGTTCAACGTCTGCGCCGGCACCGTGTACGTCGCCCTGCTGCCCGTCGAGCGCTACGTCCAGGGCAGCTCCCTGCTCAACGGCAGCCGGGCGCTGGCGTTCACCGCCGGGCCGGGGCTCGGCGGCGGTCTCGTGCAGGTGGCCACGGCGCCGTTCGCGCTGCTGCTCGACGCGCTCAGCTACCTCGTCTCGGCGGTCTTCCTCGGCCGGATCTCGCCCGCGGAACCGCCGCCCGCCGCACGGGAGAAGAGCCGGGCGGCGGCGGGCATCCGGTGGGTCCTGCGGACCCCCGCGGTGCGCGCCTGTGCCGCCGCGACCGCGACGCTCAACTTCTTCCACTTCATCTTCCAGGCGCTCTTCGTGCTCTACGCGACCGGGGAGCTGGGCCTCGGGCCCGGACTCCTCGGCGTCGTGCTCGGCGCCGGCGGCGTCGGCGGCCTGGCCGGCGCCCTCCTGGCCGGCCGGATCGTGGCACGGTTCGGGGTGGGGCCGGCGATGACCGCGGGGTTCGCCGGCTTCAGCGTGCCGCTCATGCTGATCCCGCTGGCGGACGGGCCGACGCCGGTGGTCGCCGTGATGCTGCTGGCCGCCGAGTTCGCCTCGGCGTTCGGCGTGATGGTCCTCGACATCTCGGCGAACGCCTACTTCGCCGCGGCCATCCCCAACGAGCTGCGCTCCCGTGTCCTCGGCGCCTTCCAGACCGTCAACTTCGGCGTCCGTCCCCTCGGTGCGCTCGCGGGCGGGGCACTGGGCGGCGCGCTCGGGCTGCGGCCGACGCTGTGGGTGGCGACGGCAGGCGCGGCACTGGCGGTACTGTGGCTGCTGCCCTCGCCGGTGCCGCACACCCGGCGGCTGCCCGGCACGGGGCCCGCCGGGCGGGCCGCGGAGGACGAGGCGCCGGGACCGGCGTCCGCACGGCGTCCGCCGGACGAACCCTCCCCGCCCGGGGGACTACGCTGATCACCGATGTTCAGTCCCGAGGGCCCGACCCTTCTCGAGCTGACCGTGCAGGCGCTTTCCTCCACGGAACGCGGCTATGACCTCCTGGCACCGAAGTTCGACAGCACCCCGTTCCGCACCCCCGACCGCGTGCTGGACGCGTTCGTCTCCGCCGTCGGGCCGCTGGGGCCGTTCGCACGCGGCCTCGACGTCTGCACGGGCACCGGCGCGGGGGCACACGTGCTGCGCCGGCTGTGCACGGAGCGGGTCGTCGGCGTCGACTTCAGCGCCGGGATGCTCGCCGAGGCGCAGCGCGCCTACGCGGACGCCGGCCCGCCCCCGACACGCTGGGTACGGGCCGACACCCTGGCGCTGCCGTTCGCGCCCGCCTTCGACCTCGCGGTGAGCTTCGGCGCCTTCGGCCACTTCCTGCCCCGGGAGCGCCCGGCCCTCTTCGCGGAGGTCTTCCGCTCGCTGCGCCCCGGCGGCCACTTCGCCTTCCCCGTTCCCGCGCCGCAGCCGGTCGGGTCCCGGGGATACTGGGCGCTCTGGGGGTTCGACGCCGTGATGCGCGTGCGCAACGCCCTGTGGCGCCCGCCGTTCGTCATGTATTACCGCACGTTCCGCCTGCCCGGCGTGCTGGCAGATCTGGAGCGCACCGGATTCGCCGTGGCGACGGTCGCGCTGGAGGAGCTGGGGCGGCGGCCCGACGGCAGTCCCCGTGCCCGCGCGGTGCTCGCGCGGCGCCCCTGAAAACCCGGGCGGCGGCAGATGAGTAACCCCGGCGTACCAGAGGCATATTCAACCTCAACAATCGCTTTCCCTGTACACGTTGACTCCTTCGATGCGAGACTGAAGGGCGCGACCTGATCATCCCTGGGAGCCCGATGCACGCGCCAAGCATGTCGGAGACGAACTCGCTGCCGGCCCCGTCCCGAGGCGGCCCCACCGTCCGCCGCATCATCCTCGGCAACAACCTGCGGCGGTTGCGCGAGCAACGCGGCATCACGTTCCAGGCCGCCGCACGCACCATCGGCGCCTCGCAGCCCAAGCTGAGCCGGCTGGAGCTGGGCCGGGGCGGCTGCAAGGAGCACGACATCGCCGCCCTGCTGACCCTGTACGGGGTGGACGACCAGGCCGAGCGCGAGCACTACCTCGCGCTGGCCCGCGGCGCCAACAGCACCGGCTGGTGGTATCAGTACAGCGACGTGACGCCCACCTGGATGGAGACGTTCCTCGGCCTCGAAGAGGCCGCCTCACTGATCCGCTCCTACCAGGCCCAGCGCATCCCCGGCCTGCTGCAGACCGCCGACTACGCGCGGGCGTTCGCCCAGATCGCGTACCCGAACGCGGACGACGCGGCCATAGAGCGCCATGTCGACCTGCGGCTGCGCAGACAGCAGATCCTGGGCCACGCCGACGAGCCCGCCCGCTACTGGGTCGTCCTCGACGAGGCGGCGCTGCGCCGCCCCCTCGGCGGACGCACGGTGATGCGCGCCCAGATCAAACACCTGCTGGGAATCCTGGAGCTGTCCAACATCACCGTCCAGGTGGCGCGTCTGTCCACCGGCCGCTTCGCCGCCGTCGTCAGCCCGCTGACGATCCTCCGCTTCGCGGAGCCCGACCTGCCGGACGTGGCGTACGTCGAGCAACTGACCAGCGCCCTCTATCTCGACAAGCGCAACGACGTCGAGCGCTATCTGCTGACGATGGACGGCCTGTGCGCGGCGGCGGAGAAGCAGGAATCGAGCCAGGAGCTGCTGGAGCAGTTGCTCGCGGAGTACTAAGTGTGTGTCTGAAAACCTGACTGCGCCTCGGGGTAGAAGGCAGGCAACTACTCTCCTGGCGTGGGCGGTTGGATAGAGTGACGTCTATGCCAGATTCGGTCTCCGGCCCCTTGGACGACACGGATCCCGACCTGTGGGACCCCGAGCCGCTCACGGTGCGCCAGCGTGCTGCCGCCGCGGCGATTGGTGGGGTGCTCGCGGGAGCCGGGGGCACCGCGGTCTTCATCAGCGAGAACCAAGTCGGCAGCGGCATCCTGCTGTTCGCAGGAGCTGTCTTCCTGCTCGTGGCTGTCAGCGGTATGCCCTTGCTGGGCGCGCGCTTCCAGGAGTTCGAGCTGCGTCTAGCCTGGCGACGCCGGCAATCGGCCCTTCAGACCGCCGCCCGCCTGCCCACCGAGGAAAGCCGGCGGTTGCTTGAGATCATCAACGAGGTCCATCCCGGTTCCACGGACGATCCCTTCCTGTCGCTGATCGAATCGCTTCTCTTCGAGGGACGAGTGACGGGCGCGGTCATCGCCGCGGCGGAGCGACGTGAGCAGGTCGAGAGTCATCCGGGGGCGGATGTCGGGGAACCACTGCTCGACTGGATCTCCCAGTCTGGCGACATCCGGATCGGCGTCTACGCGATGTTCGTGATGACCGAGACCGTCAACGTTTCGCAGGCGCTCAGCGATCAGTTTCTGCAGCGCCTGCCCCGTGCCGGCTACGACGCTCTGATCTGGGTCACCTGCGCCCGCGACGAAGGTGACCTCACTACTCTGGCCGACCGGGTTCAACGGGAACTCGATCTGCCCGTGGCCATCGAGGTCTGGGCTCGTCGAGACAGCCGTCCCTCGCTGCGTCCTGCAATCGACCGGCTGACTGCTCAGACACGCGCCTCTGCGATGACGAAGGCGCGAGCACCCCGTCAGAGCCGCGCCGAGCCGGGTTCGGCGACCAATGAGTGAGTGCTCTTCCTCAAATCCGGCAGGCTCGCTCAGGGCTTCCTCGACCAGTCACCACGTGGGCCGCTTCGGGTGAGTCTCCGGGTCATGAGGGTGATGAGTGCCCAGGTCAGATGCGCTTCGGAGTGTTGTGGGAGGCGTTCGAAGTCGCGGACGTTGCGCCGGGCTCTCATGATCCAGCCGAGGGTGCGTTCGACTTTCCAGCGCCGGGGCAGGACGACGAATCCCTTGGCGCCGCGCGGGCGGGAGACGGTTCTGAGGGTCAGGTCGAGGAAGGTGTCGGACCAGGTGGTGAGCTGGCCGGCGTAGGCGGAGTCGGCCCAGACCTGGGTGAGCTGGGGCTGCATGACGCGCAGGCGCCAGAGGAGTTCGCGGGCGGCGTCGCGGTCGGTGGTGTCGGCGGGCGTCACCGTGATCATCACGGGCAGTCCGAGGGTGTCGACCGCCAGATGTCTCTTGCGCCCGTTGATCTTTTTCCCTGCGTCGTAGCCGCGGGTGGCCTTCGAGACGGTCTCGGCGCCCTTGACCGACTGGGAGTCGATGATCAGCGTGACCGGCCAGGGGCAACGTCCCTGGCCTGTTCGGATGTGACGGCGGAGCTGGTCGCGGACGACGGCGACCACGCCGCGGCGGTGCCAGCGGGCGAAGTGGTAGTAGACGGTCTGCCAGGGTGGGTAGTCCGCGGGCAGGGCCCGCCACTTGATCCCGTTGTCGACGACGTAGAGCCGTGGGAAGCCGTCCGGGGTGCGGTGACCGGCCCACTCGGCGGGCTGCCGGCCTCCCGTGCGTGACGCCTGCCCGGCGGACCCCGGACGTCGTCCACGTCCGTCGCGACATCGCTTCCGGGGCTGAGAGCGTCAGTTCACCGGCCGCCGGGTCACGGGGCGGTGGGTGCGCCGAACCACCTCGGCAGGTGGCCGAGGAGATCGGCCTGGTCCTCGCCGGCCCAGGCCACGTGGCCGTCCGGGCGGAGCAGCACGGCGGGGACGTCCAGTTCCGCCCCCGCGTCGACGATGTGGTCCACGCGATCCGCCCAGCCCGCCGCCGAGAGCCGCCCGGTCCGGTCGAGCAGGATGCCGCGGCCGGTGCGCGCCAGCTCGTACAGCCGCCCCCGGCTCAGCTCCATGTCCCGCAGCCGGCGCCCCAGCAGATCGTGGCCCGGGCCGAAGTCGTAGCGGATACCGACCGCCATGACCCTCTCGATCAGGTACCGGTGGACCTCGTCGAAGTCCATGAGGTCGGTCATCAGGCTGCGCACCGCCCGCGGCCCCGGCTCGGTGGACATCAGCTCCGACTGTGCCCGGGTGAAGTCCAGCACGCCGGCGGCGACCGGGTGGCGCTCGGTGTGATAGCTGTCCAGCAGCCCTGCGGGGGCCCAGCCGGCGAGGGCCGCGGCGAGCTTCCAGCCGAGGTTGAACGCGTCCTGGACCCCCAGGTTGAGTCCCTGCCCGCCGGTGGGCGGGTGGATGTGCGCCGCGTCACCCGCCAGCAGCACCCGGCCCACCCGGTAGTGCTCGGCCAGCCGGGTGGCGTCGCCGAAGCGGGAGAGCCAGCGCGGGGAGTGCGCGCCGAAGTCGGTGCCGGCGACGGCCCGTAGCTGCGCCGTGAGCTCGCCGAAGGCGGGCGGCACCGAGCGGTCCTCGGCCACCCCGGCGGCCGGCACGCCGACGCGGTACGCCCCGTCCGCGAGGGGCATGGCGCCGAACCGGAGCTGGGTCGTGCGGACTTCGGCCACCACGGCGGCCACCGTCTCCGGTGACGCGGTCAGTTCCATCTCGCCGAGCAGGGTGTCGACCCTGCTGGGCTCGCCCGGGAAGCCTACGCCGAGCAGCTTGCGCACCGTGCTGCGGCCGCCGTCGCAGCCGACGAGGTAGCGGGTGTGCAGCCGGGTGGCGGTGCCGGCTCCGGCCACCTCGACGGTCACGCCGTCGTCGTCCTGGCTCAGCCCGACGACCTCGCAGCCGCGGCGGATCTCGGCGCCCGCCTCGGTGGCGTGCTCCTCCAGGAGCCGGTCGGTGAGGGTCTGCGGCAGCCCGAGGATGTAGGCATGCGCGCTGTCGAGCCCCTCGGGCGACGGCTTGGCGATGCCGGCGAAGAAGCCGCCGACCGGGTAGCGCTTGCCGTGCGCGAGGAACCTCTCCAGCAGACCGCGCTGGTCCATCAGCTCGATACTGCGCGCGTGCAGCCCGAGCGCCCGCACGACCGGCGTCGGCTCCGGCTCCTTCTCCAGCACGACCACGTGTACGCCGCGCAGCCGCAGTTCCGCCGCCAGCATCATGCCGGTCGGGCCGCCGCCGGCAATGATCACATCACTCATGAATCCCCCCATATCCGCAGGTCCTGGCCTCGGCGGGAGATTCTGCAACAGCCCGGGGGCCTTGCCGCAAGCCCCGGGGTGCGCTATAAGTTGAGAGTGGCAAGGAGCGCGGCGCTCCTTGCCGTTCGTCGTTTCGGGCGCCTTCGCGCACGTGCCGTGCGACCCCGTACAACCGGGGGCCGGTGGACCGGGGCGGCCGGGCTCAGACGATCTCCATGACCTCCGCCAGCGGCCGGCGTGGCGTCGACGGGCCGCGGGGGCCGTAGCCGATGCGCAGCACCATCTGGACCTGGCCGACGTCGGTGAGCGGGTCACGTACGAGTGGCCGCAGGTCGGACCACTCCAGCGCCTCGCTCGTCAGCGACGCGACCAGCCCGGCGCGGGTGGCGGTCAGCAGCACGCGCTCCAGCGCCTGGCCGGCGCGCAGCCAGTCGGCCGGGGTGTCGTGCGCGGTGCCCAGAAGGGCGAGGTTCGGCGTGGTCTCGAAGCTCACGCTGGTCCGCCCCGGCGGCTCGACGCCGCGGCCGAAGTCGCGCATCGGGGCGGCGCCGGTGCGGCGCCGGGGGCCGTAGGCGTAGCCGGGGACGCCCTCGTCGGCGCCGTCGGGCCGCGGGTGCGTCCAGCGGGCCAGTTCCGCGGCGCGGTCGGGCGTCTCGGCGTCGCGCACCTCGGCGTCCTGCACCAGCTCCAGCAGGGTCGCGGCGTGCCAGGCGTCGGGGAACACCAGCTTCGCGCCCTCGGCCCGCGCCGCCTCGACGAGGTCCGACAGCTCGGCGGGCGGGACGGGCTTCTCCGCGAAGGGCCAGCGGCTGGAGTGCCGGCGGGGGATCTCCGGCGCCAGCCCGGCCAGATCGGTGTCGGCCTCCTCGCCGGGCTCGGCGCAGACGAGGCTGACGGAGGCGAGCAGCAGCGGCTCGTCCGCGGCGGGGAACAGCTCGGTCCGGGGCCGCCAGCCGGCGGCCGCCGCGGCGGCGCGCAGATTGAACAGCGCCGCCCCGCAGCCGACGTGCAGGGAGCGCCTCTCGGGGTCGGCGGCGGGCATGGCGCGCTCCATGTCGGCGCGCACCTCGATGGTCCGCTCCCCGAGGTGGCAGCGGAAGTGCCACGGCTGCGCGTTGTGCATGGAGGGCGCGGCGGTCGCGGCCTGTACGAGTCCCGCGGCCCCGGTGGCGTCCAGCGCTCGCGCGGCCATACTCCCAGCGTACGACCGCCGCCCGCACCCCACGACTCGAGCGGCCGCCGGCCTGCGGAGACCGCCCGGTGCGCGGCGGCGGACCTCCGCGCCGGGGCCCACGGCAGGCGGCGGACGGCGGCGCCCGCCGCGCCCCTCAGTCCTCCCGCGGCCCGCCCAGCGCGCCGAGCAGCGCCCTCGTGCACACCTCCCGGACCTCCGCCCGTGAGGGCTCCCCGCGCTCCAGCCAGTCCAGGACCGCCGCCGTGACGAAGGCCAGCCAGCCGTGCACCGCGAGCCGCAGCGCCGCGGGCGCGGGGCCGTCGATCAGCCCGGCGGCGGCCTGCGCGTCGAGCACCGTGACGATCCGCCGCTCCTGCTCGGCGAGGAGCTGCTCGTGGATCTCGTGGATCTCCCGGTCACCGGTGGCCGAGGCGCGGTGGAAGGCGCGCAGGCCGGGCGCGTGCTCCTCGGCGTACCGCAGGTACGCCTCCAGGCCCTGCTGCACCTGCCGCCCGACAGGCGTGGCGGGGTCCGGCTCGGTCATGCGCAGCAGGCGTTCGCCCTCGTGCCGGACGACGGCGGCGTAGAACTGCCGCTTGGCCGGGAAGTAGTGGTACAGCAGCCCGCGTGAGACGCCGGCGCGCTCGGCGACCTCCTCGATCCACACGTCGTCGAAGGGCCGCTCGGCGAAGAGTTCGGCGCCGATCCTCAGCAACTGCCGGCGCCGCTCCTCGGTGCCCATGCGGGTGCGCGGGCGCCCCGTCTGGGTGCCACGAGCGCCGGAACGAGCCATCGCGCCACCTTACTTGACACCGGTTCAGCGGTGCCGCACGCTGCGTACTGAACCGAGTTCAATAAGGGAGGGCACGATGGCGAAGCCGTTCTTACGCACCCGCCCCGGTCCCTGGCCGGAGCTGCACCGCATCCCCCACCCGCCCCGCCGGGTGCCGGTGGTGGGCGATGTCTTCGGCATCGACCCCGCCACGCCCGTACAGGACTCGCTGCGGATGGCCCGGGAGCTGGGGCCGATCTTCCGGCGCAAGATCTTCGGGCTGGAGATCGTGGTGGTCTCCGGCGCCGACCTGGTCGCCGAGCTGGCCGACGAGACGCGCTTCGCCAAGCGCGTCGTGCTCGCCGTGCACAACCTGCGCGACCTCGGCGGTGACGGTCTGTTCACCGCGCACAGCCACGAGCCCAACTGGCAGCTCGGCCACGACATCCTCGCGCCGGCCTTCGCCCGCGAGGCGATGGAGCGCTACCACCCCGTGATGCTCGCGATGGCCCGGCGGCTCATCGCCGCCTGGGACGGGCACGCCGCCGCCGGCACCGCGGCGGACGTCTCCGCCGACATGACGAAGCTGACTCTGGAGACCATCGCGCACACCGGCTTCGGCTACGACTTCGGCTCTTTCGAGCGCACCGAGCAGCACCCCTTCATCGCCGCCATGGTCCGCTCCCTGCGCCACGCCCAGGGCAGCAACGTGCCCCGGCCGCTGAGCCCGGTGAAGAAGCGCGGGGGCGGCCGCAGGGGCGCCGCCGACACCGCGTACCTCACCTCCGTCGTCGACGAGGTCGTACGGGAGCGCACCGAGCGCCCGGACCCCGACGCGCAGGACCTGCTCGGGCTGATGCTCCACACCCGCCACCCGCGGACCGGCGAGAAGCTGTCACCGGAGAACATCCGCCACCAGATACTCACCTTCCTGGTCGCCGGGCACGAGACGACCTCGGGTGCGCTGTCCTTCGCGCTGTACTACCTCTCGCGCCATCCCGGGGTGATGGCTCGCGCCCGCGCCGAGGTGGACGAGGTGTGGGGGCGGGCCGGGGAGCCGTCGTACAAGCAGGTGAGCAAGCTGCGCTACGTGCGCCGGGTGCTGGACGAGTCGCTGCGGATGTGGCCGACGGCCCCCGCGTTCACCCGCGCCGCACGGACGGACACGGTGCTGGGCGGCGTCCACCCGATGCGCGCGGGTGCGTGGGCCCTGGTGCTGATCCCCGCCCTGCACCGCGACCCGGCCGTCTGGGGCCGGGACGCCGACAGCTTCGATCCGGACCGCTTCCTGCCGGAGCGGGTGCGGGCCCGGCCGGGACACGTCTTCAAGCCCTTCGGTACCGGCGAGCGGGCCTGCATCGGGCGGCAGTTCGCGCTGCACGAGGCGACGCTCGTGCTGGGGCTCCTGCTGCGCCGGTACGAGCTGCGCGGCGATCCCGGCTACCGGCTGGACATAGCCGAGCGCCTGACGCTGATGCCGCGCGGGTTCACGCTGGCACCGGTGCGCCGCCGGCCCGCCGCGCCCCGTACGGCGCCGGGACCGGCGGCGGAGCCGGCGGGGTCACCGGGCTGACGCGGTGCCCGCCTCCGACTCGCCGGCGGAGACGCGCTCGTGGTCGGGATCCTCGGCGCCGCCCGGCAGCGGCGGGGCGGTGCTCGGCTCCCCGGACTCGGTGCCGGGGCCGTCCGACGGGCCGGGCCCCTCGGACGGGCCCTGGGTGGTCGGCCCGGGGTTTCCGGTGGGCTCGGCGCTCGGGCTCGGCGAGCGGCCGTCCGGGCCCGGTGAGGGCGGGCTGAAATGGTCCCGCGGCGGCTGCGCCAGCTTCCGGTCCTGGCCGGGCTGCCCGCCGACGGGCCGCTCGAACCACAGGTTCGTCGTGACGTCGACGATGACCAGCTTCGTCAGCGCCTGCTTGGCCGGGGTGACCACGACCGTGCGCGAGGGCCGGTAGTCGCGCCAGCCCGTGCCGCCGTAGCGGCGGTCGCCGGTCAGTTCCTCGGGCGCCGTCAGCGGGCTGCCGCTGGCGCACCGCACCCGCGGCACGCCCCTGTCGTCGACCAGGACCGCGGTGCCCGCCTGGAGCACCGACGGGAAGGGGTGCGCCGCGGCGTCCGCGAAGCCGTGGTCGGTCAGCCGGGTGTCGGCACGCAGCAGCACGGAGGTCAGCTCGCGCAGGAAGCCCGGCAGGTCTCCTTCGTCGACCCGCAGGGTCTGCGCGAACGCCGCCTGCCTGTCGGCGTCGCGGCCCAGGAAGGCGATCTGCTTGTGGACGTCGCAGCTCGCGACGTTCCGTACGCCGGCGTAGAGACCGTCCATGCTCCCCGGCACCGACCGGTGCCGGCTCGGCTCCGCCGGCGGCGTGCTGTCGGGCGGTGCGGCGGTGGGCGAAGGCGAGGGGTCCGCGCCGTCGGGCGTCGCGGTGCTCGGGGTGAACGGGTCGTGCCCACGGTCGGCGACGGGCTGCAGCACCAGTTCCGCCGCCGGGTCGGCGGCGGCGGCGGAACCGCCCTGCCCGGGCGCGGCGCAGGACGCCGCGGCGACCGACAGGGCGAGGGCCACCGCCGCGGTGCCGGCGAGGTGCGCGGCGCGCGGGAGCCGCAGCGTGGGGCGCGCACGGCGCGGGACACGGCGCGGCGGCAGCGGTGCACGGCGCGCGGAACGCAGACGGGGCACGAGGGTCTCCCTATCGGGGCCGGATGGACACCTTCCGAGGCCATTGTCTGGATTGTTACCAAGGTGTGCGCAAGCTGAGAGCCGCCATCGGTGCGACACCGCCCGCGCGCCGCGGTCCACGGCGGGCCCGTTACGGTTGACGTGGGAGAACGGCCGGCCGGCGACCACCGCGAGCGGAGGGGAGCACCGCACATGACCGAACGCAAACCACCGGGTGTGAGCTTCGAGTCCTGGATCGACCGGCAGATCCGCGAGGCGGCCGAGCGAGGCGAGTTCGACGACCTCCCGGGCACGGGCAAACCGCTCCCGGGCCTGGACCAGCCGTATGACGAGCTGTGGTGGGTCAAGGCGAAGATGGCGCGCGAGCAGGTGTCCGCGCTGCCGCCGTCCCTCGCCGTCCGCAAGGAGGCCGAGGCCGCGCTCGCCGCCGTGACCAGGGCACGGAGCGAGAAGGAGGTGCGCCGGATCGTCGCAGAGGTCAACGAGAAGATCCTTGCCGCGCACCGCGCGCCCGCCGTCGGCCCGCCGCTGAAGCTGGCGCCGCTGGACGCCGACGCGCTGGTACGTGAGTGGCGCGAGGGGCAGGAGGGACGCAAGTAGCGGGTCAGGAACGACCGGAGCCGCGGCCTCCGCCGGTCCCCAACGCGCGCGGGAGCGTCGGTCGTTGGTGGTAGGGTCCCCCTCGAATACGTCAAGCCGTACGCGAGCGCACGGGGTAGACGCAGTCCGGGGGGAACTGATCCGTAGGACACACCCCTGCGCGGCCGTTCCGCCGTCCCGACCAGACGGCGCGGCAGGAGGGTGCCCGGCCCGTATCCGGATACGGGCGCCCTTGCACCGCTTCCCGGCCCGGTTTCCGCCACGGCGGACCCGGTGGCCGGACCGGCTCACCCCCGGCGGGTGACGCGGCCCGGGACACTGCGTGCCGACCCCGCCACCGCCTCCGGACGGCGCTGTCATCGGCACCAGATCGTCCGAGAGGGGGAGCCGGTTGACCTCCCGTCGGCAGTTCCTCGCCGCCTCGGTCGCGGGCCTCGGCGCCGCGGCGCTGACCCCCGCCCCGCTCGCCGCCGCGCCGGGCAGCCCTCGCGGCGACCGCCCCAACATCGTCCTGATCGTCGCCGACGACCTCGGCTACGGCGAACTCGGCTCGTACGGCCAGCGGCTCATCCACACCCCCCACCTCGACCGCCTCGCCGCCGACGGCCTGCGGTTCACCGCGGCGTACGCCTCCGCGCCCGTCTGCGCGCCCTCGCGCGCCTCGCTCCTGACCGGCCTGCACAGCGGCCGGGCCCGGGTGCGCGAGAACCCGATGCGCGGCGTCCAGCCCTCCATCGGCGACGACGACACCACCGTCGCCGAGCTGCTGCGGGCCCGCGGCTACCGCACGGCGTGCATCGGCAAGTGGGGCTTCGGACCCGAGGAGCCGGACCAGCACAGCCACCCCAACTACCGCGGTTTCGAGGAGTTCTACGGCTATCTGACCCACCGGCACGCGCACTCCTACTTCCCGGACTACCTGTGGCACAACAGCCGCCGCGTGCCGCTCACGGGCAACGGGGACGGCGCGCGCGGCACGTACGCGCCCGGCCAGTTCTCCACGCGCGCCCTGGAGTTCATCCGCGGCCACGCCGAGGAGCCGTTCTTCCTCTACCTCTCCCCCAACGTGCCGCACGCCCCGAGCGCCGTGCCGGACACCGGCGAGTACAGCGACACGGACTGGAAGCCGGAGGACAAGGGGCACGCCGCGCAGGTCGCCAACTTCGACCTGATGGTCGGCCAGGTGATCGAGGAGCTGTACGCGCAGCGGATCGCCGAGGACACCGTGGTGATCGTCACCAGCGACAACGGCCGGCACGAGGAGGGCGGCGTGACGCCGGCACTCTTCCAGCGCGAGCGCCCTCTGCGCGGCTACAAGCGGAACCTGTACGAGGGCGGCATCCGGGTGCCGCTCATCGCCTGGTCCCCGTACCGCATCCGCCCGGGGGTCGTGAACCGCCCGACGCCGCACATCGACCTGCTGCCCACCCTCGCGGAGCTGGGCGGCGCCCCCGCGCCCCGGGACGTCGACGGGCTGTCCCTCGCCCCGCTGCTCACCGGCACGGGACCGGCGCCCCGGCACGATTTCCTCTACTGGTACCGCAACGAGCGGGCCTCGACACCGCTGGCCCGCGCCGCCGACCACGACCGGATCGGCCGGATCTCGGAGGCGGTGCGCGCCGGCGACTGGAAGGCGGTGCGCTTCGCACCGGGCAAGGACCGTGCGGCGCCGGACGGCCGCTGGCAGGTGGAGCTGTACAACCTGGCCGACGACCCCGCCGAGTCGGTCGACCGCGCCGCGGACCGGCCGGACATCGCCGCCCGGCTGGTGCAGATCATGCGGCGCGAGTGGCACGAGTCGTACGGCCGCGAGCCCTTCGGCGTACGCATCGGGGCCCCGCCCTACGCCGAGCCGGGCCGCACGCTGACGGTCACCGCCACCCTGCACAACGGCTCCGGCACCCCGTGGACGGAGCCGCGGGTGCAGGTGCAGGTCCCCGAGGGCTGGAAGGTGCGCGCCGCGACCCGCCGGCCCCGCGGCCGGCTGGCGCCGGGCACCGAGGTGGTCACGCGCTGGCGGGTCACGCCGCCCAGGGACGCGCCCGCGGGCCGCTGGGAGCTGCGCGCGCGGGCCGTCGCGCGCTGCGCGGACGGGCCGCTGACGTACCGTACGCGCCGCGCGGTGCTCACGCCGCCGGCCCGGGGCGGCTACTTCGGTGAGCTGCCCTGGCTGACCTGAGGGGCCCGTGCCGTACGGACCGGGCCGGCGCCCCGGCCGGCACGGCTGAGAGCCGCGCGGTCAGGGCCGGGGGATGTTGCGGAGGTTGGAGCGGGCCAGGTCGAGCATCGTGCCGACGCCGCCTTCCAGCACCGTGCGCCCGGCGGCCAGCGCGAAGCCGCGCACCTGCTCCAGTGTGATCCGCGACGGGACCGACAGCGCGTTGGAGTCGGTGATCAGCTCGACCAGCGCGGGGCCCTTCGCCGACAGCGCCTCGCGCAGCGCGCCCTCGATCTCGACGGGCTTCTCCACCCGCCAGGCGGGGATTCCCACGCCACGGGCGATGGCCGAGAAGTCGACCTTGCTGTGGTCGGTACCGTACGCGGGCAGGCCGTCGACCAGCATCTCCAGCTTGACCATGCCGAGCGAGGAGTTGTTGAACAGGACGGTCTTGACCGGCAGGTCGTGCTGCTTGACGGTGATCAGCTCACCGAGCAGCATCCCGAGGCCGCCGTCGCCGGACAGCGAGATGACCTGGCGGTCGCGGTCGGCGCTCGCCGCGCCGATGGCGTGCGGGAGGGCGTTGGCCATGGAGCCGTGGGTGAACGAGCCGATGACGCGGCGGCGGCCGTTGGGCGTGAGGTAGCGGGCTGCCCAGACGTTGTTCATGCCGGTGTCGACGGTGAAAACCGCGTCCTCCGCGGCGAGTTGGTCGAGTACCCGGGCGGCGTACTCGGGGTGGATCGGCACGTGCTTGTCGACCTTCGAGGTGTACGCCTCGACGACCCTGGTCAGTGCCCGCTCGTGCTTGCGCAGCGTGGCGTCGAGGAAGCGCCGCTCGTGCTTCTCGCGCAGCAGCGGCTGCAGCGCGTCCAGGGTGGAGGCGACGTCGCCGTGCACGGCGACGTCCAGGGGCGTTCGGCGGCCGAGGCGGGTGGCGTCGATGTCGATCTGGACCATCGCCACGGATCCGGCCTGCGGAAGGAAGGCGTCGTACGGGAAGTCGGTGCCGAGCATGACGACGAGGTCGGCCTCCTGCAGCGCGTCGTAGCAGGCGCCGTAGCCGAGCAGGCCGATCATGCCGACGTCGTACGGGTTGTCGTACTGGATCCACTCCTTGCCGCGCAGGGTGTGCCCGACGGGCGCCTTGACGGTCTCGGCGAGCCGCATGACCTGGGCGTGCGCGCCGCGTACGCCCGCGCCGGCGAAGAGCGTGACGCGGTCGGCGGCGTTGACCGCGTCGGCCAGCTCGCGCACGGTCTGCGGGTCGGGCACGATGCTGGCGGGACGGGCGCAGGGGACGGTGCGTCCGGTGGGGTTGGCCGCCTGCTTGTCGGCGATGTCGCCCGGGAGGACGAGCACGGCGACCTCGTTGGCGCCGACCGCGTGCTGGGCGGCGATCCGGGCGATGCGGGGCATCTGCTCGGGCTGGGAGACCATCTGGCAGTAGCCGGATGCCTGGTCGAAGAGCTTCTCCGGGTGGGTCTCCTGGAAGTAGCCGGTGCCGATCTGGGTGGACGGGATGTGCGACGCGATGGCGATGACGGGGGCGCCGCTGCGCTGCGCGTCGAACAGCCCCTGGATGAGGTGGGTGTTGCCGGGTCCGCAGGAGCCGGCGCAGGCGGCGAGCTGCCCGGTGACCTGGGCCTCGGCGGCGGCGGCGAAGGCGCCGGCCTCCTCGTTCTGCACGTGCACCCACTCGATGGCGCCGCCGCTGCGGCGGATGGCGTCGACGAGCGGGTTGAGGCTGTCCCCGACGACGCCGTAGATGCGCTTCACGCCGTACTGGAGCAGGACCTCCACGAGCTGGTCGGCGACCTTGGCACTGCTCATCGTGCTCTCCTCGCATCGTCTTCGCGGCGTCCGGGAACAACGTGTCCGATCGTAAGCGATCACGGTCGAAGAGGACGGATCACGCCTCGTCGTGCATCCTGGCCGCGGGCACGCCGGGCGGGCTATAGTCCGAAACTAGCACCGCTAGTTTCGATGGGGAGGCCCGCCGTGCGCACCGTCCATTTCGCCGCCGCCCGCCGCACGCCGATCGGGAAGCTGCGCGGCGCGCTCTCCGCCGTACGCCCCGACGACCTCGCCGCGGGGGTGATCCGCGGGCTGCTCGACGGCGTCCCGGCGCTCGACCCCGCCCGTATCGACGACGTCTACTGGGGCGCCGCCAACCAGGCCGGCGAGGACAACCGCAACGTCGCCCGCATGGCCGTCCTCCTCGCCGGCCTGCCCGAGTCCGTTCCCGGCGCCACCCTGAACCGCCTCTGCGCCTCGGGTCTGGAGGCCGTCACGACGGCCGCGCGCGCCATCGCCGCCGGCGAGGCGGACGTGGTGCTCGCCGGCGGCTCGGAGTCGATGAGCCGCGCGCCGTTCGTGCTGCCGCGGCCGGACGAGGCGCTGCCGCGGGCGATGGCCACCGCCGACACCCGGCTCGGCTGGCGGCTGGTCAACCCGCGGATGGGCGAGCTGCACGGGCTCCTCTCCATGGGCGAGACCGCGGAGGAGGTCGCCGAGCGGTACAAGGTGGGGCGGGAGCGGCAGGACGAGTTCGCGCTGCGCAGCCACCGGCGGGCCGCGGCGGCGCGGGCGGCGGGGCACTTCGACGCGGAGCTGCTGCCGGTGGCACCGCCTGCCGGAGGTGCGGCGGTGACGGCGGACGAGTGCATCCGCGAGGACACCTCGACGGAGCAACTGGCCAGGCTGAAGCCCGTGTTCCGAACGGGCGGCACCGTGACCGCGGGCAACTCCTCGCCCATGAACGACGGGGCGGCGGCGCTGTTGCTGGTCAGCGAGGAGGCGCTGGCGTCCCTCGGTCTGGAGTCCCTCGGCCGGTACGCGGCCGGTGCCTCCGCCGGGGTCCACCCGGACGTGATGGGCATCGGCCCGGTGCCGGCGACGCGCAAGGCGCTCGACCGGCTGGGCTGGTCGGTGGCGGACGTCGAGACGGCGGAGCTGAACGAGGCGTTCGCGGCGCAGTCGCTGGCGTGCGTGGACGAACTGGGGCTGGACCCGGAGAGGGTCAACCCCGACGGCGGCGCCCTCGCGCTGGGCCACCCGCTGGGCTGCTCGGGGGCACGGATCCTGACGACGCTGCTGCACCGGATGGCGCGTACGGGTGCGCGGCGAGGGCTGGCGACGATGTGCGTCGGAGTGGGGCAGGGCTCGGCGGTGCTGGTGGAACGGGCCTGAGGAGCGCGGCGCCGCCGTGCCGCGGGAAACCCGCGGGGTGTCCCTGGCGCACAATGGCCCCATGGATCTCCGCATCTTCACAGAACCGCAGCAGGGCGCCTCGTACGACACCCTCCTGACCGTGGCCCGCGCCACCGAGGACCTCGGCTTCGACGCCTTCTTCCGCTCCGACCACTATCTGAAGATGGGCGACGTGAGCGGCCTGCCCGGACCGACGGACGCCTGGGTGACGCTGGCGGGCCTGGCCCGCGAGACGCGCCGGATCCGGCTCGGCACGCTGATGACCGCCGCCACCTTCCGGCTGCCGGGGCCGCTGGCCATCCAGGTGGCGCAGGTGGACCAGATGTCGGGCGGGCGGGTCGAGATGGGCATCGGCGCGGGGTGGTTCGAGGACGAGCACACCGCCTACGGGATCCCCTTCCCGAAGGAGAAGTTCGCCCGGCTGGAGGAGCAGCTCGCGATTGTGACCGGGCTGTGGGGCACACCCACGGGCGACACCTTCAGCTACTCCGGGACGCACTACGAGCTGAAGGACTCCCCCGCGCTGCCGAAGCCCGTGCAGGCGCCGCTGCCGGTGCTGATCGGCGGCATGGGCCCGAAGCGCACCCCGGCGCTGGCCGCCCGCTACGCGGCGGAGTTCAACGTACCGTTCAGCTCGGTGGCCGACACCGAGCGGCAGTTCGCCCGGGTCCGTGAGGCGGCGGAGGCAGCCGGCCGCACGCCGTCCGACCTGGTGTACTCCAACGCCCTCGTCGCCTGCGTCGGCAAGGACGACGCGGAGGTCGCCCGCCGCGCGGAGGCCATCGGCCGGCAGGTGCCGGAGCTGAAGGAGAACGGCCTGGCCGGCACCCCGGCGGAGGTGGTCGAGAAGATCGGCCGCTACGGCGCCGCCGGCTCGCAGCGCTTCTACCTCCAGATCCTCGACCTGTCGGACCTGGACCACCTGGAGCTGATCGCCGCCGAGGTGATGCCGCAGGTCTCGTGACCGGCGGGCGGCGAGCCGGCCCGTAAAACCCCTGGCGGGCGGCGGTCCCGCCCGGCGAGGATGGCCGGGTGGAACGCGGCGGGCTGCTGGTCGAGGAGCACACCATCCTGGCGGTGGTGGCGGGCTCGCGCGCCTTCGGCCTGGCCACGGCGGCGTCCGACACCGACCGGCGCGGGGTGTACGTCGCGCCGACGGAGTGGTTCTGGCGGCTGGAGAAGCCGCCGCCGCACTGGGAGGGGCCGCTGCCCGAGCAGTTCAGCTGGGAGGTGGAGCGCTGCTGCGCGCTCGCGCTCGGCGGGAACCCGAACCTGCTCGAAGTGCTCCACTCCCCGCTGGTCGAGCGCTGCACCCCGCTCGGCGCGGAACTGCGCGAGCTGCGCCCGGCATTCCTGTCCCGTCAGGTCCACCGCACCTTCGGACGGTACGCGTACCGCCAGCTCACCCGGGCCCGCACGCGCCGGGAGCGCACGGGTGAGGTGCGGTGGAAGCACCTGGTCCACCTGCTGCGGCTGCTGCTGAGCGGGGCGGCGCTGCTGCGGACGGGCGAGCTGTGCGTCGACGTCGGCCCGAACCGCGACCGGCTGCTCGCGGTCGGGCGCGGCGAGGTGACCTGGGACGCGGTCACGCAGTGGTCGGCGGAGCTGTCCCGCCGCCTGGACGAGGCGCTGCCGGGGAGCCCGCTCCCGGAGTCCCCGGACCAGGCCCGCGTGGAGTCCTGGCTCGCCTCCGTACGCCACCGCGGTCTGGCCTCCGCGTGAGCGCGGCCCCGAACCCCGCTGTCCTCGGCTCCTCGGGTGCGCTGAAGCCGCTGCTCTCCGGCGTCCTGGACGTGGCGCAGGAACGCGCCGCGCTGCGCCCGGAGGGCGCGCGGAGCCGGGCGAGATCGTCGTTGATGCCCGGCTCCATCAGGGTTGACGCCGCATAACGACTGGCTCCGACCTCTTGACCTGCCTCCCGGGAGACTTCTATGTTCACCGCCAAGAGGTAGAACGTAGGACCTCCCACGACCTCGCTCATCCCCGGGACAGGGGCGGGCGCGGTGACATCCCCTGTTTCCCCTCCTGGAGGCACCGTGAGCGACGTATCACCAGAGCCGGGCGTCGACCGCCGGCGAGTGCTGCAGTACGGCGGGGCGCTGAGCGCCTTCGGCGTCATGGCGCCGGCGCTGGCCGCCTGCTCCGGAGGTCCGGACTCGACCTCCGACACCGGCGGGGGCGGCGGCGGGGACTCCGTCACCGCCGTCATCGGGTACGGCAATGATCAGAGCTGGGACCCGACGCTGACCGCGTCCGCGTTCTCCGTCGCCAGCAACCACCACATCTTCGAAGGGCTGCTCGACACCGACCCCATCACCCGCGAGCCCTACGCCGCGCTGGCGACCGAACCGCCCGCCGACCCCGGCGCCACGACCTGGTCGTTCACCCTGCGCGACGGCGCCACGTTCCACGACGGCAAGCCGGTCACCGCCGACGACGTGGTGTTCACCTTCGACCGGATACTCGACCCCGGGACCCAGACCCTCGCGCACGGGTTCTTCGCCGGCTGGCTGAAGGAGGTCAAGAAGACCGGGGAGAACACCGTCGACCTGGTGCTCGCCTTCCCCTTCCCGGACGGGCTGTCCCGGCTCACCCTGGCGAAGATCCTTCCCCAGCACATCCTGGGCAAGTCCGGTGCCTTCAAGGACCTCGACACCGGTCTGCCCGAGGTCACCGTCGGCTCCGGCCCGTACAAGATGACGGCCAACCAGCCGCTGTCGAACACCTCCTTCGAGGCGTACGCGGAGTACAACGGCCCGCGCAAGGCGAACTTCAAGAAGATGAACTGGCTGTCCATCGTGGACGCCGCACCCCGGGTCGCGAAGATCTCCGGCGGGAGCGCCGGCGCCCAGATCGCCGACAACATCCCGTACGCCAACGTCAAGCAGTTGGAGCAGGACGGCCTCACCGTCGAGGGCGGGGCCGGCATGAACCACATGTTCCTGCTCTTCAACACCGAGCGGGCGCCCTTCGACGACGTACGCGTGCGCCAGGCGCTGCACTACGCCATCGACACCGACAAGATGATCGAGGCCGGTCTGAAGGGCTACGGCAAGGCCGCCAGCTCCTTCCTCGACGAGGGCAACCCCGCGTACCGCGAGGCCAAGACGGTCTACGGCTACGACCCGGACAAGGCCAAGGCGCTGCTGAAGGACGCCGGGGTCAGCGGGCTGAAGGTCACGCTCATGGCGTCGACCGTGAGCTGGATCGCGGACTGCATACCGACGATCAAGGAGTCCTGGGACGCCATCGGCGTGGAGACCACGCTCGATCCGCAGGAGACCTCCGCCCTCTTCACCAAACTGGACCAGAAGGCGAACTACCAGGTCGTCGCCTCCGCGTCGAACCCGAACCAGCTCGGCATCGACCCGGACCTGATCCTCCGTTACAACTACACGGCGGACAACATCTGGATGGGCTACGCCCGCTGGTCCCAGGCGCCCGAGGCCAAGGAGCTGTTCCGGCTCATGGACGCGGCGACGCGCGAGCCCGACCAGGACAGGAAGAAGCAGATGACGCAGGAGTACCTGGACGTCATCGCGGAGAACGCGGTCATCTACCCCGTGGTCCACACCGAGCTGATCACCGCCTGGGACCCCGACGCGATCACCGGGATCCAGCCGCAGCCCTACCCCGGCATCAACCTCCTCAAGGCAAAGCCCGCGTAGGGCGGCACGTCACGGTCAGTCAAGGCTAGGAGCTCACGTACGTGGCCCAGATCGCCAGGATGCTGCTACGCCGCATCGCCCTGCTCGTCCCGCTGATGCTCGGGATCGTGCTGTTCGTCTTCCTCGTCATGCGCTTCTCGGACATCGACCCGGCGGTGGCGCACTTCCAGGGTGCCAACCCCACCGAGCAGCAGCTCGACGACTACCGCGAGGAGCACGGACTCAACGACCCCCTGCCCGTGCGCTACGCCGCCTTCGTCGGCGACCTGCTCAAGGGCGACATGGGTCTCAGCGTGCTCAACGGCCGGCCGGTCATCGACCAGGTGACCACCGCGCTGCCCCTGACCATGCAGCTCACCTTCCTGGGGCTCGCCATCGCCCTCGTGCTGTCGGTGCTCTTCGGGGTCACGGCCGCGATCTACCGCGACCGGATCCCGGACCAGGTGATCCGCGTCGTCTCGCTGGTCGGCGTCGCCGCGCCCGCCTTCTGGGTCGCGCTGCTGCTGATCCAGTACCTGGCGGTGGACCGGGGGTGGTTCCCCTCCGGGGGGTACGTCAACCCGGGCGACTCCTTCACGGGCTGGCTCAAGACCATGACGCTGCCGGCCATCGCGCTGTCGCTGCACGTCGCCGCGCAGCTCACCCGCATCGTCCGCACCGCGGTCGTCGAGGAGCTGGACAAGGACTACGTGCGCACGGCGATCGGCAGCGGACTGCCGCCGGTCGTCGTGGTCGGCCGCAACGTGCTGCGCAACGCGCTGGTCAACCCGCTGACCGTGCTCGGGCTGCGGGTGGGATACCTGCTCGGCGGCGCGGTCGTCATCGAGACGATCTTCTCCCTGCCCGGCATGGGCACGTTGATGATCAACGCGGTGAAGAACGGCGACCCCGCGGTGGTGCAGGGCGTGGTGCTCACCGTCGCGGTCGCCTTCGTCATCGTCAACCTCGTCATCGACATCCTCTATCTGCTGGTCAACCCCCGACTGAGGAGTGCCGCCTGATGCTCGCCACCCTCGGGGGCCGCCAGAAGCTCGCGGAGCGGCTGTCCCGGCCCGGGCTCAGGCTCCGCGGGCTCACCCGGCTGCCCTGGACGTCCCGGATCTCGCTGGGGCTGATAGCCCTGGTCGTGCTCGTCGCGGTGTTCGCGCCGCTGCTCGCCCCGCACGACCCGCTCGACCAGCAGGCCCAGGCCGACGGCACCGGACACCCCTCGGCCGATCACTGGATGGGGCAGGACAGCCTCGGCCGCGACATCCTCAGCAGGCTGATGTACGGGGCCCGCTGGTCGCTGGTCATCGGCCTGGGCGCCACGCTGCTGGCCCTGGTCGCCGGGGCGTTCCTCGGCGCCGTGGCCGCCACCTCCCGCAAGGCGGTGGACGAGTTCGTCATGCGCTGCCTGGACGTCGTCATGGCGTTCCCCGGGATCGCGCTGGCCGCGGTGCTCGTCGCCGTGTTCGGCGGCAGCATCCCGGTGCTGGTGTGCGCCATCGCGTTCCTGTACGTGCCGCCGATCGCGCGGGTCGTACGGGCCAACGTGCTGGACCAGTACGGCGAGGACTACGTGACCGCGGAACGGGTCATCGGGGCGCGTACGCCGCACATCATCGTCAAGCACGTCGCCATCAACTGCGCCGCGCCGATCCTGGTGTTCTGCACCGTGCAGGTCGCCGAGGCGATCGTCTTCGAGGCGTCGCTGTCCTTCATCGGGGCGGGCGTGCGCCCCCCGGACCCCTCCTGGGGCAGTGTCATCGCGGACGGCAAGAACATGGTGCTGCTCGGCGGCTGGTGGGCCACGGTCTTCCCGGGCCTGCTGATGCTGCTGACCGTGCTGGCGCTCAACATCCTCTCCGAGGGCATCTCGGACGCCTGGGCGGCGCCCGCCTCCCGGCGGGCCGAGAGCGTGCCGGTCAAGGACGCGGTCGCCGAGGACCGGATCGAGGCCGCCGCGCCCGGCACCGGCCAGGTGCTGGAGCTGCCCGGACTCGACGAGGCCGCCCGGCGGCTGCGCGAACGGGCCCGGCCGCTGCCCGGCGGCGCGCCGGTACTGTCGGTGAAGGGCCTGGCCATCGGCTTCGACACACGGCACGCGGGCGTGGACATCGTCGACGGCATCAGCTTCGACATCCGTCCCGGTGAAGTCCTCGGCCTCGTCGGCGAGTCGGGCTGCGGCAAGTCGCTGACGGCGCTGACGGTGATGGGCCTGGAGCCGGACGGCGCGCGCGTCCGCGGCAGCGTCGTCTTCGACGGCCGGGAGCTGATCGGCACGCCGATGCGGGTGCGCCGCAAACTGCTCGGGCACGAGATGGCGATGATCTACCAGGACGCGCTCAGCTCGCTCAACCCCGCGATGACGATCCGCGCGCAGCTCAAGCAGTTGATCCGGCGCGGCGGTACGCGCACCGCGGGCGAGCTGCTGGAGCTGGTGGGGCTGGACCCGGAGCGTACGCTGCGCAGCTATCCGCACGAGCTGTCCGGCGGGCAGCGGCAGCGGGTGCTCATCGCCATGGCGCTCTCCCGCAACCCGAAGCTCATCGTCGCCGACGAGCCCACCACCGCGCTCGACGTCACGGTGCAGGCGCAGGTCATCGAGCTGCTGCTGCGGCTGCGCGAGGAGCTGGGCTTCGCGCTCGTCCTCGTCAGCCACGACCTGGCACTGATCTCCGACGTCACCGACCGGGTGGTCGTCATGTACGGCGGGCAGATCGTCGAGACCGGCGTGACCGCCGACCTGGTCGAGGCGCCCGCCCACCACTACACCCGCGGGCTGCTGGGCTCGGTGCTGTCACTGGAGTCCGCCCAGGAGCGGCTGACGCAGATCCGCGGCGTCGTGCCCTCGCCGGCCGACTTCCCCGCCGGCTGCCGGTTCGCCGACCGCTGTCCGATGGCGAGCGGCGCGTGTCTGGAGACCGCGCCCGAACTTCTCGGCGAGGAACGCAGACACGAGGTGGCGTGCCACCACCCGGCGGTCGCCACCGTGGTCACCGCCGCGGGCGAGGCGGAGAAGGAGGCGCTGCGATGAGCGCGAAGGACAGCGGCGGCCCAGCCGGCGAGTCCCCGGCCGGGGGCGGCGGTGCGCCGCCGGCGCTGATCGCCGTACGGGACGCGCACGTGGTGCACCGGGCCCGCACCGGCGGCCTGTTCGCCCGCGACCGGGTGTACGCGCTGACCGGCGCGGACCTGACGATCGCGGCGGGCGAGACGGTCGGCGTGGTCGGCGAGTCCGGCTGCGGCAAGTCGACGCTGGCGAAGGTGCTGGTCGGGGTGCAGCCCCCGACGGCCGGCACGGTGGAGTTCCGGGGCCGCGACATCTGGACGATGGACGGCGGCGAACGGCGCACGGCCATCGGCACCGGCGCGGGCATGATCTTCCAGGACCCGTCGACGGCGCTCAACCGGCGGCTGCCGGTCCGGCAGATCCTCCGCGACCCGCTCGACGTGCACCGCCGCGGCACGTCCGCGCAGCGCACCGAGCGGGTACGGGAGCTGATGGCCCTCGTCGGCCTGCCGCCGGTGCTCGCGGACGCGCTGCCGGGGCAGTTGTCCGGCGGGCAGCGGCAGCGGGTGGCCATCGCCCGTGCCCTGGCGCTGGAGCCGGACCTGGTGGTGGCCGACGAGCCGACGTCGGCGCTCGACGTGTCCGTGCGCGCCCAGATCCTCAATCTGCTGCTCGATCTGAAGGAGCGGCTGAACCTGGCGCTGGTGTTCGTCTCGCACGACATCCAGACGGTGCGGCGGATGAGCGACCGCGTCATCACCATGTACCTGGGCCGGATCGTGGAGGAGGCGCCGGCGGTGGCGCTGGGTTCCGGCGGTGACGCCCCCGGGGACCGCGGCACGGACACCGCCCGGCACCCGTACACGCGGGCGCTGTTCTCGGCGACCCCGGGGCTGCTCGACCCCATCGACCCGATCCCGCTCGTCGGCCCCGTGCCCTCGGCGACCCGGCCGCCGAGCGGCTGCCCGTTCCGTACCCGGTGCTGGAAGGCCACGGAGGAGTGCGCCGCGGCCATGCCGGAGGTCACGCAGGCGGCACACGCCCACCGGTTCCGCTGCCACCATCCGGTGGCCGCCGCGGAGAGCACCCGCGATCTCGTGATCCAAGCGAAGGAGAACGCATGACCCGTCCCACCCACCTGACCGGCGTCGTACCGCCTGTCTGTACCCCCCTGACGCCGGATGCCGAGGTGGACACCGCCTCGCTGATCAGGCTGGTGGACTTCCTCGTGGCGGGGGGCGTCGACGGGCTCTTCGTGCTCGGCTCGTCCTCGGAGGCGGCCTACCTCAGGGACGAGCAGCGCAGGGCCGTGGTGGACACGGTGGTACGGCACGTCGGCGGCCAACTGCCCGTGCTCGCCGGCGCGATCGACATGACGACGCCGCGCGTGCTCGACCACGCCCGCAGCGCGCTCGACGCCGGCGCGGACGCGCTCGTCGTCACCGCGCCGTTCTACACCCGTACCCACCCGGCGGAGGTCGACCGGCACTACCGCGAGGTCGCCGGCCGCACCGGCGCGCCGGTCTACGCCTACGACCTGCCCGCGTCGGTGCACACCAAGCTCGGACCCGACCTGGTGCTCCGGCTCGCCGCGGACGGGGTGCTGGCCGGGCTGAAGGACTCCAGCGGCGACGAGACGGGGCTGCGCCGCGTCGTCGTCGGCGTACGGGACGAGGTCGCCGGCTTCTCGGCGCTGACGGGGTCCGAGACGATGGTGGACAGCGCGCTGGCGATGGGCGCCCACGGCGTCGTCCCGGGCCTCGGCAACGTCGACCCGCACGGGTACGTGCGGCTGTACCGCAGTGCGCGGGAGGGCGACTGGGTGTCGGCCCGTGCCGAGCAAGAGCGGCTGCTCGCGCTCTTCGGGATGGTCGGGAGCGGCGATCCGGCGCGGATGGGCATGAGTTCGTCGGCCCTGGGCGCGTTCAAGGCGGCCCTGCATCTGCGCGGGGTCATCGACTGCCCGGCGACGATGGTGCCGCAGATCCCGCTGGACGCCGAGGAGGTGGGGCGGGTGGAGAAGCACCTCGCCGCGGCGGGGCTGCACTGACGCGGCGCAGACGCCGTACGGCGCCGGGAGGGGCGGGGGCACGGGGCCCCGCCCCTCCCGGCGTTGTCATCCTCCGCCGCCGACGGGGACCCGCCCCTTGCCGCCGCCGGTCTCCCCGGTGGCCGACGGGGCCCTCGGGTCCGCCGGGGCCGCGGGGTCCGGGTGCGCGGCGGGGGCGGCGGACGCGGCCGGTTCGAGGTGCAGCTCCGGCAGCAGCCGGTCCGCCCAGCGGGGCAGCCACCAGTTCACCCGCCCGAGGAGCGTCATCGTGGCCGGCACCAGCACCGTGCGGACGACCGTCGCGTCCGCCAGCACCGCCACCGCCATGCCGACACCGATCATCTTCACCGTCACGTCGGGGTCGATCGCGAATCCGGTGAACACCGCGATCATGATGGCCGCCGCGCTGGTGATGACGCGCCCGGTCGCCGCGAGGCCGCGGACGACGCTGCCGTGCGCGTCGCCGGTGGCCGGCCAGTCCTCCCGGATCCGGGAGAGCAGGAAGACCTCGTCGTCCATGGAGAGCCCGAACAGGATGGTGAACATCAGGATCGGCACCCAGCTCGAGACCGGTACGGCAGCGCGGCCAGCGCCGCCTCGGCGTCCGCCAGCCAGCGCGGCGCCTGCCAGCGGCGGGCGACGGTGGCGGCGTGCGCGTAGTGGTCCGCGGCCTGGTCCGTACGGCCCAGCAGCAGGGCGAGGTCGCCGAGCGTCTGGGCGACGGGCCGCAGGGCCAGGCACCCGCTCGCGGCTCCCGCGACCACGTCGCGCAGCGGCAGCAGCTCGGCCAGCAGGCCCTCGGCCTCGTCCCGCTCCTCCAGCGCCACCACGGCCAGCGCGCGGGCGGTGAGGAAGAGCGAGTAGAAGAAGTCCTGCCTGATGGGCGGTCGTTCGGCGCGGACGGCGCGGGCCTCGTCCGGGCGGCCGGCGTCGATCAGGGCCAGCGCGAGGGAGTCGCCCGCGAGGGCCCCGTACACCGACAGCGCCTCCCGAAGCTCCGGCAGCACCTCCGCCGGCCGGCCCTTGCGCCAGCACAGGGCGAAGCGCGACACCGTCCACCTGTCCTGCGCGTGCGGGGAGCCGTTGGCGCGCAACCGGGCGACGGCCTCGGTGTAGCCGCGCTCGGCCGCCGCGAGGCGGTCCCCGGCCATGTGCAGCGCGGCCAGTTGGACGTGCCGGACCGCGTCGGGCTCGCTGAGCCGGTGGGTCTCGGCGATCTCCAGCCCGCGGGCGACGTGCCGGCGTATCGCCGCGACGTCCCCCCGGACGGCGGCGGTCCCGGCCGCCAGGTAGGCGGCGAACCACGCGTAGGTGGGCATGTCGTGCTCCGCCGCGAGCTGCGCCAGCTCGGCGGCGATCTTCTCGCGCGGCGCGGGGTCGATCTCCCAGTCCATGGCCCTGCTCCGGGTGGCGAGCACCTGGGCGAGCAGCCCCGGGTCGCCGAGGCCGCGCGCCAGGTCGACGGCCTCGGCCGCCGCCGCCCGCCCCGCGTGCACGGGGCCCGCGGAGCTGTCGACGGCGGCGGCGAGGGCGTCCAGCAGCCGGCAGCGGACGGCGTCGTCGAGCGTGCGGTCCGCCAGCAGACGGCGCAGCACGGCGGCGGCGCGGGTGTCCTCCTGCGGGTAGGGCCTGCGCTCCCAGGCGGTGGGCTCGGTCCAGGCGGTCAGCGCCTCCACCAGCAGGTCGTCGCGGCCGTGCCGCTCGGCGACGTCCATGGCACGGGCGCGGACGGCCTGCGCCTCGACGACGGCGCCGCCGCGGGCCCGCGCCTGCAACTGCAGCCCCAGCAGGGCGACGACGCGGGCGGCGGCGTCCTCACCGGCGAACGCCGCGGGGTGGCGATCGACGCACGCGACGGCCCGGCCCAGCAGTCCGGCGGCGGTGTCGTGGGCGTAGCGGCGCCCGGCGAGGGCGGCGGCGCGTACGGCGTAGTCGACGGCGGTGCGGGCGGTGGCGGTGCCGGGGGCGCGCAGGTGGTGGTGGGCGATGGCGGAGACGTCGTCGGGGCGCAGCTCGCGCAGGGCCCGGCCGAGGGCGGCGTGCAGCCGGGCGCGGCGCAGACCGCTGGTATCGGTGTAAAGGGTGTCGCGTACGAGGGTGTGGGCGAAGCGGACGCGGCCGGGGCCGGGCTCGGTGAGCAGCCCGGCGGCGACACCGGCGTCGAGCCCGTCGAGGACGGCGTCTTCGGCGGCGGGTGCGGTGGCCGGGTCGGTCCCCGGGCCGGGGACCGGTCCCCCGGGGCGGCCGAGGCGGAGGGTCGCCGCGGCGTGGATCTCGCGGGCGGTCAGCCGCAGCCCTGTCAGGCGGGCGGTCTCGGCCGCCGCCCAGGGCGCGTCGGCGAACTCCGCGTACGCCGCGCCCCGCCACAGCCGCAGCGCCGCCGCCGTCTCCGTACGCGCCCGCCCCGGGTCCGGCGCGAGGAGATGCCGGGTCCGGGTGAGCGCCCGTTCGAAGCGCCAGGCGTCCACGGCCTCTTCGGGCAGGTGCAGGGCGTAGCCCGGCCGGGTGCTGACCAGCAGCCGGGCCGGGGCGCGGCGGGAGCGGCCGGGTTCCAGTCCGCGCCGGAGATGGGAGACGTATGCCTGGAGCGAGGCTCGTGCGCGCGGCGGCGGCGCCCCGTTCCACAGGTCGTCGATCATCCGGTCCGCGGAGAGCGTCTCCCCGCGCGCCGTCAGCAGCAGGGCGAGGACCGCACGCTGGCGCGGGCCGCTGAGTTCGGCCGGCACGCCGTCGACCTCGGCGGCGAGCGGGCCCAGCACGCCTATCGCCACCACAAGGAGATTTTAGGTCGCGCCCGCCGCCGCCGGTGCGCCGGGGAAAGCCCCGGCACGCCGGCGGCGGGCGGGCAGCACCCGACCGACCGGCCGTCAGGCACCGTCGGTCGCCGTCGGCGGGCGTACGGCGCCGCCCGTCGCGTCAGCCGTCGAGGTTCCGCAGGTCCAGGCGGCGGAACTCGATGGTCTCGGACGACCCGGACGCCCCCGTCTCGTACAGGATCCCGAGCGTCCGGCCGTTGACCTGCACCAGGTCCGAGTACGCCGCGGGCTGCTGCGACAGCGTCGTCACCTTGGTGAAGTTGCGCCCCGCGTCGTCGCTGCGCCAGAGGGCCATCTTCTCGCGCTTCTCCGGGTTCGACGGGCCGGAGAACAGCAGCGGCGCGTGCCGCCCCACGGGCTGCAGCACGCTCGCCTGGACGACGGGCACCTCGTTCAGGTCCTGCTGCACCCCGTACGGCCGGTCGAGGCTCGTGCCGCCGTCGCTGGAGTAGGTGTCGAGGCGGTTGCCCTCGGAGGTGCCGTTCTGGTCGCGGGTGCTGAAGTACAGGCGTCCGTCGGGCAGTTCGGCGGCGATGTTCTCGTTACTGTTGATCTCGCCCTCGTACTGGTCGTCGATGAAGCCCATCTGCCAGGTGCGGCCCCCGTCGTCGCTGTAGATGGCGTGGGCGCCGTAGTACCTGGCCTCCTGCCCGGTGTCGGCGGAGCCGGCCGGCGGGGAGGTGGAGTGGTTGGACGGGATGACGAGCCGGCCGCGGTTCGGGCCGTGCCGGAGGGCGACGGCGTGCCCGGGACCGGTCGCGTACCAGCGCCACTGCGGCAGCTTGACGTCGGCGGTGATCTCCCGCGGCTCGCCGAAGGTGCGGCCGTCGTCGGTGGAGCGCTGCACGAAGACCCGCCGGCTCTGCTCGGCGGTGGCCTCGCCGCGCATGATCTGCGCCTCGGTGACCTCGCCGCTGTTGTACGAGGTGACGAGGACCAGGTCGCCGGTCTTCGGGTCGACGACGGGCGCGGGGTTGCCGCGGGTGTTCCCGCCGCCCGCGGCCACGACGGACATCGGGCCCCAGGTGCAGCCGCCGTCCTCGGAGCGGCGGACGACGACGTCGATGTTGCCGCTGTCCCCGGCGCCGCCGACGCGGCCCTCGGCGAAGGCGAGGAGGGAGCCGCCGCGGGTCTTGATGCTGGCGGGGATGCGGTAGGTGTCGTAGCCGCCCTCGCCGGATCTGTAGGGGACCGAGGACGTGCAGGGGGCCTTGGCGGACGCCGTGGCTCCGGCGTCGGCCGCCGCCGTGCCGGGGCCGGCGGCCAGGGTGCCGAGGAGGGCGGTCGCGGAGAGGAACAGGAGGCTGGTCGAGGTGCGCATGCGGCGACTCCGGAGTCATGGGACGTAGGAGGTGGGATGTCTGAGCGCAAAACGTAGAGGGCGCGGCGGCACGAGGCAAGACCCCTGACACGGGGAAAGGACACCGGGAGGATCGCACCACCGTGCTCGGCCGCACGTGTTCGTGTGCGATCGTGAGCGGGAATCGAGCTGGTTGGACAGATGAGGGGCCGGTCGGGACGACCGGCCGGTGCCCGGACGGGACTCAACGGGCGGGCGGAGGAGGCCGGGTGGCGAGCACGGGCGAGATACGGCGGGCGCGGTACGCCGTCGCGGCGGTGTTCGCCGCGCACGGCGCGGTCACCGGCAGCTTCGCCACCCGGGTCCCCTGGGTGCAGGACCACGCCGGGATCAGCGCCGGCCAGCTCGGCCTCGCCCTGGCGATGCCCGCGCTCGGAGCCGCCACCGCGATGCCGCTCGCGGGCCGGATCAGCCACACCTTCGGCGCCCGGCGTGCGCTGCGCGGGCTGATGGTCCTGTGGTGTCTCGCGCTGGTGCTGCCGGCGCTCGCCCCCGGTCTCGCGACGCTGTGCGCGGGCCTGTTCGTGTACGGAGCGACCGCGGGCATGGCGGACGTCGCCATGAACGCACTCGGCGTCGACGTCGAACAGCGGCTCGGCCGCTCGATCATGTCCGGGCTGCACGGCATGTGGAGCGGCGGTGCGCTGGCGGGCTCGGCGGCGGGCACCGTCGCCGCGCACACCGGTCTGGACGGCCGGGTGCACTTCGCGCTCGCCGCCGGCGTCCTCACCGCGGTCTCGGCCGTCGCCTGCCGCTGGGTGCTCGCGCCCGTCGCACACGCCGAGGAGGAGCCGCCGCCGCACTTCGCCCTGCCGCCGAAGTCCGCGCTGCTCATCGGCGTGGTGGGGTTCTGCGCGGTGTTCGCCGAGGGCGCCAGCCTGGACTGGTCGGCCGTCTACCTGCGCGACGAGATGGACTCCTCCGCCGGTCTCGCCGCCGCGTGCACCACGGGCTTCGCGCTGACGATGGCCGTGGCCCGGCTCCTGGGCGACGCGGTCGTGGAACGCCTCGGCCCGGTGCGCACGGTGCGCGCGGGCGGGGTGCTGGCGACGCTGGGCGGCGTGCTCATCGTCACCTCCTCCGCCGCGGCGCAGGCGATGGCCGGGTTCGGGCTGCTGGGCCTGGGCATCGCGGTGGTGGTTCCGGTGGTCTTCGCGGCGGCGGCGCGGTCCGCCCAGGCGCCGAGCCAGGCGATCGCGGGGGTGGCGACGATCATGTACGCCTCGGGGCTGGTGGCCCCGGCGGCGATCGGGCAGGTCGCCGACGCGACATCGCTGACGGTGTCGTTCGGGCTGGTGACGCTGCTGGCCGGCGGGCTCATCGCGGGCGCGGGGCTGCTGGGCGCGCGGCGTGCGGAGACGAAGGCCCGGGTGCCCGGCCCGGCGCCGGACCCGGCCCCGGCGCCGGGCACGGACGCCTAGGCGGCGGGCGGCCCGTGCGGGCCCTCAGCCCACCGCCTTCGCGGCGGCGCGGCCCGCGGCGCGGCCGGAGAAGAGGCAGCCGCCGAGGAAGGTGCCCTCCAGCGAGCGGTACCCGTGGACGCCGCCCCCGCCGAAACCGGCGGCCTCCCCCGCTGCGTACACGCCCGGCAGCGGCTCCCCGCCCTCGGTGAGCACCCGCGAGGACAGGTCCGTCTCCAGCCCGCCGAGGGACTTGCGGGTGAGGATGTTCAGCCGCACGGCGATGAGCGGGCCGTTCTTCGGGTCCAGGAAGCGGTGCGGGGAGGCGACACGGATGAGCTTGTCGCCGAGGAAGTTGCGGGCGCCGCGCAGGGCGGTGATCTGCATGTCCTTGGTGTAGGCGTTGCCGATCTCGCGGTCGCGCGCGGCGAGCGTGCGGCGCAGCGCCTCCTCGTCGATCAGCTTGTCGCCGGTCAGCTCGTTCATCCGGCGCACCAGCGTGCCGAGGTCGCGTTCGACGATGAAGTCGGCACCGTTGTCCATGAACGCCTGCACCGGGGCGGGCGCCCCGGAGCCGGCCCGGCCCAGCACGTCGCGCACGCTCTTGCCGGTCAGGTCCGGGTTCTGCTCGCTGCCGGAGAGCGTGAACTCCTTCTCGATCACCTTCTGGCTGAGGACGAACCAGGTGTAGCCGTACCCCGACTTCATGATGTGCTCCAGCGTGCCGAGCGTGTCGAAGCCCGGGAACAGCGGCACGGGCAGCCGCCGGCCGGTCGCGTCCAGCCACAGCGAGGAGGGGCCGGGCAGGATGCGGATGCCGTGCCGGGCCCAGACGGGGTCCCAGTTCTCGATGCCCTCGGTGTAGTGCCACATCCGGTCGCGGTTGATCAGCCGGCCGCCGGCGGCCCCGGCGACGTCGAGCAGCAGCCCGTCGACGTGCGCGGGGACGCCGGAGAGCAGCTTCTCCGGCGGGGCGCCGAGGCGCTCGGGCCAGTGAGCGCGGACGAGGTCGTGGTTGCCGCCGATGCCGCCGGAGGTGATGATCACCGCCTGGGCGCGCAGCTCGAAGGTGTCGGCCACCTCCCGGCTGCTGGCCATGCCTCGCGGGGCGTCGCTGGGCTGGAGGATCTCCCCGCTGACGGTGTCGACGGCGCCGGCGCTGCGGGCGAGGCCGGTGACGCGGTGGCGGAAGCGCATCTCCACGCGGCCCAGTTCCGCGGCCTCGCGTACCCGCCGCTCGAAGGGGGCGACGAGGCCCGGACCGGTGCCCCAGGTGATGTGGAAGCGGGGTACGGAGTTGCCGTGGCCCTCCGCGTCGTAGCCGCCGCGCTCGGCCCAGCCGACGACCGGGAAGAACGAGACGTCCATGGAGCGCAGCCAGGAGCGCTTCTCACCGGCGGCGAAGTCGACGTACGCCTCGGCCCACTTGCGCGGCCAGTGGTCCTCGGCGCGGTCGAAGCCGGCGGTGCCGAGCCAGTCCTGCCAGGCCAGCTCGCGGCTGTCGCGGATGCGCATCCGGCGCTGCTCGGGCGAACCGACGAAGAACAGGCCGCCGAAGGACCAGTGCGCCTGGCCGCCGAGCGCCTGCTCCGGCTCCTGGTCCAGCAGGATGACCCTGCGTCCGGCGTCGGCCAGTTCCGCGGTCGCGGCGAGGCCGGCGAGCCCCGCTCCGATCACGATGACGTCGGCGTCGTAGACCATGGCTGCCGCCCCTTCGAAGGTTACCGGTCGGTTCAGATCCTGTTGACTGGGCGTCCGCCCGTCAACCGCCGGGCGCCGGGCACTTCGCCCGCCGCGGGCCGCGCCGCGGGCGGGGCGGGTCGGCCGCCGGGTGCGCGGCGGCGTTCGGTTAGGGTCGAGGCCGTGAGCGACCCCGAACGTCCGTCCGCCGTGCGGCTGTGGTTCGCGCCCCGGCGGCTGCGCGGTGAAGGCCGCACGCCGGACTACCGCTTCTCGCTCGCCAACGAGCGGACGTTCCTCGCGTGGGTGCGGACCGCGCTGGCGCTCGTCGGCGGCGGCATCGCCGCCGACCAGTTCCTGGATGAGATGTCCCGCCCCTTCCGTACGGTCATCGCCGCGGTGCTGCTGGCGGGCGGAGCGGTCTGCGCGGTACGGGCCGTCAACCACTGGATCCGCTGCGAGCGGGCGATGCGCCGCGGCGAGGACCTGCCGGAGTCCCGCTTTCCGGGGCTGCTCGCCGTCGGCACGGCGGTGGCGGCGGTGGCGCTGATCGTGGTGGTGCTGATCGGGACGGGGCGGTGAGCGACCCCCGGGACCCCGCGGCGCAGCCGGAGCGTACGCGCTTCGCGTGGCGGCGCACCACGCTGACGTTCGCCGTCGTGGTGGTGCTGGAGATACGGCGGGTGGTCGTCGAGGGCGCCTCGGCGGGCCGGTACGCGGGGCTGTCGCTCGCGCTGTGCACGTGGCTGGTGTTCCTGGCCGCGGGCCAGCGTCGGATCAACCAACTGGCCTCCGCCGCACCGGCGTCGATGCCGCCCGGGCTCGCGGTGGCAGCGGGCCTGTGCGTGGTGGCGTCCGCGCTGTCCGCGGCGGCGCTGCTCCTGTGACGCGGGCCGGCGCCCGCGGACGGCTCGCGGGCCGCCGCGCGTGCCGGCCGGGTTCTAAGCTCGCAGGACAGCACCACCGCGCAGGCGGGCGTTGTCTTGAGGGGGCATGCGCATGGCCGTCACCGTGCCGTTGATCGTCGTCATGGGCGTGTCCGGCTGCGGCAAGACCACGGTGGGCCGGGAGCTGGCCGAGCGGTTGAACGTGCCGTACGCGGACGGCACGGACATCGCCCGGGAGGCCGGCCTCCCCCACGCCTGCGACGGGCCGCCCGACGCCGCCGTCACCGCCTGGCTGCGCAGACGGTCCGCGAGCGGCGGCGTCGTCAGCCGGCCCGCCCTGCGCCGCCGCGACCGCGACCGGCTCGCGGCGGCCGTGCCGGGGGTGTACTTCCTGCACCTGGAGGGCTCCCGGCGCCTGATCGGCGCGCGACTGGCCGAGCGCAAGGAGCTGTTCGTCCCCCACGACGTGCTGGACGCCCAGTTCGCGGCGCTCGAACCGCTGGCGCCCGACGAGCACGGGGCCGCGGTACCCATCGACGGCACACCGGCGCAGATCGTGGACCGCGCGGTCGACGCGGCCCGCACGCCGTACTCCGTGCAGCTCGCCACCGGCGTGCACGCCTACGTCCAGCCGGACGGCGGCTGGTGCCTGAGCAACGCGGGCTTCGTCAGCGACGGCACGACCACCCTGCTCGTCGACACCGCGGCCACCGAGCCCCGGGCACGGCTGCTGCGCGAGGCGGTGCTCGCCAGCGGGGCACCCGACCCGGCGCTCGTGGTCAACACCCACCACCACGGCGACCACACGTACGGCAACAGCGTCTTCGCCCCCGCCACGGTCGTCGGCCACGCCGCATGCCGGCAACAGGTGCTGGCCGCGGGGCGCCATCTGGAGCTGGTGTGGCCGGAGGTGGAGTACGGGGACGTACGGCTGACGGCGCCGGACATGACGTACACCGAGTCGATGACGCTGACCACGGGCGGCACGGAGGTCCGGATGCTGCACCCCGGGCCGGCGCACACCGTCGGGGACACGGTGGTGTGGCTGCCGGAGCAGCGGGTCGTGTTCGCCGGGGACATAGCCATATGCGGCGGGACGCCGTTCGTCGCGTTCGGCTCGCTCGGGGGGTCGCTGCGGGCGCTGGAACACCTGCGGTCGCTGGGCGCCGAGACGGTGGTGCCGGGACACGGGCCGGTGACGGACGCGGGGGTGTTCGACACGGTGGAGCGGTATCTGCGCTACGTCGGCGAGCTGGCCGCGCAGGGCCGTGCGGCGGGCCGGACGCCGCTGGAGACAGCGCGGGCGGCGGACCCGGAGGCGTTCGCGGAGCTGGGGGAGCCGGAGCGGCTGGTGGCGAACCTGCACCGGGCATACAGCGAGCTGGCCGGCGAGCCGGAGGGCCACCCGCTGGACGCGGCGCAGTACTTCGCGGACATGGCGGCGCTGAACGGCGGCGAGATGATGCCCTGCCACGCGTAGCGCCTGCGGCGCGCACGGCGGGACCCCGGGGGCCCGGCCCGCCGCAGCCGCCGCCCCCGCGGCGCCCGCGCGACGCGGGCCACGGGCGGGGGGGGGCGGCGAGCGGTGGGCCTCACTCCGACCGGCCGAGGACAGGCGCGCAGCAGCACCCCCGGCCGGCGCCGGCGACCGGTCTCGCGAGGCCGGCACACCGCGGCGCCCGCATGGTGCGGGCCGTGGACGGCCCGGCCCCCACCGGTCCGGAAAAGGACGGACACGGACACCACCCGCCTCGGCACAGCCCGAGCGACCCGCCCCGCGCAGCCGGCGCGCATACGGCCCCGGCGGCACACATTGCCGGCGGCCCGGCCCCCCGGGACAGACGCGAACACACCCTGAGCACCACCCGCCTCGGCACAGCCGAGCACTCGGACCCCGCGCGGCCGGCGGGCCGGTCGCGCCCGCGCGCCCCGCGAGGCGCGGGCCGCCGGGGCCGGACCACCCCGGGCTGACGGCGAGCGCACCACCCGCCTCGGCACGGTCCGAGCGACAGGTCGCCACCGCACGGAGCCCTCGCGGCGCCCCGCGGTCGGCGTGTCCGCGGCGCGGGCTGGACGGCATACCGACCGGTCGGCACTATGGACCCGGGGCATCGGCCCCGGATACCGTCGACCGCCGCCCCCGGAGGGACCCCGCATGAGCGACGACCACCCGCCCGGCCTCGATCTCGACGCGCTACGGCGTCACCTCGACGCGCAGCTCCCGGGGCTCGTCCGCGGCGGGCTCCGCGCCCGGCTCGTCGAGGGCGGCAGGTCCAACCTCACGTACGACGTCACCGACGGCGCCGGCCGCTGGGTCGTCCGCCGTCCGCCGCTCGGCCATGTCCTCGCCACCGCGCACGACATGGCCCGCGAGCACCGCGTGCTCACCGCCCTGCACCCGACCCCGGTCCCCGTGCCGCGGACCCTGCTGCTCTGCGCCGACGACTCCGTGCTCGGCGCCCCGTTCTACGTCATGGAGTACGTTCCCGGCACGGTCTACCGCACGGCCGGACACCTGACCCCCCTGGGGCCCGCGCGCACCCGCGCCGTGGTCGACGGCCTCGTCGACACCCTGGTCCGGCTGCACGCCGTCGATCCGGCCGCCGCCGGCCTCGGCGACTTCGGCCGCCCCGACGGCTTCCTGGAGCGCCAGCTCCGCCGCTGGGGCAAGCAGCTCGGCGCCTCCCGCAGCCGCGAGCTGCCCGGCATCGAGGAGTTGCACGACGGCCTCGCCCGCGACCTGCCCCCCGCCGCGGCACCCGCCGTCGTCCACGGCGACTACCGCCTCGACAACGTCCTCGTCGACGCCGGCGACACCGTGACCGCCGTGCTGGACTGGGAGATGTCGACCCTCGGCGACCCGCTCACGGACGTCGGCCTGCTGGCCATGTACAGCGCCCCCGCGCTGGGCGCCGACTCCCCCATCGCCACCACCGCCGGCGCGCCCGGTCACCCGACCGCCGCCGAGATCACCGCCAGATACGCCGAGCGGTCCGGCCGGGACGTCTCCCGCGTCGCGTGGTACACGGCCTTCGCATACTTCAAGCTCGCGGTGATCCTGGAGGGCATCCACTACCGCTTCACGCTCGGCCAGACCGTCGGCGCCGGCTTCGACCGCATCGGCGAGCTGGTGCCCCGCTTCATCGCGGGCGGCCTCACCACGCTGCAGGAGGGCTGATCCGGCCATGGACTTCGCACCCGACGCACGCACCGAGGAGCTGCGCGAGCGCCTGCTCGCGTTCATGACCGAGCACGTCCACCCCGCCGAGCCCGTCGCCGCCGCGCAGCTCGCCGCGCAGGACGACCCGTGGGTCCACCCTCCCGTCGTGGCCGGGCTGCGCGCCGAGGCGCGCAGCCGCGGGCTGTGGAACCTCTTTCTCCCCGACCCGGCGTACGGCGCGGGCCTGACGAACCTGCAGTACGCGCCGCTCGCCGAGATCACCGGCCGCAGCCCTCACCTGGCCCCTCTGGCGCTCAACTGCAACGCGCCGGACACCGGGAACATGGAGCTGCTGGCCCAGTTCGCGACCCAGGAGCAGCGCGCGCGGTGGCTGGAGCCCCTGCTGGAGGGCCGGATCCGCTCGGCGTTCGCGATGACCGAGCCGGCCGTCGCGTCCTCGGACGCCACGAACATCGAGACCAGGATCGAGCGGGACGGCGACTCGTACGTCATCAACGGCCGCAAGTGGTACATCTCCGGGGCGATGAACCCCGACTGCGCCGTGTTCATCGTCATGGGCAAGACCGACCCGGAGGGAACGGACCCGCGCCGTCAGCAGTCCATGGTCCTCGTCCCCCGCGACACCCCCGGTCTCACGGTCCGCCGCGCCATGCAGGTCTACGGCTTCGAGGACCATCTGCACGGCGGCCACGCCGAGGTCGTGCTCGACGACGTACGGGTCCCTGCGGCGAACCTGATCGGCGACGAGGGCGGCGGCTTCGCCATCGCGCAGGCGCGGCTGGGGCCGGGCCGTATCCACCACTGCATGCGGCTGATCGGCATGGCGGAGCGGGCGATCGAGTTGATGTGCCGGCGGGCCGTGGAACGTGCGGCGTTCGGCAAGGAGCTGGCGCGGCAGGGCGTGGTGCAGACGTGGATCGCGGACGCGCGGGTGGCGGTGGAGCAGTTGAGGCTGCTGGTGCTGAAGACCGCGTGGCTGATGGACACGGTGGGCAACCGCGGCGCGCACACGGAGATCCAGGCCATCAAGATCGCTGTGCCCCGGGAGGTCACCGGCATCCTGGACCGCGCGGTGCAGGTGCACGGCGCGGCGGGCGTCGGTCAGGACACCCCGCTGGCGGAACTGTGGGCGTCGGCGCGCACGCTGCGGCTGGCGGACGGTCCGGACGAGGTGCACCAGCGGTCGCTGGCCCGGCGCGAGCTGAGGAAGTACGCGCCGGGCGCGTGAGCCGTACGGCGCGGGCCCGCCGTCGCTATCTGCGCAGGGCCCGCATCAGCAGCTCCGCCAGGTGGTCGCCGACCTCCCGGGCCGACATCGGCCCGTCCGGGCGGTACCAGGTGCCCAGGTGGTGCAGCGCGCCGAAGTGGTAGTCCACCACCAGGTCGGCCGGGGTGGCGGTGGAGAACACCCCGGCGGCCTGGCCCTCCTCGATGAGGCCGCGGAAGCGCTCGTGGTAACGCCGCCGCTCCGCCCGTACCTCCTTGGACTTCTCCGGGCCCAGCATGTGCATCGAGCGGAAGAAGATCAGCGCGTCCTCGTGGTGGTCGATGGTGGTGACGACGACGTCCGCCGCCGCCGCCCGCAGCCGCCGCTCGACCGGGGCGTCCAGGGCCGCGAAGTGGTCGAGGCGCTCCTGCTGGAGCCGCAGGAGGCGGCCGTAGATCTCGTGCAGCAGGTCGTCCTTGGAGCCGAAGTAGTGGTAGAGGGCGCCTTTGGTGACGCCCGCGGCCTCGACGATTTCCTGCACCGAGGTACGGTCGAAGCCCCGCTCCGCGAAGAGCCGTGTGGCGGCGGCGAGCAGCCGCTCCGGCACCCTGCCGCTGGTCCCGCCCGTCGTCGTCGCCATGCTCTCGCCCTTCGTCGTTCCGGCCTCCAGTGTCGGCCCCGGTGGCCCGGCCCGTCACGGTCTCCGGGAAGGTCCGCGGGACGTCCGGCTCAGCCGGGGCCGTCCTCCAGTGTCCGCTGCAGACGGTTCATGCCCGTCAGCCAGCGGTCCGGGTCGGTGGCGCGCACGGCGCTGTAACCGGCGACCTCGGGGTGCGGCAGGATCAGGAACCGGTCCTCGGCGATGCCGGCCATGACGGCGTCGGCGACCTGCTCCGGCTCCATGGCGCCGGGGGCGAGGACGAGGTCCCCGGCGGCCCCGGTGGCGCGGAGCATGCCGGTGCGTACGCCCTGGGGGCAGACCGCGTGCACGGCGATGCCGCGGTGGCGGTAGGTCAGGGACAGCCACTCGGCGAAGGCGAGCGCGGCGTGCTTGGTGACGCTGTACGGGGCGGCACCGACCATCGACAGCAGACCCGCGGCCGAGACGGTGGCGACGAACCGGCCTTCACCGCGCTCCAGCCACTCCGGCAGCAGCTCGCGCGCCGCGCGCACGTGTGCCATGACGTTGACGTCCCAGGCGGCGGACCACTCGTCGTCCGGGGCCTCGGGGCCGCCGCCCGTGGCGAGGCCGGCGTTCGCGCAGAAGAGGTCGATGCCGCCGAGCGCCTCGCGGGCGGCGGGTACGGCACCGGAGGCGTCGCCGGGCAGCGCGACGCCACCAATCTCGGCGGCGACGGCGCGGGCCGCGGCGGCGTCGAGGTCGTTGACCGCGACGCGGGCGCCCTCGGCGGCGAGCCGCCGCGCCAGCGCGGCGCCGATGCCCGCGCCGCCCCCGGTGACCACTGCCCGCGCCTTGCGCACGCTGCCCACGGTGCCCGCCTCTCCACGGTTGCCGCCCCGGTTGCCGACACCGCGCAGACTAACCGGTCGGTATGCCGGGGGGAACCCTCTCCGGCGGGAGCCGCACCCGGGCGGGGCCGTTGACAGAGGGGCCGCGGCGCCACCATGCTAAGCAGTCGCTTAGACCATCCCGCACGCACCCACGCCCGCCCCGGGAGGCACGCCATGGCAGAGCCCCGCACGTTCACCTCGGCCGACGAGCTGAAGGGCGCGGTGGGCGAGCAACTGGGGCACACGGACTGGGTGGAGATCGACCAGCGGCGCATCGACCTGTTCGCCGAGGCGACCGGCGACCACCAGTGGATCCACGTCGACCCGGAGCGGGCTGCGGGCGGCCCGTTCGGCGGGACCATCGCCCACGGATATCTCACGCTCTCGCTGCTCCCGCTCTTCGGCCCGCAGCTCATCGACGTCGCGGGCGTCCGGATGGGCATCAACTACGGCACGAACAAGGTGCGCTTCCCCGCACCCGTCCCCGTGAACTCCCGGCTGCGGGCGTCCGCCACGATCACGGACGTCACCGAGGTCGCGGGCGGCGTGCAGCTCACCCTCCGGTACACGATCGAGCGCGAGGGCGGCGAGAAGCCCGTGTGCGTCGCGGAGTCGGTGGTCCGCTACTCCTTCTGAGGGCCCTGCCGCCGGGCGTCCCCGGTGCCCGGCGCCGCGACCATCCGGCCGACCAGGTCCGCGTACAGCGCCGCCAGCTCGTCCGGCGGCCGGCGGCCCGAAGCACTGAACCACCGCGCCACGTCCACGCACAGCGACAGCACGGCCAGCGCGGTCCCCGGCACATCGGCCACCGCGAACGCGCCGTCCCGTACGCCGTCCTCGATGATCCCCCGCACCAGCCGGTCGATGTCCCGCCGCAGCGCGACGATCTCCGCGTAGTGCTCCTCGCCGAGCGCCGCCAGCTCGTACTGCACCACGCGCGCCGTGGTGTGGTGCTCCGCGTGCCAGCGCACGAAGGCGCGGACGGCGCGCGCCAGCCGCTCCTCCGCCGTGCCGTCGGACTCCGCCGCCGCGGCGATGATCGCCCGCGCCCGCTCGTGGCCCACCCTGCTGATACGGAAGAGCAGCTCTTCCTTGGTCTTGAAGTGGATGTACAGCGCGGCAGGGCTCATCCCGGCGCGGCCGGCGATGTCGCGGGTGGTGGTGGCGTGGTAGCCGCGCTCCGCGAAGGACTCGACCCCCGCGGTGAGCAGCCGCTGCGCCGCCTCCGGCTCGACGCCGCCCCAGGCCGCCGGGTCCTGGACGTCCTGCATGCTCGCTCTCCGCTCTCCCGGGTGCAGCGGGGAACACCCTACCGCCGACGCTGAGCAAGCGCTTAGGGGCCTGCGGACCGGGCGTGACGGGTCGGGACCGGAGCGGCCCCCGACGCGGGTTAGCGCTGCTAGTTTCCGTCCCGCCCGCTCTAACATGTGCGGCATGGCCCGCCCCCGCAAGCCCCTGCTGAGCCGTGAGCGCATCGTCACGGCGGCGCTCGCCCTGGTCGACGCCGAGGGGCTGCAGGCGGTGTCCACCCGGCGGCTCGCCGCCGAACTGGGGGTCAGCGGGCCGTCGCTGTACAACCACTTCGAGACGAAGGACGAGTTGCTGGACGCCGCGGTCGACGCCGTCGTCGGGGAAGTCGACCTGTCGATGTTCGCGGACCCCACGCCGTGGCCCGAGGCGCTGCTCGCCTGGGCCAGGTCGTACCGGGCGGCGCTGGCCGCGCACCCGAACATCGTGCCGGTGCTCGCCCAGGGCCCCGGCCGCAGGCCGGCGGCGCTGCGGCTGGCGGACGCCGTGTTCGGCGGCATGGTCGCCGCGGGCTGGCCGCCGGCAGAGGCCACCCGCGTCGGCGCCCTGATGCGGTACTACGTCGCCGGCTCCGCGCTGGGCTCGTTCGCGGGCGGCTTCGTCACCGACCCCGCGGCGTACGACCCGGAGGACTACCCGCACCTCGGCCGGGCGCATCTGCTGGCGGCGCACCGGCGGGAGGTGGACGAGGGCGCCTTCGAAACCGGGCTGCGGGCGCTCGTGGACGGGCTGCGGCTGCAGTTCGCCCAGCTCAACGGGGAGCCGACGGGCTGACGCCGGGCCGGTGCCGGGGCGCCGCCCGGCGGGCCGCCGCCGGGGCTATGATCCCGCAATGGCCGACCTGGTACGCGTGATCTACCGCAAGTACGACGGCACCCTGCACTGGAACTCGACCATGCGCCGCCTCGGCGAGGACGAGCACGGCGTGTGGCTCGGCCAGCCGGCCGGCGGCACCACGCGCAAGGGCGCGGGCCCGCCCGTGACCTTCGCGTGCGCGTACGTGGCGCTCTTCCCCCGGGACGCCTGGTGGACCGCCGATTTCAACGCCCCCCCGCGCACCACCGAGCTCTATGCGGACATCACCACGCCGCCGCGGTGGCGCTCGGCCGCGGAGGTCACGATGGTCGACCTGGACCTCGACGTCGCCCGGCGGCGCGGGGAGCGGGAGCCGCGGCTGCTGGACGAGGACGAGTTCGACGAACACCGGGTGCGCTACGGCTACGCGGAGGAGACCGTGGCCCGGGCGAGGGCATCGGCCGAGTGGCTGATGGCGGCGGTGGCGGCGGGCACGGAACCGTTCGGCGGGGCGCACCGCAGGTGGCTCGAACAGCTCGCGGACGGCGAGACCGGACCGCGCCCGCCGAGCGGCCGGTAACCGCCGCGTCGGGAGGCGTGAAATCGCAGGTCCGGTGTCGGTGAGCCGACCTACCATGGCGGGCATGGCCCGATCGAACAGCCTTTTCACCCGGCCCGCCCCGCCACGTCGCGCCGGCGGGCGCCGATGAGCGCCGGAACCCCGCACGCGCCGCCCGGCGCCGAGGCGGCCGACCCGCTGCGCGGGCCGGCGCTCGCGGAGTTGCGCCGGCGGACGTCGATGAAGTGGCGGGCGTATCCGCCCGACGTGCTGCCGCTGTGGGTCGCCGAGATGGACACGCAGCTCGCGGCGCCCGTCGCCGAGGCGGTGCGCGACGCCATCGGCCGCGGCGACACGGGGTACGCGACCGTCGAGCCGTACGCGGAGGCGCTGGCGGAGTTCGCCGAGCGCCGCTGGGACTGGCGGGTGCCGGCCGAGCGGATCGCCCTCGTGCCGGACGTGATGCTCGGCATCGTCGAGGTGCTGAAGCTGGTCACGGGCCCGGACGATGCCGTCGTCGTCAACTCCCCGGTCTATCCGCCGTTCTACGCCTTCACCGAGAACCTGGGCCGCCGCGTGGTCGAGGCCCCGCTCGGCGCGGACCGCCGCCTCGACTTCGCCGCCCTGGCCGAGGCGTTCGCCGCCGCCCGTTCCGGCGGCCACCGCGCGGCGTTCCTGCTGTGCAGCCCGCACAACCCGACCGGCACCGTGCACACCGCCGCCGAGCTGGCGCAGGTCGCCGCGCTCGCCGGGGAGTACGGGGTGCGGGTCGTCGCCGACGAGATCCACGCCCCGCTCGTGCCGCCGGGTACCGGCGCGCGGCACGTGCCGTATCTGACCGCGCCCGGCGCGGAGCGGGGCTTCGCCCTGCTGTCGGCGTCGAAGGCGTGGAACCTCGCGGGGCTGAAGGCGGCGGTGGCCGTCGCCGGCGAGGAGTCGGCGGGCGAGCTGGCGCTGATGCCGGAGGAGGTCGCGCACGGGGCCAGCCACCTGGGGGTCATCGCACACGTGGCGGCGCTCCGGCACGGCGGCCCGTGGCTCGACGCGCTGCTGGCCGGGCTGGACGGGAACCGGCGGCTGCTCGGGCGGCTGCTGGCCGAGCGGCTGCCGGAAGTGGAGTACCGCCCTCCGGAAGGTACGTTCCTGGCCTGGCTCGACTGCCGGACGCTGGGCCTCGGGGACGACCCCGCGGCGGTGTTCCTGGAGCACGGGCGCGTGGCGCTGGCGTCGGGGATCCCGTTCGGCACGGGCGGCGCGGGCCACGCGCGGCTCAACTTCGCGACCTCACCCGAGGTGGTGACCGAGGCGGTGGACCGGATGGCCGCCGCATTGCCCCAGCCGGGAGGCAGGCCATGACCGACGACGTCACCGAGGACCGGCAGGACGGCAGGGCCGCCCGCGAGCGCGCCGGCGCGGGCAGGCGCCGCACGGCGGCCCGGCGCGGTGGCCGCAGCGCCGGGTCCCCCGCGGGAGCCGCGGCACCGGCGGACCGCGGGCCCGTCCACGCCTTCCGGGACGACGCCCTGGGTGCGCACGACGCCGTCGCCCTCGCCGCGCTCGTCCGCGACGGCGAGGTCAGCGCCGGGGAGCTGGCCCGGGCCGCCGTCGAGCGCATCCGCCTGGTCGACCCCGAGCTGCACGCCGTCGCCGTCCCCGCCTACGACGCGCACGGACCGGGCGAGCCGGAGACAGCCGCCACCGGCCCGCTCGCCGGAGTGCCCACCCTGCTCAAGGACAACACCGACTACGGCGGCCTGCCCACCGGCCACGGCAGCGCCGCCTTCACCCCGCGCCCCGCCCCGCGGCACGCGCCGTTCACGCGTCAGTTCCTCAGCACCGGCATGACGTTCCTCGGCAAGACCCGGCTGCCGGAGTTCGGCTTCAACGCCAGCACGGAGTACGAGAACGACGAGCCCGTCCGCAACCCCTGGCACACGTCGTACTCCCCCGGCGGTTCCTCCGGCGGCAGCGCCGCGCTCGTCGCCTCCGGCGCGGTGCCGATCGCGCACGCCAACGACGGCGGCGGCTCCATCCGCATCCCCGCCGCGTGCTGCGGGCTCGTCGGCCTCAAGCCGACCCGGGGCCGGGTCGTGGCCAACGAGACGGGCCGCCGGCTGCCGATCGACATGGTCGCCGACGGCGTTCTGAGCCGGTCCGTGCGCGACACCGCCGCGTTCCTCGCCGCGGCCGAGCGGCACTGGCGCAACCCGCGTATGCCCCCGCTGGGCCTGGTCGAGGGCCCGGGCACGCGCCGCCTGCGGATCGGCCTGGTGGCCGAGTCGCCGACCGGCGCCAGGACCGACGCGGCCACGCGCGCGGCCGTCGCCGCCGTCGCCGCCGTGCTGGAGGGGCAGGGGCACATGGTCGAGCCGTACGCGCTGCCGCTCGACGGCCGCTTCGAGCAGGACTTCATCTCCTATTGGGGCATGCTCGCCTTCCTCGCGGGCGCCGGCGGCCGGTTCGTGTACGACCGGCACTTCGACGGCCGCCGGATGGACGGGCTCAGCAAGGGCCTGCGGGCGACGTACCTGCGCCGGATGCACACGACCCCGGCGTTCCTGCGCCGCCTGCGCCGTGCCGCGGACGAGGCGTACGACGCGGCGCTCACCCGCTACGACGTGCTGCTGTCCCCGGTCCTCGCGCACACCACCCCGCGCCTCGGGCACCTCTCGCCCAACGTCCCGTACGAGGAACTGCTGAACCGCCTCCGGGCGTACGTGGCCTTCACCCCGATCAACAACATCGGCGGCAGCCCGGCGATCTCCCTGCCCGCCCCGGCGGCCGACCCGGGACCCGCGGGCGGCGTGCCGGCGGGGGTGATGCTCTCGGCGGCCCACGGCGACGAACGCACGCTGCTGGAACTGGCCTTCGCGCTGGAGGCCGACCGGCCCTGGCGCCGGATTCAGGACGTCTGAGGGGGCGGGCACCCGGAACCGTTCCCGGCCCGATCGCCGCCGGACGGCCGGACCCGCCGGTCACGCCGGCCGGCCCGGGAACGGGCCAGGTGCCCGGCCGATGTGGCCGGGCACCTGGGTCCGGCGAACGGGCGGTTCGGCGTGCCGCCCGTTCCCCGTGCCGGCCCGGGGGCCGGTCCGTCGCCGCCGCCCCTCGCGGCGACGACGGGCCCTCGGGGCGCGGGGGTCAGCCGCAGTCGGCCTCGATCGCGCCCGCCGACCAGCGGACGCCGCCCAGGAGGTGGCGTACGAAGTCCGGCTCGGCGTAGGACTCGGCGGTGTGGCCGCCGCCGGTGTAGAAGGACCGGCCGCCCTCGTACTCCTGGCACCAGGCGATGGGGTGGTCCTCGCCCATCTGCCCGCCGTCGTAGGTCGACTCGTCGAGCGTGGCCAGCACGTGGGCGGTGTCGCGCGCGTTGGCCCGGTAGTCGTACCACTCGTCGTTGCGGACCCACCGGTCGTCCAGGTGCGCGGTGGCGTCGTGCGCGTGGTCCTCCACGTTCACCGTGGCCTGCTGGATCGCCGGGTGGGAGGCGAACCAGGCGCCGACCAGCTCGCCGTAGAACGGCCAGTCGTACTCGGTGTCGGCGGCGGCGTGGATGCCCATGTAGCCGCCGCCGCCCGTGATGTAGCCCTCGAACGCGGCCTGCTGGGTCGCGTCGAGCACGTCGCCCGTCGTGTGCAGGAAGACGACCGTCTCGTACTGGGACAGGTTCTCCGCGGTGAACGCGCCGGCGTCCTCCGTGGCCGTGACGGTGAAGTCGTTCTCGGTGCCCAGTCGGGTGAGCGCCGCGACGCCCTCGTCGATCGAGTCGTGCCGGAAGCCGGCCGTCTTGGAGAAGACGAGCACGTCGAAGGCGGCTGCCTCGTCGCCCGCCGCGGCCGGCGCCTTGGGTGCGGGGGCCGCCGTCGCGCCGGTCATCGGCAGCGCGGCCACGGCGCCCAGCAGCAGGCATGCGGCGGCCGGGAGGGCGAACCGCCGGGCCCGCCGCTTGGTGGTGTCAGTCACTGTTCGCCTCCGGAGCCGAGGGTGAAGGAGTCGATGGTGAAGGGCGCGTCCTGTGCGCCCGTGAAGACCAGGTGCAGCGTCGTGGTGCCCGCCGGCGCGTCGGCCAGCGTGGTGGTCACGTCTTCGTACGTGTCCGCGCCCCCGGTCGCCGGCACGTCGACGGTGCCGAGCAGCGTGCCGTCCGGCGCGTCGGCGCGCACCTCGACGGCCCCGCCGGCGGCCTCCGCCGCCACGCGGGCGGTGAAGTCGCCGTCCTCGACCAGGTACGGGCTGAAGGCGATCCAGTCGCCGTCGTCGATGCCGCCGGCCCGCGCGCCGCCCTCCGCCGACTCCGACTGCTCGACCTCGACGCCTTCGGTGGTCTTGAAGTGCTCCGCCTGCCGGTGCCGGGGCTGCGCGAGGTGCTGGTCGGTGACGATCGTGCCGTCCGCGGCGGTGTACTTGGCCGTGAAGACGCCGAAGATGTTGGCGCTCACGTCGTGCCCGCCGTCCTGGGGCGTCTGCAGGGTGCCGGAGCAGCCCGAGGCGGACGCGAGGTGGTGGGCGTGCGAGTCGTGGCCGAGCAGGTAGTCGAGCGTCACCTTCGAGCAGTCGACCTCACCGCCGTCGGGGTCGGTCACCTCGATCTCGAACGGCACGGCGTCGCCGAACTCGAAGAGCTGCCCGTCGCCGGGGAGCTTCAGCTCCACCGACGCCGCGCTCGCGGCCTTCGGCGCGCCGCTGTCCGCGCCGCCGGCTTTCACCGCCTCCGGCTCGTCGCCGGCCTTGGCGCCGCCTGCCTGGCCCGCCGGTACGTGCTCGATCCGGTAGAGCGCGCTGGAGTCGTCGCCGCTGCCGAAGCCGGTGCCGTAGTCCAGGACGTACAGCGCCCCGTCGGGCCCGAACGCCATGTCCATCACCTGCGTGCCGGACCAGGGGAAGTCGTTGATGGACTGGATCCCGCCGGAGCCGTCGACCTTGATGTTCTTGATCCAGCGGCGGCCGAACTCGCCGGCGAAGAAGTCCCCGTCGAACTCCTCGGGGAACTTCACGGCCGAGTCGAGGCCGGCGTCGTAGTGGTAGACGGGGCCGCCCATCGGGGACTCGGAGCCGTTGCCGAACTCGGGGACGGAGCCGCCGTCGTAGGGGATCCAGGCGGGCTGGGCGGGCGGCAGCTCGGTCAGCCCGGTGTTGTGCGGCGAGTTGTTCACGGGCGCGTCGCAGTCGAACGCGTCGCCCGAGGCGCCGGAGCCGAAGTCGTAGTCGCGGTAGGCGTCGTTGGCGCCGGTGCAGTACGGCCAGCCGAAGTTGCCGGGCTCGGTGACACGGGCGAACTCGACCTGTCCGCCGGGCCCGCGGGTGTCGCTCGCGGTGCCCGCGTCGGGGCCGTAGTCGCCG